>NZ_LUKD01000001.1:630661-943939 GCF_001592745.1 Bdellovibrio bacteriovorus
GGAAATGCCAATGGCGGCATTCTTGTTCAAAAAAGTTCCAATGATAATGGTGGCGCCACAATAGTTTTTGCCAAATCTCGTGGGACAAACACGGCGCGCACACCCGCTCAATCGGGCGACCGCTTGATGGGACTTTATGGATCTGGCGCCTACGATGCGACGAACATTTCTAATAACTCCGCGGCCATTCAATTTCTTGCCGCTGAAAATTTCACAAGTACGGCGCAAGGGACGAGCATTGATTTTGGAACGACGCCGATTGGCGGCACGGCTCGACAAACACGAATGACCATTCTTCCTTCAGGCCAGATTGCCGTCGGAGCAATCACGGCTCCCGCCGGTATGCTTTCAAATACGACCATCAACCTTGGGGACTCGGGAACTATTGCGGCGATCAACGGAAATGGGATCGGTCCTGGAGGACTGCAATGGGAAGCTGCGGGTACCGGATATGCGACGACACTTTTTAACTCGACCAATTTAGCAAATGCTCATGGACTCCAACTTTACACCGCTTCAAGCGATGCTAACGTGAACGTTCTGTACGCTCGCGCCAATGGCAATGCAAGATTTTCTATCAAAGGAAACGGATACGTCGGGGTTAATACTGCCAGCCCTCGAGAAACAATGGAAATTAATAAAGGACACTTCCTGCACACCGGTGGGGATTTAGTTCATTTCTTCAATAGCTATCATAACGGTACTCAGAGATACGGTGGTTATGGTGGGGCTTCGGGTTATGCGGGCGGTATTGGATTCAGTCCGTCGACAGGCACTCTTTATTTAACGACGTCTTCAGCTGCCGGCGCTGCGGATGTCGCTGTATCTGGCTCCGGCAACCACGTCCAACTTGATAGATTGGGTAACTTAGGAATTGGCGGCGGAGCTCCTAGAAAACTGAGCGTGACCGGTGACGGGGCCTACTTTTACAACCCTTCGGGCAATGTCGTGCAAGAGTTCCAAAGTGCAGGAGGATATTTATTCCGTTTGCAATCAAGTCCTGCAGGCTTTGATATTTTCGACGCCTCTTCGAATGCCAACAGACTGACAATTCTTAATAACGGAAATGTGGGAATCGGAACTGCGGGTCCCTCTTACAACCTTCACGTTATCGGTAGTGCGGGCTTAAGCTCAGGAACAGCATGGATCAATGCCTCGGACATCCGATTGAAAGATATTAAAGGCGACTATGAGTACGGATTGAATGAAATTCTGAAACTACACACAGTTCGCTTCAACTATAAAAAAGGAAATCCTTTGGGACTTCCATCTGACCACAGGATGACGGGTTTCATTGCTCAGGAAGTTCAGAAAGTTATTCCTGATGCGGTAAGAACTCGAGCGGACGGCTATCTTGAATTGAACGTCGATCCGATTCACTGGGCCACAGTCAACGCGGTTCAAGAGCTTTACGGCATTTGCAAGCAGTCTGAAGAACAAATGAAATCCGTAGATGCCCGTTTGCAACGTCATGATCGTGAGATTGCGTCTTTAAAAGAAGAAAATCGTCTTTTAAAAGAGCAGCTTGAAAAACAAAGCAAAGATCTTGAAGAGATCAAGAAGAAGTTAGGCCTTTAAAGCCTAATCTTCTTTACCCTCTTTCTTTTTAATAGCACCCATATACGAATACTGCCAAGGGCGGAAGGATAACAAGACACCCGTGTCTTGCACGGGCACGTTGTGCTCCCCTTCAAAGCGTGACTCCTCTTGCATCTCTAACAAAATGCGCTCGAGTTTTGCTTTGTACTTGGCCAGCGCCGGAGGACTGATTTTTAGAAACGAAAAGCGAATGTAGTCTTCGGGTCTAAAATCGTAACTCAAATAGCTGGTCTTTGTTTGATCGAACAAGGCTTTACCTACAGGTCCATCGCGACGAAAACGCAAAAAGCCTTGGCGCTTGAACTTTACTTTGTCGCGAGGATGAAGCTCGATCAAATTCAATCGGTCTAATTGGAAAAGATATTTTTTCGATTCAGAACTGGCGATCTGATAGTCGCGCTCAATCTTCTGTGGAGTCTTTCCCTCTTGTAACATCATGAAGTAATGCAGAAGGCGCGCATTTTCCGCGAGGGCCTTTTCTTGTTCGTCGGAAAGCGTGACCGCTTGATTGGCCTCTTCCAGATTTGCGGATTTCACGACTTCAGAAAAACTGATATCGGCCACGCGACAGATTTCTTCCAGGCGTTCAAGACTTAAACTCTTGTTGGAAAGAATGCGCTTTACGCTGGATTCGCTTAAACCCAAGGGTTTCGCCAAGTCACGATATAGAACATTCTTCGCTTTTAAAGCGCGTTTGAGTGAGTTTAAAAACTGGTCAATTTGCGACATCTCAACCCCCAAAACTGAGGGTAGCGTATTTTAATACTCTAAGCAAGGGTATTGAATAATAGGACCAACCTGCCGATCCTAGAGACAAGGCACTGTAGGAGGTTTTATGGCCATCTTGAAGTTTCTAGTAGACCGTTTATTCCAGTCTCGCCCTTTCTTTTATGGCTGGGAACAAAGAGCATACGAACGACGCCAAGAGCAATATCGAGGGGAAACCCAAAACTCTTGCAGAGTCCGCTGGGATTAACTAAAGTTCCGACGATGCAATCTGCGACAGAGAACTCCTCTTTATTTAATCGTCCTCTTTGGTTCTACATTAAAAACAATCCCCGAGCCTTCAGCTTGGGGATGCTTTTTTTGTTGATCACCAATGCCCTGGACGGAATTTATCCGTTGATTATGAAAACGGCAATTGATCAGATCGAAACAAAAGTTCCGCTCGATGACATCGGTAAAACATGCGCGATGTTTTTCGCGATCATGGCAGGTTTAGCTGTCAGTCGTTATGGCTGGCGCGCGTACTTCGGAAAGTTTCACACTTTCGCAGCCGAACATATTCGTCAAAAACTTTTCCGCCACGTCACCTCGTTAGGACCTAACTTCTTCCACAAAAACCAAGTGGGCGAATTGATGAGTCTTCTTACAAATGACGTTCAATCTTTCCGCCAAGCCATCGGCCCGGGACTTTTAATTCTCGCAGACGGCATTATCATTATCGGCGTGGTGCTGCCGATCATGATTTCTTTGAACTGGGAATGGACTTGGAAAACCCTGGTGTTCTTGCCGATCGTTCCCTTTTTAATTTGGCGAGTGATGCGCCTAATTCATTCAAACTACAAAACTCAACAAGACCGTTTCTCTGAGCTGACTGGTGTTGCGCAAGAAACCGTGGGCGGCATCCGCGTTATCAAAAGTTTTGCTCAGGAAGACAATCGTACAACGCTTTTCAATAGCGTCAGCTCCGCTTTTGAAAAAGCCTGTAACAAAGTCGCACGCATTGATGCGTTCTTTATTCCTGTGATGGAGTTCGGTGTCACCTCGGGCAGCGTGATTCTGCTTTTTGTCGCTCGCGATGATATTTATTCTGGCGCCGTTACTATTGGCACCTTCGTCGCTTTTCATCGTTACATCCAAAAGATGGTTTGGCCTATGACAGCATTGGGCATGGGCTTTTCTTACTTCCAAAAAGGTTATGCCTCTTTTGATCGTATTAAAGAGGTTCTGCAAACAGAGACTGATATTCCCGATCTGGGAAAGCACGAGCTGACTTCGTTCCAAACCTTAGAATTCAAAAACGTGTCTTATAAGCATAAAGGCAGCTCGGTCTACGTTCTTAAAAATGTGTCTTTCACTTTGAACGCCGGTGAATCCTTGGGCATCATGGGGCCTGTTGGTGCCGGTAAAACTACAATACTGAATCTGCTTTCGCGCATGTATCCGCTGGAAGAAGGTCAGATATTGATCAACGGGCACCCTATCGAGAACATCACCCAGGAATCGTTAAGAAGAACTTTCCTCCTGGTCCCGCAAGAGGCTTTCTTATTTAGCGAAAGCATTTCTGACAATGTCAGCTTCGGCCTCAAAGCTCGGGCCGCCGACGAAGACATCGTTCGTATGACTGAAGTTGTCGATTTAACGACTGAAATTGAATCACTTCCGCATAAATTTGAATCCCAACTGGGCGAACGCGGCGTGAATCTTTCAGGCGGACAAAAGCAGCGTCTGACTATCGCGCGTGGATTGATCATGAAAACGCCAGTTCTTGTGCTCGACGATTCATTAAGCGCGGTTGATACGCAGACAGAAAAAGCCATCGAGGCGGAATTAAGCAAAAGTCACTCAACGATGAGTCGTATTATTGTGGCTCACCGTCTTTCATCTTTAAAAGCCGTGAATAAACTTTTGATCTTAAAAGACGGACAAGTCGAAGCTTTGGGTCCTTATAATGAGGTTTTAGAAAAAAGTCCGACATTTCAAAAAATTGTGCAGATTCAAGGAAAGGGGGATCATCATGAGTGAAAATTTCATGCATGAAGATCTAGTCAAAACTAAGATCACCTACCCCGAATTATTCCGTCGCCTGTGGCCTTACGCACGCAAGGAAAAGCTTTTGCTATTTTCAGCCATCGCCGCTGTCGCCGGTGGCGCGGCCGTCGCTCGTATGATCCCATTCCTAGTGGGATATGCGATCGATCACGGTGTGAAAGAAAAAGACTATAGCGTTTTTATTAATGTCGCTTATGCGTATTTGGCTTTAGAAATCTGCCGTTCGATCTTTTCTTTCGGAAACGTGTACCTGTTTCAGCGATTCGGAAACCGCATGCTTTTTCACTTGCGTGAAGATCTGATGTCGCACGTCCAGCGCCTGCCTCTGCAGTTCTTTAATAAAACCCCGACAGGACGAATAGTGACTCGCCTGACAAATGATGTGATGTCTTTAGGGGAACTTTTTTCTGAAGGCGTTATTGCGGTCTTTACTCAAAGCGTGGTTATCGTTTCTGTCGTGGTGGCCCTGTCTTTGATTTCTTGGAAACTCACTTTGGTTTCTTTGATCTTAGCTCCGTTTTTTATTGGCGCTTCGATCTACTTGAGCAATCGCATTCGCGAGATCTTACGCGAACAAAAGAAGAAACTTTCTTTGATCAATGCTTTCTTAGCGGAAAATCTGAACGGCATTAAAGTCGTTCAGTTGTACAATCGTGTCACCCGCAATCGGGAGCTGTTCGGAGCACTCTCCACCGATTATCGTGATACAAACATGCGTTCGATCCGTGCGTATGCGCTGATGCAGCCGATTATGAACCTGTTTAATGCCACGACAATCACTTCAGCATTGTACTTCGGTGGTTTATTAAGTGCGCAAAATTCAATCGCGATTGGCTCTTTGGTGGCTTTCTTGATGAACATTCAGGACTTCATCCCACCTCTGCGCGAAATCTTAGAAAAGTATCAACAGTTTCAAAACTCTTTAACCAGTGCTGAGCGTATATTCACGCTCATGGACGAAAAGAAAGAGTTTGAACTAGAGAACCTTCACAGTCCCCAAGTCGTTCAAGGCGATATTGAAATTCGCGATCTGACATTTCAATACGAGCCCGAGCTTCCTGCGGTATTAAAGAACATCTCTTTACATATCAAAGCCGGTGAATCGATAGCTCTCGTGGGAAGAACTGGAAGCGGAAAGTCCACTTTCATCTCTTTACTTCAGCGCTTTTACGATGCTCCGGAAAAGTCGATTTATGTCGATGGCGTCGCTTTAGAACGTATTGCCCGTCATGAAATCCGTCATCACGTGGGCGTCGTGCAACAGGATAACTTTATTTTCCGTGGCACGATTCGCGACAATATCGGACTCGGCGACCCAAAGGTCACGGACGAACAGATTCAAAGAGCCTGTGAAAAAACGGGATATATGTCGTTGCTTCTGCGCACAGGACGCGATCTTTCAAGTACCGTCGATGAACGCGGCGCCAATCTTTCTGTCGGCGAAAGACAGCTTATTGCCTTCGCTAGGATTCTGGCATTCAACCCCGATATTCTTATCTTGGATGAAGCGACAGCAAATATTGATTCTGAAAGTGAGCACATCATTCAGGAGGCGACAAAAGAAATCACCAAAGGCCGTACTAGCATTATCATAGCTCACCGTCTTTCAACGATTGAGCAGTGCGATCGCATTGTTGTTTTAAATCAGGGTGAAGTGGCCGAGGTGGGCTCTCACGCAGAATTGATGAAAGCCCAAGGACTGTATTATCAGTTTGCTTCTTTAGGTTTGAAATCCACTTTGATGGATGCATCCGCTGCTGGCACGGCGGAACCATAGAAACGAACGGCATTGATAGACTCAATATAGTCCCAACCATTCACGTTGCTACGAGGAATCGAAACACCATTGATTTTAACCGTGATAGTTTCCACCAGAGGTTTTTTTGAAAGTTTAAAGTCCGTCAAAATCTGATAGATGCGAGATCTAATATTCGTGACCGCTGTAGTCAGACTCGAACTGCAAATGGACTCTGTCACGCCACCGGACGCTTTCGCAATATCAATAAAAGTCAAACCAGACTCAGAGTAATCATTGAATGTGGAGCAATTAATACTAGTAGGCAATACGCCGATGAAATTGAAAACCCAAGAACGACTGCCGTCCACCCAAGGTCTTTTCAAGGAATCTAAAACATTCGTGTAATACGCTACTGGATTTGATACCGGGCTCTTGTCGTTTTCGTTAGATAAAGCAATGACGACAAGCAAAGCGTCTTCCCTAAAGAAACCACGGCCTTCCCCCGCAAGATAGGAGGGCGATAGGGCGATTTCCATGGATTGAAGACCGCGTTCATTGGAGCTCCCCGCCTCACCCACGATCATCCGACTTTTTAAACTGTTCACTAAATCAGGCGTCGACTTCGTCACAAACTTTGGCGAACCGATGAATTTGCCGCCGTCGGGATTTGTACCGCCCACGCTGGTCGTGACGACCGCCATGTGATAATCCATTTTTAAGGAATTTAATTTCGTCACAAGATCAGGCAGTTGGCTCGACAAACTTTGCTGATGTTTTAACATCGAAGACGAGTTGTCGACGATCCAAAGAATATCCACCTTATTATTGTAGGTGACATTTTGATCGAAGTTGTCGGAATCCGCGGGTAGATCGAACTTCACATCCTGTGCACACGCCATTAGCATCATCGCACTGACGCCCACTAACAATGCTGAAAATCCTTTTTTCATAGTTCCTCTAAAAGTTGCGGAAGAGGCCTGGGAACCTCCCCCGAAAAAATTAAGCTGCTTTTGTAGTAAAGTTCTTAATGCTTTCACGGACCGACTGACTGAGGGTCGTGAACTTCACACCGTACTTCACAGATTCAGAATCCGGAGCCGCATCTTTCACAAACTGCTTGCTGACGATCTGGCAGACAGCATTGAAAGGAGGAACCCCATCACCCGGTTGGAAATGCAAGAAGAGAGACTGACCCGGTTGCAAATTCGGAGTGTCGATAAGAACACCAGCTCCGCCTGCGCTGATTTCAAGCGCCTGACCACGGAAAACGGTTTTGTTATTATGAACGATCAAAGAAGCGCCGTAAGAAGCTCGCGCATGACGGCGACGGAAAAAGATCTCTGCCACATCGGCATCTTTGGATTCTTTCATTCCGCGGATACTTTGTGACGAAAACTCTTCCACTTCAGCGACACGTTTCCATGCCGGAAGTTTTGCGTGCCAAATGTAGTCGTATTCAAAAAGAGTTTTTTCTTGCAGCATTTGCACAAGCTCCAGTCTGCAGAAAGGGCCGTAGTTATTGCCTTCCTTCAGAATGAACCACTCTTTGTCTTTGAGGTTCTTAGGTGCCGGAGCCGGAGAAGCGCCAGGACGAACCGCAGGCTTTTGGGCTAGCTTGGTTGCAAACTCGGGGTGCTCTAACAACATCATCCATTCGCCGACGTTGTCGTCGTAAACGTAATCTGTCCATTGATGTTCCTGGGCCTCGATCTTTTTAAGAACCGTCTCATGCGTATACGGTCCAATATGGGTCCCATTGTTAGATAAATAGTACTGTTTTGCCATCTCAGAATACTCCTTAGAAAGTCTATCGGCACAAACAAGACCTGACTTAACTGTAGGAAATTAGACAGTTTCTCAAAGAAAATTCGTTATGTTTCGTCGAACTTTTTGACGAAAATAAGGTTAAAGCCTTCCTCATGAAAGCCCGATCAGATTACTGGTGGTTAAGGTTAGTAATGCCCAAACTGATTGAAGCTTATGGTTTTTGTACAGAAGAAAGAAATGAAGACTAGAAAGAATATCCTCATAGTGGACAACAAGTGTGATTTGGAGCACCAGCTCCGCGAACCACTATTTAAACAGCTAGAAAATTCAGCTGTTGCGCCCATCCTTGTACGAGCCAAAGACGGAGCGGAAGCGGCTATCAAATCTGAAAATCAGAAATTCGACATGGTGATCATCGATACGGAAGTTCCCCGTCTGATGGACGGCGGCTTCGTTTATGGCATTCATACTTATAAAAATACGCAAGATGCTGACGTGATCGTGATTTCACAACGTGAAGAAACGGATCTTCCCGAGTCTTTGCAAAATTCGAAATTCTTTAAAAAACCTGTTTCTCCTGGCGAGTTGATTGATGCGATGATTTCAATTTTAAATATTCAGCATCATGGGGCCTCGAAAGAAACACCTCCGGTTGTCGCGGCTTCAAAGTATGCCGTGGATGTGCGCGTGATCAATGCTGTCATCAAAGCCACGACCAGTGTTCTTGGGCAGTTTGGCGTGACGTCAGTCAACATGGGTAAGGCAGGACCAAAATCCCCGCATGAACCTTTGATGGGCGAAGTCTCTTCTGTGATTGATATCAAAAGCCAGTCGTTCCAAGGTTACTTGACGATCTCTTTTGACAAAGGAAGTTACCTTGAAGTTGTTTCGACCATGTTGATGGAAGAGCAAACAGAGCTTACGCAAGACAATCAAGATGCCGTGGGTGAGATCAATAATATCATCTTCGGTAATGCCAAGGCTGAAATCACCAACTACGGTGTGCAGATGACGGTTCCACGCGTGATTTTAGGCGCGGGGCAAACTGTGCACAGTGCTCCGGGAGCTGCGGGCATGATGATTCCGTTTTCAACGGGTAAAGGGCACTTTTATCTGACCGTTGTCGCGTCACCGATAGCTAAAGTCGCTTAATCCCTCATATTTTAAATGTCAGTATTTTGTTTTGGCGCAGTACGCATTGGATTATGTACTTGCTTCGCTGCCTAATTTCATATTTAAACTTCATACGTTCCGTATATGCTGTGAATAGGGCGCAGCGTTTCTACAAGACACCTAAAATGTCTGTCTATGGAGGGGTTTATATGACAGCAAGTTTACTGTCGGTTCTATTTGTTCTTCTTTCTGGCTCTGTTAATGCAGCCACCATTTCTCAACAAATTCCATACTACGGTGAAGATTTTTATAACGATCTTTCATCGGGTGCTCGAGACGAAGAATTGGTTGAGCGTTTGCACACCGTGCTTAGCAGCCAACACCGTGCGATCCCAGGTCACCTGGATGAAATCACGGATAACTGCAACGGCTCTAACGGTTGTTACCAACACATCTCACTGGGTTATGACCGTGCCCGCATCTTCCTTCTAGGCGTTTATTACCTAGTCGATGAAGGAAACGGCAACTACGGTCTTCCTGATGTTTACTGCGGTAATATCAGACACAGCCACGAATTCCGTGGAACACCTCCTGGTCCTCGCGTCATCCCCGACAGCACGACTCTGAACACAGAGCACACATGGCCTCAAAGCCGCTTCACCGGCAAATTCAACAAAGGCATGCAAAAATCAGATCTTCACCATTTGTATCCCGCCGACTCTGAAATGAACTCTGTTCGCGGCAACAATGAATTCGGTGAAGTTTCCAGAGATTCAAAAATTCTTAAATGTAAAGAATCACGCACCGGCAAAGGCACTGGTGGAAGTGCAGAAATCTTTGAACCACCAACGGCGCACAAAGGAAATGTCGCTCGCGCTCTTTTCTATTTCTCAGTTCGTTACAGCATTCAAATCAGCTCTAACCAAGAAAAAGTTCTTCGCAAATGGCATCTTGAAGATCCAGTTGATGAAGAAGAAATGCACAGAAATAATGAGATCCAAAAAGCTCAAGGCAATCGCAACCCGTTCATCGATTTCCCAGAGTTGGTTGATTACATTCAAAACTTCTAAGATCTGAAGGTCTTAAATGAAAAAAGGCATCCTCCAGGATGCCTTTTTTATTTTCTGCTCTTGAAAAGCTTATTCCATTCCCAAAGCGGCCTTCCACTCTGGCGTAGGCTCAATCAAGCGACGCTCTTTCATATCAAACAACCCGAAAACGAATGTCGCTTCATTTGCGACCGATCCATCCTCTTTGACCATTTGCTGAAGCATGGTCGCAATCTTGCCTTTATAGCTTGTCACTTTAGACACGATCGTGATGCTTTCGCGCAGTCGAATTTCTTTTAAAAATTTGATATTCACTTCAAGGATGACCGGACCCATCTTCTTTTGATGAATTTCTTTAAAACCAAACCCACGCGGCGTGATGATTTCCCAACGAGCCTCTTCGTAAATTTGCAAATACGTGGCGTTGTTGATGTGCCCGTATGAGTCCACATGATGTTCTTTGATTGTGATTTTAAAAGGACTTAATTCTGACATAACCACCTCTATTTAAGAGCTTCACGAATATGTGCGGAGGCTAAATCCAGCGCCCACACTACCACGGCGATCACGGCGATAATGCAACCGACTTCGCGCCACATCGCTTGGCCCTGATACTGAACCAACATTGTTCCAATGCCTCCCCCACCAACCAAACCGATGATGGTGGCCATGCGCACATTGATGTCCCAGCGATAGACCGTAAATGAAATATACGGCAGAAGCACTTGAGGAACAATCGCATACCAAATTGTTTGCAGTTTATTGGCGCCGGTCGATTCAATGGCTTCGATGGGACCTTCTTCGACCGCCTCTATCATTTCAGAATATTGTTTGGCGAGCGAAGCAATCGAGTGAATCATTAAAGCGAGCATGCCCGCGAACGGCCCGATGCCAACCCACACAGAAAAAATGATGGCCCAAATCAGCGCTTCGATAGAGCGAGTGATATTTAAAAACGTGCGTAAAACTAAATACACCGTTTTTGCAAACGGTCCGCGCATGATATTTTTAGCGCAGAGAAAGCTCAGGACAAATGCCGCAGGTATCGCCAATGTTGTCGCTAAGAACGCCATAAAGATCGTTTCGATAATATTTAAAACAGCCCTTGGAAGAACTTCCCAATTTGGGTCCAACAGCCCCTTAAAAAGTCGAACGGCGCCAGCAAAGCCGTTTTCATCTAGAATTTCTATTAGCGAAAATTCCGTTTTATAAATAGAGACGATCAAAGCCGTCAGTAACGAAATGATGAGCTGCCACCCCCAGAAGCGGCGAAACCAAGCTTTGTCTTCTAAAGTGGGTGGCGAGGTCTTAAATAAGATGTCACCCAGAGTAACGACCTTCATTTTTTTTAATAAAATACTGAAGCCGCATCCGACGGCAAAAAATGCAAGCGCACTGCCCGCCACCACCGGAAGGTTCAACATCGCGTCCTCTGAAGAAACAAAAAAAGCGACAGTTAAGACGGAAAGAAAGAACCCAAAAATAATTCCATCAAATATAATTTTACGAAATGTCATGGGCGTCTTCTCCGTAAATACGATGGAACCACTCTTCGGTGATCTCTTCTGGCTTTCCGGTGAAAACAATTTCTCCTTCTTTGAGCGCCACCACCCGTGTGGCGTATTTACGCACTAAAGAAAGAAAATGCAGATTCGCGATCACCGTAATACCAAGCTCTTGATTAATCTTTTTAAGATAATCCATCACCGCATGCGAGGTTGCGGGATCTAAAGACGACACGGGCTCATCCGCCAAAATCAACTTCGGCTTTTGAGTCAGCGCTCGCGCAATGGCCACACGCTGTTTTTGTCCTCCTGAAAGATGATCCGCTCTTAGCAACGCTTTGTCGGCAATCCCGACAAGTTTTAGATTTTGCAGGGCCTCTTTCTTATCTTCGTCAGAAAATAAACCGAAGAAACTTTGCCACGTCGATTTTTCTGCCAGTCGTCCCATCAACACGTTCTTCAGAACACTTTGCCTAGGAATCAAGTTGAAGTGCTGAAAAATCATGCCGATGTTCTTACGCAGCCGACGTACGTTTTCACCCTTTTTTAATTGGCCGACATCTTCACCTTCGAAAAAGATGTGTCCTGACGTTGGTTCATGCAGACGATTCAGACAGCGAAGCAAGGTCGACTTTCCTGAACCACTTAAGCCGATGATGACTAAGAACTCCCCAGGTTGAACTTCTAAATTCACCTCTTTTAAAGCGCGCACCCCATTGGGATAAGTCTTTGAAAGATTTCGCACACTCAGTAAAGGAGTGGTCATTTTATTTTCCTTCGGGCGGCGCCAAGGTTTTTAGCATTTCACGAACGCTGTCGTAATCGCTGTCGGTGGCTTTTTTAAAATTCGTCGCTCCCAACATCAGATCAATAGCTTTAAGTCCTTCGGGAGTTGCCGCAAATTGCAGAAGTGTGTCCACGATTTTTTCTTTCATCTCTTCTGGCATGTCTTTTCTGAAAACGATCGGATCATTGGGGATGGGTTCAGAAAGCTCAATAATTTTTACTTTCTGTTCGACATCAGGATATTGAGTTTTCACCAAACGACGAGCATCTTCAATCTGGCCATTCTGTGCCGGGCTATAGTAGGTGGCTCCGGCATCCACTTGGCCTTGATAAATCATCGTCACCACCGAGTCATGTTTCATCGCAAACACAGTGTCTTTAGGTTCGATCTTCAGATCCTTCAAAGTCTTCAGCGGCAAAAGATATCCGGAGGTGGAGGCGGGATCGACAAACGCCACTTTCTTTCCGGCCAAGTCTTTCAGTGTTTTGATTTTGCTGTCCGCACGAGCGAGAAACTGAGATTGATACGTCGCAATTCCGTAACGAATCACCGTCAGTCGGGCTTCAACACCGTACTGCTTATGGGCAAGGTAATAGCCATAAGTGTTGATGGCGGCCACGTCGGCCCTTTTTGTGCCAAAAGCTTCAACGACGGCGACGAAAGATTGAGGGATGGTGATTTCGTACTTGTAGGGAGTGTTTTTCTCTAAATACTCTTCAAGCACTTTGGCATTATCAGCAAGCACCTTAGCATCGACAGCAGGCACAAGATGAAACTTGATAGGATTTTTTTCAGTGCCCAAGGCATCTTTTTTTAAGTTACATCCCGATACCAAAAACGAACTGATCAGGACCATTGTAAGAAGTCTTGTCATGCTGTAAGCCTCCAAAGCTATTATAGAAAATCACTCTGACAGGGCAAGAAAAGTCTTTGATTTCACTGGACTTGTATGGCTAGATGGCCCTTATGTTAGAGCAGGTTCTTGATAATATTCGAGCGATCACTCAACAAGGCGAAAAAAGCCTGGTTGTATTTGATTTAGATTCCACCCTTTTTGATGTCAGTCCGCGGGTGGAAAGAATTCTTCTCGACTTCGCAGCCTCCCCCATCAATCAAAAGAAATTTCCTGAGCAAACGACTTTGCTTAAGAACATTAAAACCATGCGCTCAGATTGGGGTATCACCGCCGCTTTGGAACGCGCAGGTCTTGATGGTGCTCATCCCGAATTTCAAGAGGCCATTCGCGCTTATTGGCAGAAACATTTCTTTTCAAATCACTATCTTCAATTCGACTCTTTGTATGATGGCGCTTTGGAGTTTGTTCTTGAAGTTGAAAAAGCCGGAGCAGACATCGCCTACCTTACAGGACGAGATGTGGAACGCATGGGTATTGGCTCTGCAGAAATTCTTCATCAATGGGGTTTCCCGATGAATGATCGTGCGAAGCTCGTTTTAAAACCTCATCGCAGCATGGATGATGCTCAATTCAAAACCGATTGGTTTATCGAAAACGATAAGAAGAATTTTAAAAAGATCTACTTCTTTGAAAATGAACCCGTGAATTTAGTGCATCTGGAACAATTCTGCCCGCATGTGGAAATGATTTTCTTTGAGAGCACTCATTCAGGTAAGGCACTGGCTCCGGCGAAACTTCCTCGCATTATTAATTATCTGCTAAACCAAAAGGCCAACTAGCGTGTTATATCTTGTTGCTACACCTATCGGAGAAACGAGCGAGATCACCCTACGCGCTTTAGAAATTCTAAAGTCCTGCGACATCGTCATCTGTGAAAGCACGAAAGAAGCTTCCAAGTTGTTGCGGGCCCACGGCATCACTGGCAAAAATTATGAAGTGCTCGATGAACACTCCACTGCGGAAGACAAGGCGGCCTTAGTTCCTCTTTGTGCGGAAAAGAATGTGGCCTTGGTCACGGACTGTGGCACTCCTGGATTCTGCGACCCGGGGGCGGATTTAGTTCGCCTTTGTCGTCAAAAAAATATTCCGGTAAAGTCGGCTTTAGGCGCCTCGGCACTGATGGGCCTTCTTTCATTGAGTGGCCAACGACTGGATGAATTTGTCTTTCGTGGATTCTTGCCTGCAGAAACTGAAAGCCGCCAACGGGCGCTTAAAGAACTGACTAAAGAAAAGCGCGCCATCATCGTGATGGACACTCCTTATCGTTTGAAAAAAACTTTGAATGATATGAAAGAGCATTTTTCAAATCGTAAAGTACTTTTAACGCTCAATCTTTCTCAAGAAGATGAAACAGTTTTGGAAGGACCGATTGATAAAGTGATGTCGTCGGTGCCTTTTGAAAAAGCAGAATTCATGCTTCTGATCTATCCTTAATGACGAATTTGACTTCACTTCCCATTGATAGCTTTATTCCCGCTATTCAGGACAAACTGAGAAGTGAAAACAACCTTGTGATCACCGCTGCGCCCGGTGCCGGTAAAACCACACGCCTACCTCCAGCTCTTTTAAGTGTCGTTGCAAAAAAGGTGGTTGTTCTTGAGCCAAGAAGAATGGCCGCGATTGCCGCTGCTCATCGCATCGCTGAAGAACAAGGCTGGCAAGTGGGCCGCGAAGTTGGATATCAAGTTCGATTTGCCAATAAGACTTCAAAAGAGACTCGTCTTATTTTTATGACTGAGGCCTTGCTTGCAAGACAGATGATTCAAGATCCTGAATTGCAAGACGTGGATCTGGTAATTCTGGATGAGTTTCATGAACGCTCCATGCATGTGGACTTGGCGTTGGGTCTATTGCGTGAACTTCAAGAGCTGGGCCGTGATATTAAGATTCTTGTCATGTCTGCCACATTGGAGGCAGACAAAATTTCTGCTTATCTTGGGGGTTCTGGAATTATCAGCGTACCCGGAAAACTTTTTGAGCTGGATGTTCGCTATCAAAAGTCTTCTCAGCACCTGCAAACCTTTCCTGGGTTTTACGACACTGTTTTGCAAACGGTGAAAGAAGCTCAAGCTCAGACTGATAAGGATATTTTGGTGTTCCTGCCCGGCGTGGGAGAGATTGATCGAGCCCTGAATGCTTTGCAAGCCTGGGCGGACGGAAAAAACATTGAGCTTGTGCCTTTGCATGGATCCTTAAATATCGAAGATCAACGCCGAGCTTTGCAAAAGTCTTCGCGTCAGCGAGTGATTCTTTCTACGAATATCGCGGAGTCTTCGGTGACCATTGATGGCGTGAATACCGTGATTGATTCGGGTCTTGCGAAGAATATGAAGCAAGATCATCGCACCGGATTTTCACGCCTTGAGCTTGGCCGAATCAGTTTATCAAGCGCCATTCAAAGAGCCGGCCGCGCCGCTCGTCAGTTTCCCGGCGTTTGCTATCGTCTTTGGAATAAGCACGATGAACTTTCCTTTAGTAAAAGCGAAATCGCTGAAATTCAGCGAGTGGATTTGACCGAAAGCCTGCTTTTTCTGAGTGCTCAAGGAGTGACGGACTTTGAAGCCTTTAGTTGGTTTGAAAAGCCTGCCGCCGTGGCGATTCAGAATGCATCGAGGTTTTTAAAAATTGCGGATGCCATTGATAGCGCTAATAAGATCACCGAACTTGGAAAGCGCATGCTCCACTTCCCTCTGCCGGTGCGCTTAGCAAAGCTCATGCTTGTTGGAATGGAACTGAAAGCGACGGAACTTGCGTCTGAAATGGCGGCTTTGCTTCAAGAGAGAGACATACTGCGAAAAGAAGGCGTGAATTCTTTTATCGGTGATAATTTAGAATGTGACCTTTCTGCGAGACTGGAAGTTCTGCACCAATTCCGTAAAGACAAACGCGCGCCAAAGGAAGCCGCTTTTTTCGCATTACAGACCGTCGACCAAGCCGCTCGCCAAACCGAAGAATTGGCGAAACGCCTTCTGAATAAGGAAGAAAAGTCCTTGTCGAAGGAAGAACAAAAGGTTTTAACGAAAAAGATTTTGTTGTCAGCCTATGCCGATCGTTTGTGCCGTCGCCGAGGAAAGTCTGAAAGAGCCCTTATGGTCGGCGGTCGTGGAGTCAAACTTCAACCGGAAAGCTTGGTTAAGAATTCAGAATTCTTTGTGGCGCTGAACGGCGTCGAAGGAAGCTCTGACGCAGAAACTGTCGTCAGCCTGGCTTGCGGATTTGAGAAAGATTTTATTCTTCAGAATTTCAAAGACAGCATCACGAAGGTGAAAGATGTCACCTTCATTGAGGAAAAAGGCCAGTTCTTCTCGCGCGAATATCGATCATTGCATGGCTTGGCCCTAGATGAACCGACTTTATCACCTGCTTCCAGTGAAGACATCGCAAACAAATTGCCTCAAATCTTGAGCGAAAAATTAGAACTCGTTTTTAAATCCAATGAAAAACTTGCTGACTGGTGGCAACGCCTGGAGTTCTTGGAGAAACAAGAACCGCAGAATTTGGATTTAGAAAGTTTGAAATTAGAAGCGTTCACGCAAGCATGCATGGGTGAAACTAAAATGCAGGTTGTGATGGAAAAAGACCTGGTCTTTTTCTTTGAAAACGTCTTCCCCGAAGAAGTCGTTCAGACTTTAAGAAAAGAACTGCCCGATAAAATTCAGGTTCCTAGCGGCAGTCATATCAAAGTCCACTACCCTTTAGATAAAGCGCCGTACTTAGAAGTAAGAATTCAAGAAGTCTTCGGCATGATGGAGACACCCAAAGTGTATTTCGGAAAAATTCCGTTAACATTTCATTTATTGGGACCGAACTTCCGCCCCGTCCAAGTGACATCGAACTTAGAGAGTTTCTGGAAAAACGGTTATCCCGAAGTGCGCAAAGAATTGCGAATCAAATATCCCAAACACCAATGGCCGGAAGATCCTGCCGATGGAACGCCGGAAGCCAAAGGCCGCCGTCGCTTTTAGTCTTTCTTCCTTCTGGCGGGGATTTGCCTTAGAAAGCTTTAAAGTAGATTGTCGCTTCGTTCGGGCACGCCGTCCGGGCTCAGTCGCCGCCGCACTTCGTGCGGTTCGCGCCATCGTGGCGCCGGCAAAGGCCCTCACTACGGACACTCTACTTTAAAGCTTTCTAAGGCAAATTTTGCTAGATAGAAGAAAGGCTATTCAGCTTCGCTGTTGGGTTTGGGTCGGCTTCCGCCGACGTTGGGATTGTATCAATATCGACTTCCGATTTTCAACGGATAGATTCAACGAAATCTTTTGGAATTTTAGTTTTACCTTTCGCTCGAAGTAATCTCGGAGAAAACCAAATTTGTGATCAGCGATTGCAAGTTTCAATTTGCGTGAAGCAAACTAATGCAGACAAAAGGTACAAATCTACTGCCATCGTGGCAGTGAAATTTGAATATTGAATTGGCTTCAAAACCACAGAAGAAAATCCGCGAAGGTCACTTCCAAAGTGAAAGTAAAAAGTGAGGCCAATCAGTCCAAATCCACCGCCACCGTGGCGGTAACTTTCGTCCTGTTCTGTTCACTGCCTTTCAAATATCAAAAGTTCTTCTAACCCAAAACCCGACAGAAACCACATCTGCATTAAGCACAGCCCACAAAAATTTCTAGCGATTTAAAAATAAAAAAGTGAATGCAAAAAGAACCAAGGAACCATTCAAGCCGTAACAGCGAAATGATTTTGAATCCAGCACAGATTTGGGAGTGGGGGAAGGCCCCTCTTGAAGCCCGTCCGAAGGCTCGGCCTTAGCCGGCGCCACGATGGCGCGAACCGCACGAAGTGCGGCGGCGATTGAGCCAGGATGGCGTGCCGACCGAAGCGACGGGCTTCAAGAGGGGCCTTCCCCCACTCCCAAATCCGTCGCTCGAAGCAAAACTAGTGAACCCGCTTACAAGCACAAACGGCCTCGTCGCCGTCCGCCTCCGCAAGCTCTTCTTCACGGTTTTCAAGATACGCTAGAAACGCGGCAGAGCGAAAAGCCAGATCGTATAAAGTGTCCATATCGATCACGAACTTTTCCTCGCCGAGTTTTAGCGCAGCATAAGAATCGGAAATTTCTTCGAAGGCAATTTGTTCTGCCTCGATGAATTTAGAATTTTTCATTAGCCCCTCATTGAGTAGTAACCGATGACAAGACCTGGTTCGAAAGCAAAAGGAACTGCTTCCAAATTCGGTTCATCAGTCAGGCGGCCTTCTTCTTTACCCGCAACTTCTTCTTTCACCATGAATGTCGGAAGCGGAAGGCGCGGAGCTTGTTTCGCCTGCAAGTAGACTTGGTTGTCGTAAGCTTCGTCTTT
The DNA here is from genome assembly GCF_001592745.1 of Bdellovibrio bacteriovorus. Lineage (NCBI taxonomy): Bacteria > Pseudomonadati > Bdellovibrionota > Bdellovibrionia > Bdellovibrionales > Pseudobdellovibrionaceae > Bdellovibrio > Bdellovibrio bacteriovorus. The sequence continues at coordinate 649,217 of NZ_LUKD01000001.1, forward strand.
CAAACGAATCTTGTCGCCGACCTTAATAATAGCGGAAGCGATGTTCACTTTCTTACCATTCACCAAAACTTTACCGTGAGAGATCAATTGTTTCGCCGCTGGAATGCTAGAAGCAAAGCCCAGACGGAAAACCACGTTGTCCAAACGTTTTTCCAAAAGGTTGACCAATGCCTCAACCCAGTTTGTAGAAGCTGATTTTTGCGCTTTCGCGATGATACGACGGAATTGCTCTTCACGCAGACCGTAGTGGAAACGGATTTTTTGTTTTTCTTCCAATTGCAAAGCAAACTCAGAATACTTACGACGTTGCAAGCCGTGTTGGCCCGGAGGATAAGGGCGTCTTTCTAAAGCGCCAGACTTCCCCATACCAGGAAGTTCCGTGAGTAAACGTCTTTGTCTTTTAAAGCGTGGAGTTTTACCTGTTCTTTTCATTTATTCGTCCTTCACAATATCGTCAGATGATTTAAAAGCCTCTGAGGTGAAAGAACAGAATTTCCTAAAATTTCTGGATCAATGAAAGTATGAAGAAAACGGAATGAAAGCGTGTTGAGATTGAAAACAAGTTGAAACCAGCTTCTTCCCTATGCTAGAACCCGGGCCACAAAAAGGTGGCACTATGAAATTTGTTGTAGCAATTGCGACGGTATTAGTTGGATTCAATGCTTTGGCCTCTACGGAAGTTCTTTTGAACTGCAAACACATCGACCAAGCAGACATCAGCACTGCGGTTGTTCAAACTTACGCAGACCCAGCGAAAAAATTCTCTTTGGAACTTGTCCTGACTTCTCCTGCTGGCGAGACTCAATCTATCGAAATCGACTCTGAAGACTACACTGAAGGTTGGATCGCTCTTCCTGCTGAAGACACAGCAGAACGCTATTTAACTCGCCAAGAAGGCGGCTGGGAAATCTTCGGCACTATCGGCCAAGCGACTTACTTCGCCACAGCAACATGCGAAGAAAAAGCTGAGTAAAAAAAGTCTTCACCGCTCCCCATACCGGGAACCGAGTGATGATCAAAAAGGCTCATATGCAAGGCGGAAGGTTTTTTCCGAAACGGAGGCGTGCTGGAGGCACGTCGGAGTGAAGGAAAAGGCCTGACAACACAGTCAGATGGGCCTTTTTCATCATCACGAATTTAGTAAGATGGGAAAAAGGTCGTTCTTATTAAACCTTTTTCCCATCTCACTTCGCCTAAACTACCAACCAGTTAGGCGACGACGGCGATTTCTTTTGCGAACTGGAACATTTGTTCCTGTGCTCTCTTGATGAGTTGTCGAAGTTGGCACCGTCTGGATTGTTTCTGTCTGCTTCATAGCCGAACTCCTTTCGTCTAGATTAAGAACTCCATCCATTGTCGCAGAGAAGCAGAGCATCAATCGACGCTTTTAATATTAGTCTTGGGTCATGAAAACAGGTTGAGAAAACTATTTCTTCCGAAACAGAGATTGTACGACCCACAAAGGACCGATCAGCAAAAATTGTAAGTCTTTGAAAAATGAAGGCTTTTTACCCTCGATTTGATGACCCTTAAATTGGCCTATCCAAGCTAAAACGAATATAACCGACAAGATATAAACGGGGTTCCCCAGTTGACTCAGTGCATAAGTTAGGACGTAACTGAGGATCACTTGCGCCAACATTACCAAGAAAGCCTGGGCTCCGAGGGTCATATACCATCCAAGGGCGATGGCAATAAGGACCTCCCCCACTCGAATTGGTCCCATAGAAAGCGGAATTTGGATCAATAAACCCACGATAGAAAAGAAGATCAAGGGCACGCAGATCTTATGAATCAACTGGTTCTTAGGATTCTGATGACTTTCGCTGTATTCAGAAAACCATTGCTCCAGTGATTTCATAGCTCTCCTATTTTTGTGTGGAAAGAGGGCCTACCATCGTGGCTCCTGGTGGAACATCTTTAGTCACAACGGCATTTGCGCCGATCAAAGCGCCATCACCCACAGTGATGGGTCCCAAAACTTTCGCACCGGTACCAATAAGAACTTTGTTACCTACAGTCGGATGGCGTTTAACCGGATCGAACTTCAAGCCACCCAAGGTGACTCCGTGAAAGATAATGCAATCATCGCCGATAACAGCAGTTTCGCCGATCACGACGCCCATGCCGTGATCAATCACCAAACGCTTACCGATGGTAGCGCCAGGATGAATTTCAATTCCTGTCAGCAATCTTGAAATCTCGGCCACCAAACGGCCGATGAAAAACAATTTGGCTTTGTAACAAGCATGCGCGATTCGATGAAAGAACAATGCTTTCGGCCCTGGATACAAAAGACCAATTTCCCAGAGGGATTTGGCAGCAGGGTCATAGTTTTTATACGTGCGCAAGAACTCTAGAATACCATTAACCATTTAACTTCTCATTCATATCATCGAGCAGGAAATAGCGATCAAAGAGTTCATTGTATCGGGACCACTTTTCGCCCGAGCCTCTTTCCGCGTCCATCAACGTCTTTAACGTCGCTACTTTACTGTCAAAGTCATCGACCATGGCGATCACCATCGCTTCTAAAAATTTAGGTCTTTTCGGGGAACCGTATTCCAGTTTGCCGTGATGACTTAAAATAATGTGCTTACAAATATCGCGCAGTTCCTCGTTGAATCCCAAGATGCGCGAGGCTTTTTTATCGATCAACTCACAGGCAATTTGCATATGACCAATCAGACGACCGCGGTCTGTGTAGGAGATACCATTGTCGTAAGAAAGTTCCCACAACTTTCCGATGTCGTGAAAAATAGCGCCGAATAAAAGAAGATCTCGGTTTAAAAAGGGATAGTGAGATCCCATGAAGTCCATGATCTTACAAATCGAAAGAATGTGCTCAAGCAATCCCCCCGTCCACGCGTGGTGAATGGATTTCGCTGCCGGAGCTCTTAAAACTTTCGGGCGAATCTCTGGATCTTCTAAAGTATCTAAGATTAACTGACGAAGGTGATCATTCTTCATGGTGCGAACCATGTTCAAAAGCTCAACCAACATGTCTTCGGTATTACGCGAAGATTTTGCGATAAAGTCTTCAAAATTCACCGTTGAAGAATCCACTCTCTCCAAACGATGCACGACAAGCTGCTTGCGATTCTGAAAAAGTTGAATCTGGCCTTTGATTTTAACGACGTCACCAACTTCGAATTCTTTTGCCAGCTCATCCACGCGATCCCAAAGACGTGCGTCCAGGCTTCCGGTGGCATCACCCAACTGAAGACCCATAAAAGGACGTCCATTTTTTCCGATACCGACATGCTTTTCTTTCACTAAGAAAGTCATGTCTACGCCATCTTTATCCTGAAGACTTTGGATCGATTTTCTTTCCATTACGGGGCCTCACAGAAAAGTGGTGAATATTCTGGGTGCGTGAAAGTGACTTGCGCTAAGTAAACATCATTGTCTTTTTGGGCAGAGAAAAAGAAAGTGCCGCCCAAAACACTGACATAGCGTTCTTGCGTGGTGTTGACCTTAATACCTTCACCTGCCATTTCTTTTAAGAAACGATCAGTGATATCGAAGAACTGATTGCAGCCGGAGCCAAAAATTTGCTGACCAAGGCGACGCTTGCGAGCTTTGCTGACAAAGATAACTTTTTTTGCCGTCGCCGTTTCGAACTGGGGGAACTCAAACCCTACAAAGAAAGATCCCTGCTTTTTTGTGATGTAACGGGATAAATCCACCGTGCCACCACCTTTAGGTAATAAGAGCTTCACAGCTTTGTTTTCGACAATGCCGTCATTTTTTTCGACTAAGAAAACATTCACTTCAGAAAAAACCAGATTTTTACCAACAGCCGACGGAACTGGAGCCGCCCCATGTTCGCCACCGCCACCTTCGGCGTGCGCTCCCTCCGGAGCCGCTTTGAATTCCAGCATGTCCCACACTTTTGAGGGAACTTTTAAGTCTTCGGCTAAGTCTTCGAATTTAACGTCATGATATTCAGAAACGTGATAACCCGCAGGATCTGAGGTGCAGCCTGCAAGAACTAGAGACATCCAGAATATAGAAACCTGGACGAACTTGATCATCACTCGTACTCCAGTTGATCCCTCAACTCTAGCAACGGAAGAAAGTTAGGTTCTGATTGAAGTCCCGCACGAACGTAATCATAAGCTGCCGTGCGATCATTGTTTCTCATCATAACCCAAGCCAAACCATAAAGTGCAGACGCACTTTGTTTATCTTTATTATACGCATCCGTGTAAGCTTTTTGTGCGCAAGCAACATCACCTGTATTAATACAGATATCGCCCATCAAAAGATCTTTCACTGACAAAGTTGAAAGCTCTGGCATTTTAAGAATCGCTGTGGACTCTGGCAAACGACCGATTTTAGCTAAGTAACTAGCTTGAGTCGAAAGCACATAAGCATCTTTCGGAGCCTCAGCCATCGCTTCTTGCAAAAGTTTTGCGGCGTCACTATCACGATTGATTTCCATCAAACACACCGCACGCAAAGCTTTAAGCTCCGGATTTGGAGGTTGTTTTTGATAAATTTCGTCACAGTATTTTTCTAAATAATCCCATTGCGTGAAACGCCACTCGACATGCAAAGGATGTGTGTAGTTGCGAGCTTGACCAGGCATTTGACTTAGGAACTGCACAACGGCTTGATTCAAGCCATCAACATCTCCCAAAAGGTTCTGCGCATAGACATTGAAAAGAAGAAGTTCCTGACGAAGATAGCCGGTTTTTTGAACGTTGGCTTTGATATCGCGAACCAGATTCTGCAAAGCGGCCGCATCCGAATTTGCTTTTGCATATTCTACGGTCGACATCGCACGGCCAAAAAGAGCTAACACTGAATTTGGATTTTTACGATAGATACCATCGAAGTCGCGCATAGCTTCGCCATAATTGCCTTTTTTCTGCTGGATAATTGCTAAATTCAGCAACGCAGAAACATTGAAAGGCTCGTGACCAATGGCTTTTTGCAGAGTGTCCTCGGCCTGTTTTAAATCACCGTCCATCATGTAAGAAACAGCGATACCTAAATAGGCATCCACGATTTCAGCACGGCTTCTGCCCTCTTTAACCAAGGCTCTTTCTAAAATACGACGCCCCATCAAACTTTGACGGTCTTCTGAAATCAATACCGAGGCCATCTGAACTTGCGATTCCGCATCCGGCTCTTTCAGCTTCGTGGCCTTCATATAGGTCTGTAAAGACTTTTCGTAAAGTCCTAACGTCTTATAGCGAATGGCCTGAGACATCAGCTCATCATAGCCCAAGCTTTTCTTCTTACCTTTTTGTGACAAAGAAAGCACGACGACGCCAGCGATGACCAGGGAGGCTGCAATCAAACTCCAACGAAGAACATTGGATTTCTGACGAATTTTTCCTTGAAGACGAGTGTCACCGGAAGCGCCATAACTTTTTGCGGTCGCCGGAGTCGTCGTCGAACGCGACACGGGCTGCTCGCGAACCGGAGTCACATCTTTAAATCCCGTCTCGCGCACAGGCGGTGGAGTTAAATCTAAATTCGGTGGAACCGGTGTCGGAGTTAAATCATCGGTCACAGGAATGATATCAGTACGAGTCATCGTGTGATGAGCAATCGACTGAGTCATCGTCTGTTCTGATTGAGAGTCCTGCTCTTCACGGATATTTCTGACGATATCCATGAAAACCTTGTTTTCGCGAATGTAACTCCAACGTCCTTCAGGCAGACGGACTTCATCAATAATAGAAACTTGTTTTGTACGAAGCTGCTCCGTGACTTCGGACAACGTAAACGGGCCCAGGATCCTGGTTGAGGATTTGACGAGCCAATTTTTTTCGTTGCCGTTCACGTTGTCTGTACTCATATCAGATTAGAATGGTGCTTTCGTTAAAAGAAGTTTTAAGTCGTCGTTCGTTAAGAATAGACCCGCGCCCAAGTAGCTAGAGCGTCTGTCACCCTGATTGAAGGCGTCGTTGATACCACCAGTAATATAGATACCGCGATACAAAGTGTAAGACAGAGAGCTTCGAACATTTGTATTTTCAAAATCAAACGCTTCTAACGTGAATTTCAACTTACGACGGAAGAAGAAGTAGTCGATACCAAAGCCACCCGAGTTCTCGATCAAACCACCCTTTAAAGTCAGGTCCCAGAAATTCTTCGCGTAAAGAACGGTGAACTTGATCTGGTTATAATAAGTTTTCGTTTCCGTGTAATCAGCTGGAGATTCCGGCCCCGTACCTGTTCTTTTATAACCTGTTTTTTCAACTAAGCCCGCAGGGTCATCCACAACGGCGATGTAGTAATAACGATCTAGCCCCGGTTGGATTTGCACCCCAATGTAGGACTTTGTCGCCCCGACATCGTTCAAGTACTCACCACGGAAATCAAAGGCCGTTTGAATACGATTCGCCGAATCCAACATACCGCTCAGACCATCAATTGCAGAAGACACATTTTCAGCGGTTTGCTCATCGCTGACAAGCTTACCGATCGCGCCCTCACCTTTATTGATTTTCGATGTGATCTCATCCAGGTTTTTAACAGAGTTCGACAAGCGCTTCCAAGTCTCTTTCAAACCCGTTTCGCTTTGGTCGTTCATCACTTCTTTTAAAGAAGACGTGATGTCATGGATGTCATCCACAATGTCGCCCACTTTGTCTTTGTTTTCCGTCGTCATTTGCGCCAAGTCGCCTGTCAGCGTCTCGATGTTCTTAACGATACGACCAAGAACGTGGCGACGAGTCCCATCTTCAGATGTTGCCTCTTGCAGGTTTTTCGCAACTTCTTTCAAAGAACTGGTCACTTCAGAAACTTGAGTCATCAGGTTATCTAGCGATCCACCATCACGAACAATCAAGATTTGCGCGTTATCTTCCAGTGGAGGATCTGTCGGGGAACCTGGATACACTTCCACGTGCTTGTCGCCCAAGATACCTTGTGCTTTCACCTCGATGGAAGCCGAAGTCGTCAAAGGAACATCAGATTTCACCGTGATATCGATACGTGCTTTTCCATCTTGCAAAGAAATGTTTTTAATCACACCGACGGGAATACCCGCAGAACGAACGGCCGAGTTTTTAACCAAGCCCCCTGCATTCGGAAGTAAGAACCAAGCTTTTTTGGAACGACCAAGGTATGAAGGATCATCACTGACCTGCATCGACATGACGGCGATCAGTGATCCCACCACGACAACTAACAAACCTACTTTAAACTCTGCAGCGCGAAGCCAATTCATTGATGTTTCATCCCTTTATTCACGAACCTCTTCACAAGCTCGATGTCCGTGTTGAAGAAATCCTCTGGAGTACCAAATAATAGAACTCGGCCACTATCTAACATCGCAATATAGTCGGCAATCCTGAATGCGGCGGACAAATCGTGGGACACCATGATAGAAGTCGTCGCACCAGCTCTTAATTTATGAGTACTCAGAATCAAATTATCCACCATTTCAGTCAGAATGGGATCTAAACCCGTGGTAGGCTCATCATAGATCAAGATTTCTGGATCTAGGGCGAGAGCCCGAGCTAGACCGGTTCTTTTCTGCATCCCACCACTGATTTGGCTTGGAAGTTTGTGATAATGTTTGGACTCCAAACCGACTTGCTGCAATTTTTCTTCGGCAATACGAAGGACTTGGGATTCCTTCAAATCGCGGCGATGCTCGAATAAGGGAAAACACACATTTTCTAACACTGTCATGTCATCAAAAAGTGCGGCCGACTGAAAAAGAACTCCGAACTTACAACGAAATTTTGTCAGCTCATCGGGCGGTAAAGTTCCAATATCGGTTCCCAGAACCTCAATTGTTCCCGAAGTGGGCTTAAACAGCCCCAAGAGATGCTTCAGCATCACGCTTTTTCCAGTTCCAGAAAAGCCGATGATTGCGGTCAAACTGCCTTTGGGGATTTCTAAGTTGATACCTTTAAGAACAAACTCTTTTCCACCATCAAAGGATTTTTTCACGTCCCTTAAGGACACTGCTGATTCTTGTTTCATTAAGAAATCCCCATGATGTTGTAATAGAAGCGAATCAAGTTTGTCGCGAAGTAATCAAGAATGATGATACCGACCATGCTTTGCACCACGCCCTGATTCGTCGCATCCCCCACACCCTTGGCTCCGCCTGTTGTGTTAAACCCGCGGTAAGTACAGACGACCGCAAAATAAACACCGAAAATCATTCCTTTGAAAAGACCTTCGTTGATGTGTTTGACCTCGATGAAGTCAGCAATCTTTTGCCAGAACACGGCCTCATCTAAAGAAACAAGTTTCACGCAAAGAAAGTAACTTCCCAACATCGCGACAAAGTCAAAAACTGCAACCAATAAAGGCATACAAATGACAGCGGCTACGATTCGTGGGGAAATCAAATATTGTTTTGTATTCACGCCCATCACATCCAAGGCGTCGATTTGTTCGTTCACACGCATGGTTCCTAAGCGGGCTGCCATAGCGCCTCCCGCTCTAGCAGCAACGATCAAACCCGTTAGAACAGGCCCTAACTCACGCGTGATTCCCAGCGCCACTGTGGGTCCCACCATGTTCACGGCGTTAAACAATTTAAAACCTAAATAAAGTTGGAATGAAAGAGCCAGACCCGTAAACACCCCTGTTAAACAGATGATGCCGACAGATTGATTTCCAATGAACTCCATATGGCGAATCACTTCGGGAAAACGGGATGGTTTAGCAAAGATCAAACGCACACTTTCAGTGAAAAACATCATGATCTGACCGGTCTCGGCGATACCATCTCGCACTTTGTTTAAAACAAAGGCGCCAATGCCCGAGATGATCGTATAAAATCTGTCCGCTAAGGTCACTTTACTCTCCCCCAACTTCGTCACGGATGAAACGGGCATCGACGCCAGTGTAAACGCGAGGCACACGCTCACCAACACTGGTCAACATTTCCCACGTGATACTGTGAGCCAGTGTTCCGATTTCGTCGGCGGAAAGAAAGCTTCCTCCACTGCCGTATCCAAATAAGATCACTTCTTGATCTTTAAATTTCTTCAAATCTTCGTTTCCTACTACATCGGTCACATCGAGCATCAAATAGTCCATGCAGATGGTGCCGGCAATAGGAACTCGTTTCCCCGCGAACAACAGATTCGCTTTATTAGAAAGAATGCGGTGAAAACCATCCGCATACCCCACAGGAACGACAGCGATAACCGAATCGCGTGTGGCTTTCCAAGTGGCGCCATAAGACACAGTTTCACCCGCTTTGACGTGACGGTATGTTGCCACTTGGGACTTAAAAGTCATAACAGGTTTTAATTGGCAGACTGATTTATCCTCTAAAGGATTATAGCCATAGATCATCAGACCCGGACGCAAACCCCAGTTTTGCAAAAGCAAAGGATGATCTTTACTTCCACCCTGCTGTTTTAAAGCCATCAGGTTCAAAATGCCGGAACTATTTAAGGCGTGGCAGAAAATGTTAAACGGTTTAAAGAGCTGACTGACTTGATCGAGCTTGCGCAACTGTTCGGCACTTTGCCCCTGAGGGTCTAATGCATCATCACCGTTATACAAGTGAGTGACTAAAGCTTTCAGACGGATTTTTTTGTTCTGCCACAGACGATCAAAAAGTTTTTGGCCTTCTTCGGGACGGAAACCCAAACGGTTCATGCCGGTATCAAACTTCAGATGAATATTCACCGGCTGATCGGCCACAGCTTCAAGATGCTCGATATGTTCCCAAGTGCTTACCACCGGAGTCATTTGATACTGAAGAATTTTTTCAGCACCTTCTCTGTCGAAACCACGGAAGACTAAAATCTCGGCTTTCACTCCGAAATTTCTTAGTAAAAGACCTTCTTCAATCAGGCAAACACCTAGATGTTTTACACCTAAAGATTCTAAGAAGCGCGCTAATTGCACGTCGCCATGCCCATAAGCATTGGCTTTTACCATCGGACACAAAAAAGGAGCTTGCGGAAATGACGACTGCAACAAACGAATGTTGTGCGCCAAGTGATCTAAGTTGATTTCCGCAAAGGTGTGTCGATACATTTCCATTAAATTACTTTTTCCATTCGCCTATTCAGGAGCCACTTCAAACTCGGGACGATGAGTTTCCGGAGCTTTATACAAACAAATTTTATTTCCGCCTTTGTCGGTGATGTGCAGAAGAGCTTTGGTCGATGTTTCGTCCAAAGTTTTCGCGGAGTCACACAAAGATGGATACTCACTCACGCCCAAACTGATTGATACTTTCATACCATTGTCCATGAAAGACGTGCCTTCAATAATTCGACGAAGTCTTTCTGAACGAAGTGCGGCTCCTTTTTTAGAGCAGTGAGGTAATATCATCGCAATTTCGTTGGCCGAAGTTCTGCACGTCAGATCATTGGTACGGCTGGTTTTAGTGATGATGGTTGCGACGGATTTTAGCAACTCATCTCTCACTGCTTCACCTAAAGATGATTCAATCTCATAAAAATCATCCATGGCGATCTTTACAACCGAGATAGGCTGCTTCAGTCGACGCGCCCGCGACACTTCATCGCTCAAGGCTTTCTGATAGAAGTTGCGGTTGTACAGCTCGGTCACAAAATCTTGGACCTCTAAGGAATCCACTTTCTTTTCCAATGTGAAAGTCGAATAGCAAAGAGACAAAAGACTGAATTCTTCCGCCAGTTGGCTGGCTTCAGCTTGAGTGATATTACCGGAATAGACGAAGACACCCTCTAATGCGTGATGCGCATAAAGTGGCAATGCCTTGGGTGGATTGAAATGAAATGCCTCAACCAACATGTCATTAAACCGCGCCGGTAAAAGTCCCATTGCCATCTGTGTCGTTAAATCTTTCGTGTCGCCAGCTTCTAGTTGGACGCCGACACCTTGAATGTCGGATGCAGGAATACCTTGCGCGTGGGTTGCCACGAAAGATCGCACTGAAGGAAGAAACTTAAAGAAAATACAAAGGGCGTTGGGAAGATGATTCAAATATTTTTGAATTAAGTCTTCCTTGCTTTGCGCAGAACGATAATCCGTAATGCGCATTGAAACCTTCGGCGTCGACATTTCAGTCTCAGCTTGCTTCAAGCTGCTGAAGGCAGCCGCATGGACTTCTTCCACTTTCGCTTTTGTCACTTGCAGCTCATCAAAAAGCTGTTCGTTTTGATAGGTCAGGTAAAGTTTTTCGCAGGCGCGATCCACGGACCAGACGATACGGGACTCTAAAGCCGCCGATTCATCTGAAATCACATCAACAAAACCAAAGCCATTGTACTGTGCTAAAATATCAAATTGCGAAACGCTTGAGACCGCAATGAATTTAATTTCTTCATTGATGTCTTGCACGATTTTTACGAAATCACTTAATGACCCCGCTAATGCGGCAGTTGAAAACACCAGAAGATGCGGTGGATTTTCTTTTAAACGCTGCTCTAAAGTTTCCGGATCTTGGAAGTAGTAAGCGTCGTAGCCCGCTTGCGAAAGATACACTTTCGCCGAAGCCCCCGCATCCACATCGGTGGTGAAAACAAAAACCGTAAACTGAGAACTATAATCGCGAATATTCAACTAAGGCCTCTTTCCAGGTCGACGAATTTCAACGTGATAAGTATCCAATTTGGTTGTTTTTGCCTTCGCGGTCATTTGCGGAGGCATCACAAAGTTCACCGGAGTTAGTTCGTCACTCATCGTTGCAAGTTCTTCCGAAGTTGGCGCACTCACAGGCTCAACCACCGGTACCGCGTCAATTGTCGTTGCCACTTCATCGGCAGTCACAGTTTCCGACAAGACCACTTCCGTCACCGGAGTTGGCGCAGGAGTTTCCACCGCAGTGGCTTTTGCCACGGGCGCCTTGGGTTCTTCACCCAGGAAGCCATCGATAAAACTAAATTCATCATTCCCCAATGCGGGTGCCGTAGGTTGCGTCGCTTTCACAGAAGACGTCGACACAATCGGCGTTGAAATTTTTGGTTTCGAAGATTCCGTTGCGGATTCGACTTTTGTTTCTTCCTGTGCCGGAGGAGGCGCCACCTCTGTCACTTCAGGAAGCTCCAAAAGATTATCGATATTCACATCCAACGGTGAAGCTGGAGCCATTGAAGCCTTCACTTCCTCAAAATGCGCCTGGGCTTCTTCTTGATGAACAGACTCTTCAGACAGTTTAGGCAACTCTGGGGAAATCACTAGAGGTTCTTCCTTTGCAACAAGCACATCGGCCGGAGCTTTGAGAACCGACACCGACTGAACTTTTTTAAACAGAATATTTACTTTCGTCCCTTGACCACGCTGCGACTCCACACGCACATCGGCGTTGTGTTCTTTCAAAATTCCAAAAGCCACAGAAAGCCCCAAGCCCATGTGATTGTGGAAAGAGCGTGTCGTAAAGAAAGGATCAAAAATCTTATCGACGTTTGCCGCCTCAATCCCCTCACCCGTATCTTCAATATTCAAGTGCACACCGTCGGCATCCTCGAAAAGATCCACTTTGATTTCTTTTTTCGGCATACGTTCCATGGCTTCTACAGAGTTATGCAGAACGTTTGAAATCGCACGCATGATCGCATCCACGTGAAGATCCAAAGCTGAATTGTCTTGAATATTCTTCGTCAGCTTCACACCTTTTTGCGCAAACAGGGGCTCCATCTCTTTCAGAGCTTTCACTAAAGGCCCTTCGACCTTCATGGAATTTTTCTCTTGCACTTCCTCGCCCGCGTAGCCCAGAAGTTTATCCAGCACACCGCGCGCCGCGCGCGTTTCTCGCAAAATAGACTCCGTGCTTTGTACGATGTCTGTTTCGGGAGACTTCGCCAGAATCATTTGCGAATAACCCAAGATAGAAGCCAAAGGTCCGCGCATTTCGTGCGCTAAGGCCGAAGCCACTTTCATCGAAGCTTGAACCTTTTCTTTTTGTACGATTTCAGGATCCTGCGCGATCACTTTTTCAGGAACCGGAGGCGCTAACGGACGAGACTTTGCCGCTTGCAGTTCCTCTTCAAGGGTTGTGATTTGTTTTTCTGTCGTCGTTGTTAACCACAACAAAGCTGCCGCCGCAACGGTCATCAAGCCCGCGCCCATCAGAAGGAACTGCCACCACAACCCCGCACGCCCCTTCATCGTTTCCTTCAAAGGAGCCGAACTCAACACAAGCAAATTACTTTGCGGAATCATCTCGTACATTCCGTAAAGATCACCCGATTTTAACTGAAACGTATTGCTGCCGTGAGAGGACCCGCTTTTTTGGGCCTCTTTGAAAACTGGATCATCGCGCATCACTGTTCCCAAATACTCAGGCACAGAATGACCCACAGTAAGACCCGTCGAAGTCACAATTGAAAACGAACTGAGGGCGCCTCTTTGCGCATCAATCACGGATTGAAAAATTTCGCCCGAACCAAATAATGCGTAAGCCTTGCTGCCCTCTAAAAATACCAACGCGACATAACGTCCACGTTGAGAATCCTGAAAAGGCTTCACATAAAAACGCAAATCCGAAGTTCTGTTCGCGATATTACCTACCGCGGATTTTACAAACTCCGTGGTCCAATTTGCCGCTTTGGAATTTTCTTTAGCGACGATGACTTGAGGCTCAAGATTGCCACCATTGACGGAAAAGGAAGCCGCCGCATAGTAAGGTGCCATTGCATTCCAGTTGAGCTTTCCTTTTTGGAAATTTTCTGAATTCAAAGTCGCGACAACTCTTTGCAGAGTTTTCAACTCTGTCGCCAAGGAATGATTGATCGCACCGACTTGTGTGCGCGTTTGGGCTTCAACCCAGCTCATTCTGTCACCGTAGACGAAGCTATCTGTGCGCCACAAAACAGCTCCGATAAAAATCGCGGCAACAGCAACGAGGACGGCGATGAGTTTTACTTTCATTGAGACGGTTCCTTCCCTGTAACAGTCCTCCGGCGGGGCCCAAAGCATCTTGCCTTGTCACTTCCGCTCGACGTCTTTGATTTTATTGTAGTTTTAGAAACTGGTAAGAATCAAGCAAGAGTCCTTTGCAAATGCCAACAAAAGCGGTAAGAAGATGCCACTATGAGTACTCATCGCTCGGATGTTTTGATTATTGGTTCTGGCTCTGCAGGATTGGCGCTGGCTTTAAAACTTTCCTCATTGGGAAAAGTGATCGTGCTTGCCAAAGAATCTGCGGGCGGAACGAACTCTGCCATGGCTCAGGGGGGAATCTCTGCGGTTATGTCGGAGGAGGACAGCTTCGAGTCGCATATCCAGGATACACTGGTTGCGGGCGCTGGCTTGTGCAAAGAAACTGTAGTTCGCAATTATGTAGAGCAAGCCCCTGAACGCATTCAGGATTTACAAAACTGGGGTGTTCATTTCGACGTTAAAAAAAGAGGCTCAGAAGAGACCAATGAAATCGATTTGACGCGCGAAGGCGGACACAGCTTCCGTCGCATTCTTCACTTCGAAGACCAAACGGGATTAGAAATTCACCGCACTCTTTTGGCCCGCGTTCGCGAAAATCCCAACATCACTTTGCTTGAACGCTTTTACGCCATTGACCTGATTGTAAACAAAGAAGTCGATCCGAATGATATGAATCCTGTTCATTGCATCGGTGCCTACGCTTTGAACAAAAATGATGGCGAGGTGCATACATTTTTAGCGAAGAACACCATTCTGGCTACGGGTGGCGCGGGAAAAGTTTACCTTTACACTTCGAACTGGAGTGGCGCGACAGGTGACGGCATCGCCATGGCTTACCGTGTGGGTGCTCGTATCGCGAATCTAGAATTCATGCAATTTCATCCCACCTGCCTTTTCCATCGCGAATCGCGCAATTTTTTAATTTCAGAAGCTCTTCGCGGTGAAGGTGGCGAATTGATCGATGCCGCAGGCCACCCTTTCATGCAGAAATATCACAAGCTCGGATCACTGGCTCCTCGCGACGTTGTGGCTCGTTCCATCGACAAAGAGATGAAAAAAACCGGTGCCGAATGTGTTTATCTCGACATGACAAAACTGGATCGCGAATTTTTGAAAAGTCGCTTTCCCACAATTTTCAACAAGTGCCTTGAGTACGGCATCGACATGAGTGAATCCCCGATTCCGGTGGTTCCCGCAGCCCACTACTTGTGTGGTGGCGTGCTGACAGACCTCAATGGTCGCACGGATGTTCCGGGTCTCTGGGCGGTTGGAGAAACGGCTTGCACGGGCTTGCATGGCGCAAATCGATTGGCCTCGAATTCCTTACTTGAGTGTTTAACGATGGCCCACAATTGTTCCGAGCAAATCAAGCAGCAATGGGACACGGATAAGTTCTTCCCGATGGATCCCAAACCTTGGACTCACCCCGAAGAATCGAATGATGACGAGATGATCGTTATCAACCACATGTGGGACGAGATTCGCCGCCTGATGTGGAACTACATGGGAATTGTCCGCTCTAACAAACGTCTGGAACGCGCTCAACATCGCTTGCAGAATATTTTGGCAGAGACGAAAGAATACTATTCTCACATGAAGATTCATTCGGACATCTTAGAGCTGCGCAATATCGCCATCGTTGCCAACTTGTCAGTGGAATGCGCCCTTCGCCGCCAAGAATCGCGAGGTATCCATTTCAATATCGATTATCCTGAATCCAGTCCGGAACCGCACGATACAATCGTGGTCCGGGGCCTGATTTGACTTGCCCGCTGATTGCTCTCGCGGCAATCTAAAGGGTATGTACAAAAGATCTGAAGGCTTTTTTAAAGGTTATCAGGACATCAACCTGTTCTTTCAAATTTGGGACAACCCCAATGCTCGTGGAACCGTTATAATCAATCACGGCCAAGGAGAACACTCGGAATCTTACCACCGCCTGATCAAAGCATTTGAAAATGATCAGTGGAGTTTTTATGGGTGGGACTTACGAGGGCACGGCCGCTCTGAAGGTCGTCGCGGTTACGTTGCGCAGTTTGATGATTACTGCAAAGACTATAAAATCTTTTTGGACATGGTTCTTAAGAACGAAAAAGTGAAACAAGGCCCGGTGATTCTTTTCTGTCACTCGATGGGTGCCTTGATTGAGCTTAAAACTCTTTTACGCAATCCCGATACTCGCTGCGATGGCATTGTTGTCAGCTCTCCGCTTTTGGGAGTTTCTGTTCCGGTGCCTGTTTATAAATCCAAAGGTGCGGTGATCTTAAACTCATTGCTGCCAACGATCACGATGGGCAACGAGCTGACAAATGATATGCTCACGCGCGATCCGGATGTGATTCGCGAATTTGAACAAGACGCTCTTCGCCACAATCGTATTTCCCCAGGGGCGTTCTTGGGTTTCCTTGAATCTTTTGAATACGTTCTGCCTCGTGCAAACGAAATCAAAAAGCCTGCTTTATTTGTCATCGCTGAAAACGATCCCGTAGTCAGCAGTTTGGAAACAAAAAAGTTTTACGATAAGTTAGGCAGTCAGAAAAAAGAAATTTATATTTACCCTGAAGCAAAACATGAAGTCGTCAACGATATCATGCGCACGACAGTTTTTGCAGATATCAAAAAATTCTTAGACGGTTTCTTGGAGTCTAAATAATGAAATACCTTTTGAGCCTTTGTTTTTTACTTTCTGCATGTGCCAGCACTTACGAAGTAACTCCCGCAGGTCACACGATCAAAACTAAAGATGACTATATGGAAGTGATCGAAAAGTATTCCGATCAAGTGCGCCAGTATTCGGGATTTTACAACACTTTGGATTTCCAAGCGACCTTGTTGAATTCAACAGTGGCTCAGGCCCAACTAGCTCAAAGCAGTATGCTTTATCAGTGGGATGAAAAACGTTTCACTGAAGAAAAAGGAAAGTACGAAAACCGCCTGAGCAAAGAAGCGGAAGTGTTTTTGAGCTTTTACACTCCAGAAAGAAAGAACGATGATCTTTTTAAAGATACGACGATTTGGAAAATCTTTTTGGATGTCGATGGCCGTCGCTACGAAGGCAAGGCTAAGAAACTTAAATTGCAGTTAGCCGAAATCGAAGGTCTTTATCCTTACCACAACCGTTTTTACACACCCTACTCTGTGATCTTCCCGGTTCCTATGCGCTCTATCGAAGGTAAACCGATGAAAATGACTATCACGGGTGCTGTCGGCTCTGGCGTTTTAAATTTCCAACCTTAATAAGTTTTTCTAGGAAGTCCGTCTGAAAAGGACGGACTTTTTTTTGCCTTAATTGCGCTTAAAGCGTCTTCCCACTTCAATATCAAAAAGTGGCTTCACGAATTTCGCAATCTTCAATCCGACACCCGTTAATCCGCTAGGTTCTAAAACCTCGATATCATGAAGAATCGCTTCACGAATCATTTGCGCGTATTTTGCGGGAGAAATCGACTCCGTCGGAATCACAAAATTCTTCGAGTACAAGGTCTCGATCTCATCAAACATGCGCGTCTTGATTCCCGGAGTGACCAACAACAATGTCGTTACGCCCGTGTCTTTCAGCTCCATACGAATGCAGTCGGTGAACGCCATGACAGCCGCCTTCGAAGCTGCGTAGGTCGAAGCACAGGGAAAATGCATATAGGCCGAAACGCTGGAGTTATTGATGATTTTACCGCGTTTACGCTCAAGCATTCCTGGCAACAATCCGTGCGTCAAATGAACCAAGGCATTCACGTTCACCTGAAACATTTTGTAGATGTCATCTAAGGGCTGTTCTTCTATCAAGCCACCGGTCAACATTCCCGCATTATTAAATAGGATATCAATCGAGGTTTCTTTTAGATTATGCAAAAGCGCATCGACACCTTGACGTGTCGAAAGATCCGCCTCCCACACTGTGACTGATTTAGCACCTGCCGCCTGAAGCTCTTTCACCAGACTGTCATCAGACTGCCTCATCACCAGATGAAGATTCGCTTTATCTTCGGCGCACATTTTAGCAAAAGCTTTTCCAATCCCACGACTGGCACCTGTGATAAGAATATGACGGTTTGTGATTTCCATGCGGACTATCCTTCTTTGATGACGGTCTGAGGACTTAATCCCCAGGATTTCAGAATTTCGATTTCATCGGCGGCCGACGTGGCCTTTTTGAATTTAGCTCCTGACTTTCCGCTCACACGGTTTTGGCAAGAAGGCCAATTCTTGTGACGATAAACCAGCCCCCCGATATTGCTCAGGTAACTGAAAGCCTCTTTCTTTTCACCCGGCGCACGCATTTCTGGCAAAGCCGTGTCGGCGGGAACTTCCAGCATGTTGATGGGATAAGAACTCAAAGGTCCTTGATACAAGGACACGTAATCATTTTTTGAAAAGGCAACCGCGATGCGATCACAGCGTTCATTGCCCGGCGTGCCCACGTGACCACGAGAATATTTCCACTCGATCTTATTACCGGGACCGCGCGCTTGAATGAGCTGCGCCAGTTCTTCCCAGATATCTCGATTAGAAACATCCGCACCCTCCGCGGTTTTCCAACCGCGCTTTTTCCAGCCCCAAATCCATTGCGTGATTCCACGAATCAAGTAAGTGGAGTCCGTATAAAAATGCACAGGGCCCGGCACCGCAGAAATAAACTTAAGTGCTTCTACGGCGGCCGTCATTTCCATGCGGTTGTTCGTGGTTGAGCGCTCTCCCGCACCCAACTCTTGAACTTGATCGTTCGGTAAAAGCACAATGCTTCCCCAACCTCCGGGGCCGGGATTTCCAGAACAAGCGCCATCAGAGAATATCAAAATATAATCGCGTACTTTTATTGCCACAGCTCATGGTCATCGCGCGCTTTTCTTATGTCAATGCGCTGGATGCCAGAGACGGGCTTCTGACCAATACTTAGACAGGTAAATCTTATCAGGCTGCAATTTAAGGCCGTTTGCTTCTGGCACCCTCCCTGCAAAATAATCCCGAAGGAGAGTGTTTATGTCTTTTGCTATGCGCCCCCTTATCGGATTTTTGACGACAGTCTTGCTGGCAGGCCAAGTCTTTGCCAATGCGTCTGTCACCTCTTCGACGACGCTAGTACAACAACCGAAAAAACAAGGGCGCATGTGGAGTGGTTTTGTAAATGCCAGTCGCTCGACAAGTCTTTATGACTTTGAAGATGGCACTCGCCAGGACGCGATGGACTATATGATGCGCCTGAATTTGAAATTGAACGACAAGTTTTCTATGCGCGTTCAGGGTGGTTATTCACAAGACTTAAAATATCCTGAAAACAATGATTTCTCTGACACGTCAGTCAGTTTGGGACGCGCGCCCATGGCTTTGGGTAAAACGATTATGTTGGGTTATCGCGTGGCTACGGGTCTTCCTACTTCTAAAGACTCTCACACTCGTCAAAATCTGATTGCTTCGCTTTCAACAACCGTGAACGGCATGATCAATCCAGACCGTCTTATTTCGGGACTGGACATCGCGGGTTCAATTTCGGCAGGTCGCAACTTCCATCAGTACGAAACTGCTTTAGATGGCCGTGTGAACACGCAGTGGACCTCTTCGCAAATGCTTTCGATGGCGTACACTTTTACGACGGGGATTTCTGTCTCTGCAGAATTTCTTCACCGAAACACATGGTCTTACCAAAATGTGATGCGCGACACTTTTGAAATGACTCAAGAGATCGGCTACGAAATCAACTCCACCTTTTCCATCGCTGCGGGACACACAAACTCAGGTTCTTCTTTAAAACCTAACGGTGATGATTCCAATGTGCAGTTGATCAATGAAAACACTTCACTTGTTTACGCCTCTGCAACTGTAGTCTTCTAGGACTGCCATGAAAGCCTGGTTGGTAGCACTTCTTCTTATTCTAAGCTTCCAACCCTCCTGGGCCGGCACTCCTCTGGATATTGTCTTTGATATCGACTGGACCACCTTTTATACCGTTCACCCCGAAGACGCGAATGAACGCAGCTCCAAGAGTATTCAAATTGAGGGAAAAACCTACCGCCCCACCGACCATTTAACTGAAGTCATCGAACACTTATTGAAGACCCATCCAGATATACGCATCAGTTTTTTTAGTGGTGGAACGAAGTCACGTAATATGACTTTACTGGACAGCGTGAAGCTTTCTGATGGTCGGTCCCTCGTCGATATCAGCCACCGTATTCTATCTTATGAGGATCTGACAATAGTGTCTCAAAACAAGACTTTGAAATTCTCTGAGCAGCATAAAAAAGTTTTGAATCAGGGAATTCCCGACTGGAATCCCAAGAACACTCTTCTGATCGACGATCAGCCTGAGTTCGCCGTGAAACCTTTAAAATCCGTTTCCTCTTTAGGTCATTTCAACTTCCAACAGAACTTTGATGTTTCACGTGCTGGAGAAAAATTCTTTCCGGCATCCGAGATCGAATGGAAGATGGAGCGCAACAAAGCCCTTGTCTGGTTGGCTCTTTTAGAAAACGCTATTGCAGAGTCTGCGCGCACTGGAAAAGATTTTTCATCCGTCGCCCAAGAGCTGTGGACTCGGGACTCAAAAAACCCTTTCATTTTAAAGCAAGGGCAAGACCTGCTTCCTTCTTCGAAGGGACAGGCCTGCGGCAAGATTTTCGCACTCTAAATTTACTGCATTTCTTTTAAATATTTCAGAGTTATAAAGTGCATCGCCCGCGTCTTATCAAAATGTATCGAATACTTTTGCGGATAATAGCCTAAATGGGTGAAGGTCTTTGGCAACATTAGCTCTTGCTCGAATTTCTTTTTCTTTAGCAAAAACTCTCGCGTGATCATCGGCTCGATAAAAATCAGATTGGCGTCGTAGTAGCCATAGATGTAAGTGGTCGTAAAAGGCTTGCCGTTGTACTCTGGCGAACGCATATCCACCCAGTGCCAACCCATCTGAGGAACACCTTCAGGGCCTCCGACATAGAACGGAGGAAGCTTATCGGGATCCGGCTGCTTCAAACAGATTTCGCGATCGGCGCCCATACAGGTGATAGCTTTGCGGGTGGTCTCATTAATAAAGTAAAAGTGAAAATCGAAGTGCGGTCGATTGTAAATACCATCAGGCTCATGACCGTGAGGCATCCAATTAATGACCATGTGATTGTAGGGTGGAATGTTGAGAATGGACGGCAGTTTTAGTGTGTATTCACCTGGCTCATGTTGAGGCAAGGCATTCAAAGCTCCCTCCGTAAACGCCAAGCCGACAGAATAGGGAGTGCCATCTTCTCCGATATCAGCAAAGGCCTTCGCGGTTCCCTCTCCCATCGCCACGGCATCCCCGTAAACGATAAATCCGTGTGCATAGATCGCTAGAAAAAAGAGTCCACAAAAGACAAAAATCCCTTTCATAAATCCCCCTGCTTTTCAGAATGAAATCCGAGATTTAATTCGACGACAAGCTTCCGCGAGGGCCGGTGTTTTAAATCAGAAAAGTATGTCTCATTTTGAGATCTCCCTGAATTGTCCCCTGTATATTCTGTGGACGGCTTATCTGCCTGTAATGCATTTAATTCACGGCCGCAACCGGAAGCTCGTGGCACTTTCAGTGCATTTATATCCCTTAAGGAGAGTGTCTTTGTTCTAGGCCCATATATTCGATGTGGCGCCATGAGCAGTGACAATTTAGGAATGGAGAGAAAAATGGCTCACAAACCTCAGTACACAAAAGCATTTACGGCTTTGTTGACCTTCGCCCTCGTGGCCGCGGGTTGTACGAAAAAGCGTGATGCGACTTTACCGGATTCAGAAGCTCTAGAGATCTTTGCGATTTCAGACTTCGCGACCCCGTCAAGTGAAGGTTTTAAAGCCATCGCAAAATCCAGCGCCCGCGAGAAATCTTTAGTTGAAGCAACTAGCAACAAGGCCTCAAACGAAAAAGGTTTGGTTGCGGTCGACACATCAGATTCTTCCATCCCTCAACGTTTGCGCTTCATGTTTGAAAACCTAGAAGTTTCCGGTCAGGAAGCTCAAGACTTCAAAATCGTGTTCGGCGTAGACTCTAAATACGTAACGGCGTACAAGCTGACAAACAATGTTGAAGGCTTGACTCGTCTTGAAAAGCAACTCGCTGTCTCTCCAAGCGAAGTTCAGCTTTCTATTGATTTACAAAAAGCCACTTCCTCTCAAGCTAAAAAAGAAATCATGAATAAGATGGCAACGGCGCAAAAAGCTCGTTCGGCTTCTTTATTGAACCGCGCTAACATCAACGTGTTAGTTCCTCTTTTCAAATATGACATCGCTCAAAAAGGTGTTCTTGAAAGAACAAAAAATGAACTCAGAGAAAGTACTTCGACATTGAAGTTGCGTGAAACTGAGTTCAGTCAAGCGACTCATATTCGTTTGAATATTACTTCAGATTCTCGTAAAGACGTGGGCAGCGTAGACCAAAAAGTCGAAATGGACCAAATCTTCACGATGGAGTCTTTGGATAACAAAATCCACAGAGCTGCAGACCTTCAATCTCGCTACAACTTCAACATGAAGTTCGTGGCTGACGATTCGCAAGTTCTTACGAAGCTTGATTCTGACGACATGAAAGTTTACGAACTAACAACGGTTGGTTCTTTGTCTGACGATGAAAAACGTCTTATCAATACAGGTCGCGCAGCGGGCGAAATCATCCGTTGCTCTGACTCTGGCGTGACTTCTGCGGATAAGAACTGTGTTCTTCGCTTGGTGGCGAAAGTTCCAGTGACTTATAAAAATGCTCGTCTAGTACTTGCTGACTCTAAAGAAAACACTTCTAACACGATCGAACTTCAAAAGGTCACTAAAGCGCAAGCTCAAGGCCTGGTTGAAATCGCTCGCGAAGTGCGTGCAGAGCGCGCTCGTCCAACAGGTATCATCGATCCTTTGAATACAATCAAAGTTGCGGATCTTAAGGGTGAGTTCTATTTCAGAAGAACTTTCGAAGATGCTTCTAATATGATGCTTATCGGTAAATCCGGAACAAGCGGTGATCTTTCAGTAGTAAAATTCGAACTTGAAAAAGACCGTTTGGTTGTTCGCAACCAAAAAGCTTTGATCAAGTACGAAGGTCAAACAGCGAAAGACAAAGAAGAGTTGATGTCTGTTCCTGTTAAATACTTCAAACTTGAGACTGTCGATGCTGATGGTGTGGCTCTTCACGTTCCAAAATTGATTGACGCGAAAAAAGAAGATGCGGAATACGTAGAGATCGACTGGACGAAAAATACAATCCCAGTTGCAAACTCTCCGTTGGCTTTCTTCGACGCCGGTGAATGCTGGGCTGCAGAGACTTCTCAACAAGTCACTGATATGGATATGCGTTTAAACAACGATGGTATCTTGAACTTCTCTTTGTCTGGTTCTTACACTGTTAAACCAGGTTGCCATAATGCCCCAACAACGAACAACTACGCTTTGGGTTGGAATGTTCAATTCAACTACAACGTGATCGAGCGTCTTTCATTCAAGAAACGCACGAACGCGCAAGTTGACGATGCTCAATGGGCACCGAACATCGCTCCCAACGTTCAAAGCTCTTTGAACTTCGCAACATTCACTATGGGTGAAACAATCACTTCTACTGATGTTCGTCCAGGCCGTGAGAACAGCGAAGTGTACCGTCCGGTGGTTCATGACTTCCGTAACGGCAAAGTATTGCACTACTGGGTTGGTGGTTTGAAAAATGCTCCTTCTGACAGAAAAGCTCTTATCACTCAGGCAGCCGTCGAGGTCGTGGCTGAGTGGAATGAAGCTTTCCGCAAAGCTTTCAAAGGTACGAACCTTG
Organism: Bdellovibrio bacteriovorus; assembly: GCF_001592745.1. Classification (NCBI taxonomy): domain Bacteria; kingdom Pseudomonadati; phylum Bdellovibrionota; class Bdellovibrionia; order Bdellovibrionales; family Pseudobdellovibrionaceae; genus Bdellovibrio; species Bdellovibrio bacteriovorus. The sequence goes on from NZ_LUKD01000001.1 coordinate 672,792, forward strand.
AGCGCTCTGGTGACTACATCGTTCTTCACACAGGTGATGATGACACAGGTCACTTGGGTGACTTGGACCGCAACTACTTGTGGTTCTTTGACCAACCGACTGAAAACGGTCTTTTGGGTGTGGCTCAGCCGGCACCAAATCCATACTCTGGTACAATCATCGCGAACAACGTGATGGTTTACTCTGGAAACTCTGAGATGGAAATCCGTCGCATGATGGAATCTTACAAAGAGTCTCGCGAGTACGAAAAAATGTTGGACGAAGCAAAACAAGAGGCTTTGGCTGAATTCCAAAAAGAATTGGCAGCACAACAACAAGGTTCTTCTTCTGCAGCTGAAGGCTCAGCGGGTGCAGCTTCGGGATCTGCAGCAGCTGAAAAAGTAAGATCTTTGACGAAATCTTACGGTTCATTCGTACAGAAACTAGTATTGTCTTCACGCCCAGTGGCGGCTCAACGCTTCTCTTCTAAGTACGCTTCGAACGTGGCTGTTAAGAAAGCTGGTAAGTCTTTGCAAGCTAAGGTTCTTAAAGGCAGAAACGTAGTTTCAGATGCGAAAGTGACTTCGAACAAAGATTTCACTCGCAGTGTATTGCAAGCGGCTCTTTCTCAAGAGTTGAAGAACGATCCAATCATGATGGAAGCGATCATCGCTCGTGAGTTGGCTCGCACTGAAAATGGCATGTCTCAACAAATGAAACAATTGTTGTTGAAGCAGGCGCAAATGAAAGAGATGTCTGCAAGATTTGACCAACAAGCTAAAAAACGTGGCGGTTGCTTCTTGTACACTCGTACTGAGTACAACGACAAGTTCTTGAACTCGGACTTCAACACTTTATTCAAGAAAGAGATCAAAGCGACACTATTGCATGAAGTGGGTCACGCGATCGGTCTTGTGCACAACTTCAAAGGTTCTTTCGATAAAGCAAACTTCAACTTTGCTGGCGAAGAAACAAACCGCAACTATACATCCATCATGGATTATATCGCGGCTCCAGAGATGGAATACCAAGGCCCAGGTACATACGACGTGCATGCATTGCGCGCGGCTTACACAGGTTTGGTTGAATTGAGTGATGACATCAAAGCGATGGTTGCTAAAACAGGTGGTGTTTTGACGAACCAATCTAAAGTGTCTGTAAACACGGTAGGTGGTCAGTTCATCGCATTCCAAGATGTTAAGAAGATCTTGGGCTTCAGATACTTCTCTGATATGGCGAAACAAACTGTTGCTCAAACAGGTCTTTTGAAGCACTACGGTCAATGTAACGATATGGAAGTGGGTCTAGAGCCAGGTTGTGCGCGCTATGACCAAGGTGCTTCTGCGGTTGAAGTTGTTAAAAACGAAATCCAGAACTACCACAGATCTTACGCGACTTCTTACCACGCGTCTGATCGTTTGAACTTCGGATGGCCACAAAAAGTAAACGTGATCAGAAACTCTATCTCTAGATTCTCTACGATCCGCGCTTACTTGGATGACTACTTCAGAATGGTGATCTACCGTACGGCATTGTCAGACGCTGAAATGGCTGACTTCCGTGAGGCTTCCCACCTTGGATACGATTTCTTCCACGAAGTGATCCGTATCCCTGACACGAACTTGGCTTTCGGTAACTCGAAAGAAGAAATCAAACAACGTTTGATCCCAGTTCCATACATGTTGAACGAACCCGTTGTTCAAAACGGTCAGCAAGCTGTCGATGCAAATGGTCAGCCGGTGTTTAAACAAACTCCTGACGTGCGCATCCTTGAAGCACGCCGTGTTTACGACGCGGCTCCGGCTCCGATGAGCGATCGTTTGGATACTTTGGGTATCGGTTACGACAAGCAGTTTGCCCTTCAGTTTTTGTTGACTGCAAATCCAGCAGCTATGACTGATGACTCGCAAACGGGTTGGATTGGTTACAACGAATTCGAACAATACTTCATGGGAGTTCAACATGCGGCTCAATCTCAGAACATGTTGACGCTTCTTGAAATCATCTCTGGCACATTGAACGCGGGCTTCGTGGACAAATACCACAACTTGCAGACAGTGGAATTGCCAGTGAATGTGAACAGAAACTTGCTTGATTCTGCAACTTTGGGTGGTTTGGCTGATACGAACCAATACCGTTACCCAGGTTTGGATACCTTCGCAGAGTTCTTCAAAGTGGGAACTTTGAAAGGTGGAAAAACAGTTAAAGATCGTTTGATGGCGACTCGTTACGGTCAAAGTTCAAAATCGGCTGCGGGTGTTAAGTTCTTCGCTGCTGACAACGCGATCGGTGCGCAAGTTCTAGTAAGCAAAGCGGCTCGTAAAGGCGCGCTTCTAGAAAACAAAGATACTTTGGCTCAAGGTATGATCCAAATGATCCAAGCGGACATGGAATTGAGTGCAAAAGTGGCCGCGGTTAAAAAGGCCGACGAAAAGTTGAAAGACAAAGCATTTGCTGACATCGTAGCTTCTTCTGAAGAGCTTAAAGCTGTAGCTGCTAAAGGTGATGCTGCGGCTGCGGAACTTGTGAAGACATTGACAGCTTTGAACCAAAACGGCGCGATCGTGTCGGCTGAAGAGATCAAAGCAAATCCAAACTTCGCTTTGGATAAGCAAGTGTTGATGTTAAGAAGCATGACTAGCAGATCTATGTCATACTTCACGCAAGTAAAACCAATGCTTGAGCAAGTTCCTTTAGAGCAGTTGAACAACGTATTGCAACAGTTGGCGGGTTTGAAGTCAAACAACACGACTCTTGCAAACTCTTTGGATTTGCTAGCGCTAGGTCAGGAAGTTTTAGTTCAAGCCGTGTCTTCAGTACAAATTGTACTTAAAGACCGTGGCCCAGTATCGGGTGATGTGGTGATGGGATTGATGATGGATGCTTCTCCATTGTCGAACTCACAACAAAACTTGATGTACGCGATCGAAGATCTTGCTCGCTACACAAGCATCTTGAATCCTGAGTACATCTACTAATACGAATTTTATATACGCGGCCCCGCTCTCTCCTGGGGTCGCGTTTTTTATTTTCCAAACCACGGAGTCCATAATGAAAAAAACAGTTCTCTTGGGTCTTTTATTGTTAGGAAGTTCTTCTGCATTTGCCAGCATACAGGACTATATCGGCCGCTATGATTTACAGCGCGAAGAGCTTAAGGACGGGACATTCTGTTATGAAGGCCTGATTGTTAGCAAAGAGGGAAAAGAAATTTCTCTTTATCGTTCGGACATTACTGAGTTCGCGTTGGTCAAGAGTGAACTCAACTCATCTCGTGAAGTGCGCAGCTCTCATGGGGAGGCGATGACGACAACCAAAGGTAAAGACTCCGTGACTTTGAAGGACGACGGCACTCTGGTTTTTCAATTTAGCGGTATTGAAAGCATTTTGGGTGTCCCCGCTTCCCGAGTGAAGGACGCCGTAGCTTTGAAACTTTCAGACGACAAGAGCACCCTGTTTGCGGTTCGTAAAACGGCGGACGGACTTGCGGGCTTAAATCGCGGTGAAGCTCGTTGCGTTTACAAACGTCAGTAATTCTCAATAAAAAAAGGGAGCTTTCGGCTCCCTTTTTTTATGACTTAAATTTAGGAAATAGTCCTTCGCCCTTCGTTACGAGCTTTTTCAACCAAGCTCCGAAACTGTCTTCAGGCCCCGGCAATCGCTCTGCTACAATCTTATTATCCGAATGCAACTTATCAATCGCGCGCTTCACCTGTCTTTGGCTTTCGTTGGTATGTTCAAAACGAACTCCCCAACCTTCACTGCCTGGACGATTCACACGATAGACGACCAGCCCTGAAACAACAGTTTCGTGATCATCAAACTTCCAGTAAACGTCGACCTTATCACCCTCAGCAAGCTCTGGTCCCGCCGTCAGAAACAAACCACCTTGCGAAAGATTTTTAATGAAAGCTTTTGCGCCATTAACCGTTCCTTCTTGATTGAAGTTATAACGAGGAGCAGCTTCCCACCAACGCATGCGGGGATCGAAGTAAACTTGCTGTACAGAAGGCACGACAAAGTAGGCAACAATCAGAACATCGACAAGAAGAACTGCGATCAGAACCACCAACGTATTCCAGTTCATGCTTGTCCAATAACTATAAAGATTCGAAAGCAGAACTAAAGCGATACAAGCAAGATACGCCCAGTAGCTCCAGCGGCGGCAAATGTAAATGAAGATGCCCGCAAGAATCGGTACGCCCACATATAGAAGCAACAAAGGCTTCGGTAAAATCTCAAACCAATAAGTCCACTGCTGCGGAAGCGTACGTCCCGAGCGGAGGGCATTAAGAATAAGATTTCCAATGGGTGCGAAAACATGAAGAAGTGCAAGAACGATCAAGGACCAGGGTTTTCTTTTCATATACTCAAATGATAAGAAAGCCCTTGGTACTAGACAAGGGAAAACAAAAGTCAGGACTCCGGTGACTGTATGTACTCGAGAAGTCTTTTTTCCATTCGAGAATTCATCTCTGCCAGACTGCGGACATTCTCTATCTTCACCAATCCCTCCATCGGATAAACAACAGCAAGATTGATTTTATGAACGCCGTCTAAATACTTCATTTGATAAAGAGCCCATGCATAGGCTTCTAACTGTTTAAAGGCGGTCTCTGAATACCGTTGAGAGCCAGTTTTATAGTCCACCATCCACAAAGTATCATCAACGATGCCCCAAAGATCGATCTGACCTTGCATCAGAGCATCTTTAAAACTCAAAGCAAAACCCCATTCGACATGTCCCTTTTCAATGATCTCTAAAAGAGGAATGTCTTTGGTTTCAGTTAAGAACTGCAAAGGCTTTTTTAAATCTTCATCTGAAACCTTTAGTAGTTCTTCGTAAGAGGTGTATTTTAAGGCTTCAAACAATCTATGGGCATTCGTACCCTGCTGAGCCCGAGCTAGACCTTGCCCTAAAGCACCAGCTTTCGGAGTGTAAGCAGAGCCCGAGATCGCTTCCGGTGCTACGAGTTCCGTGACAGAGATAAATTTGCGTTTAGCTTCTACGTCTTCGCCTTGCCATGCCGGACGAAGATTCTTATGTTCCAATGCCTCGCTTTGCATTTTCTTTGGCAATAGGTTTTCCACGCGCACCACATAAGAAAAATCTTTTTCCTGATGCAGACCTTCTTCCAGGTTCAAAGGACATTGCGCGGCCCATGACTTCTTCCCGATCTTTCGGTCCCAAATTAAAGAGACACCGGATTTGGCGCGAGTCATGGCTACGTAAAGCACTCGATTGAACTCTTCACTTTCACGCTGACGAAGCTCTTCCGTGATTTGATCAGCTAGAATACTTCCGGTCATCGCTTGAGTTTCTTCATTGCGAACTTTCAGGGACCACAAACCATCTTGTTCTCTGATACTGAGCACAGGGGCGTGACTAGCGCGAGGATCTTGTCCCATGCCTGGTAAAATAACTTGATCAAACTGCAACCCTTTGGAGGCATGCACGGTCATGAAGTTCACACGCTTAGGCTCAATCACCGGCGTCGCATCAGCATCTTCCCCGCCTTCGTCCGTCGACAAAGTTTCAAGGCTAGAGTCTAAGAAATCCAAAAAGTTAAAGCCCGGTCGGCGTTCCTCTTGGCTAAGAAGTGCCACGACCTTCCATAGATTGGCCTCGCGACGTCCCGTTGAATCGATTTTTGCGGAATAATCAAAAAGTCCCAGGTCAATCAAAGCTCGCTTAAAGGTCCAAGACAGTCCCTTGGTTTCACTTTGCGCAATCAAAGTTCTAAGAATGCGCAACGGATGAGTTTCATCTTTTTGCTCCAAAGGCTTTTGCGCCTCTTTCCAGAAGGAATGCTTGAAGCTGTGACAGTAACTTGCAATTTCACTGTCCGACAACGCCAACCATGGGGATCTTAACAAAGCCACGAAATTGGCATTATCATGAGGATTCACCAAGAATTTCAAAATAGCCAAGGCGTCTAAAACTTCGCGACGCTCATAAAAACCACTGCCACTGTGAAGCTGCAAGGGAACACCGTACTCTTGGGCCACCTTCGCAATATCTTCCAAAGTTTTATGAGTACGTCCTAACACGCAGATCTGTTCAGGGCTCACGCCTTCCGCCAGAAGCTCTTGGATACGGGCCACTGTCGTTAAAACCTCGGCGGACGTTTCATCTTCCTCGCCTGTTTCGGAAAGTAAAACTTGCACAACAGGATCGTCATTTCCTTTACGGATTTTATCTGGAGCCGGAGTCATGGCGGCAAACTGCTTGCTCAGCTTCGTAAAGTAGTGATTGAAGAATTCTAACACTTCTGGCGATGAGCGGTAGTTCGTCAGTTTGATCTGCACATCACCGTTTTGGCTTTGGATTTCGCTGACCTTTTCCTGGAAGACTTCCGAACGGGCTCCACGGAAAAGATAGATACTTTGTTGGGGATCTCCCACCACAAACAAAGGACGCTCGCCGATAAGGTGACGCAACAACCGCACTTGCACAGGGCTTGTATCCTGGTATTCGTCGACCATCCAAAAATCCCACTCTTGCGAAAACTTCACGGCAGTGTCTGGGGACTCTTGAATGATTTTGTACGATAGAGTCTCAAGGTCACTCATAGAAAGCAGACCCTGCTCTAGTTTCGTGCTCATAAAGTCACGACAGAAGAAAGCCGCGAGTTCATCAAAAAGTTCACAGTTCTTTTGATGCTTTTCCCAAAATACGGGACGATAGCGGGGCTCTTCTAAGAGCTTATCAATACGCTCACGCAATTCTTCTAATTCTTCATGAAGACTGAGCGAAAATGGCGGCGTCGCTTTTCTGAACTGAGGTTTCGAAGTGTGTTCCCAGAAACTCTCCAGGCGTGCAAAGAATTCATCCCAAGACGACACTGCCCAAGAGAAGTTCGCTAAAGATTGAGCGTATTCCTGCCACTTTTCATTGGAGGCTTCTTGTCCGATCTCAGTGCAGACTCGCTTCAGCTTACCTGCGATATCTTTGACGACTTTTTCAGTTTCCTTTTGCATGTCCCCTTTTTCAATAAAGGTCATGTTGGGAAAGATCACATTTTCAGAGAAATACTTTAGCAAGGCGCTTTCCAGGGTTTGAAAGTCGTATTCTTCCAGAAGCTCTTGCAAAGAAGGATTTTCTAACAAGTACTTGCGCATGATTTTACGCGCGCCCTTGCGGATCTCGGAATCGCTCATGATTTTATAATCAGGCGTCAGTCCGATGCTCGAACCATAACGAGATAAGAACAGACTTAAAACCCCGTGAATAGTTGAAATCTGAACTTGCGACTTTGCACTGACATAGTGGAAAAGATCTTCACGTCCTTCGGATAAAGCTTTACTTAAAAGACGTTCTTTCAGTTCTTGCGTGGCTTTGCGCGTGAAGGTCGTCACGACGATGCGTGGAAACTTGCCGTTTCTTTCTTTAAAGTCGCTAGCAAACTTCAAAAAAGTTTGAGTCAACGTTGTGGTTTTACCCGCACCGGCACCGGCGCGCAGAATGGTGTTTTTTAATTCAGATGTGGGGCTCGACATTGTCGCCTCCATTCACAACCAGAACAGGTCTTGAAGTCCGCGGGTTTTGCCTGACTTTCACCTTTTTTAATACGATCTAAAGTTCCCATAAGAACTGTGCTGAATTCAGAAAGATATTTTTCTTTGGATTCAGCCGTGGCATTTTTATCTTTCCGTTTTGAAGACGGAAACAAACCTCCGGCAAAATCTTCGATTTTAAATCCTTTGCGTTCGAAGTTCCTAAAGACGTAATAAAAAAGACCGATGACTTCTCCGCCAACGTCTTCTAGCAGGCCTTTTTCAATCACCCACATGTAAAACAAAAGTTGCAGCTCGCGGTTTTTAAACCACGAAGCATGAGAAGAGATTCCACCTGCGGAACTCTTATAATCCAGAACAACCAACTGACTGACACCATCCCCGTCAATACGGTCGATTTGACCAGAGATACGGAAACAGTTGTCTTTGGGTTCTCGAGAAATTTCTTCGGTCACTGGATCTAGATAAAATTCGAAACGCTTTTCTCGGGCCAAAGTACGTGTTTTCTTAAACTCATCCCGCCAACGCTTTTCAAACTCTAAAAAGCGCTGTCCTAAATGAATGTGTTTTTTCTTGAATGGTTTCCAAAGACGATCATCAGCGAAAAGAAGTTTCTTTTCCGTTTTGATTTCTTCTAGAACCTGGTCCAACTCTTCCGTGGTCCAATTAAAGCGCATCGGCTCTGCCGTCAGTTTTTCAAATAGAGCATGGGCCAACTGACCACGAGTTCGATGATCCACATCCAGATCAATATCAGGAAGGTCTTTTAATTTAAAATATCTTTGCGCTGCAAACACGAAAGGACACTCTAGGAAGCTTTCTACAGAGGACGCAGAGATTCGCGGTAAATTTGGCACTTGAATATTTTCAAGCTCCATCTTTCCCATATCCTGTTGAATGCGTCTTTCGATATTTTCTTTACGTGCATCCACCCAAGGACGCCCCGCAGTTTGATCAGAGTGCTGCAATTCATCCCAACGAGTTTCTTTAGGAAGATTTAAAGATTCGTGATCGCCAGATAAGCTCATCCAGAATGTGCAAGGAGAACAGAGGCTACCGCTTAAATCTGTAGCACCAAAACAGAAAATGTCGTGAGTGCTTTCAGCTTCTGCCAACAAACGAAGTTCAAAATCCAAATCACTTTGATCTGGATTATCCAAGTAGAAACCAATGTCTTTTGCTAACTCAAAATAGTCTTGACCCGAAAGCTGCGTTTTATTTCTGGCACGCAAAGCCTCGTCAGTCAGACCTACGAAGATACGGTACTGCGCCTTTTCACTATGCGCTGACATCAGCTTTGTCACCATGATGCCGCGAGGATGGCCTTTTTCTAAAGTGTACTCTTTAGCGGCCACGATGCTTTCAAGATAACTCAGCCATTCTTTCCAAATAAGTTTGGTCGAGCTAATGGCATTTTGTAAGAGCTCGCGCAAGATTACTTGCACAATGTCAGTCTCGGCTGAGTTCCAGTACATCAAGGCTTTGGCGACAAACTCGTCGCGACTTAAAACTCCAGTAAGATCCAATTGCTCATGGAAGACCTTATAGACTGTTTCATTGCGGGCAAGATCTTCATTCACGTAAAGGCTCTTAAACAACGAACGGAATTCTTCATAGCGAAGCTCTTGAGATTCTTCTTTATCGAAGAAAGAAATTTCAAGGTCCGAGCTGGAAAGCCGTCCGCTCTTAGAGCGAAGTAAAGCCAGCCAACGTGTGACTGAGGGAAGACTTTGCGCTTTGTGCGTAATATCCTTTTGAACCGGAATGCCTTCTTCTTGCAAATACGACTGCAAAACCGGCCAGTAGGTTTCGATATCAGGAGCAACGATGGCAATAGATTCGGGGGACTTTCCTTCATCCAACCATTCGCGCACCTGCCCGACACTGTGTTTGATTTCGGCTAGCATTCCCGAAAAACGCATCACATCCTGGCGCTTTTCCTTTTTTACGACAGAAGGAAGCTCTTGCACCTTCTGACTTTGTTGGCGCAGATCTTCGTAAGGCTTTAGAAGGAAATGGAAATCTTTTTTCCAAGATGGATTCGGCTCTAAAACAATCACGTCCACGGAACGAGAAAGCACGCGCAGGATTTCGGCCTCGACACGTGAGATTTCCCCGCTCAGATCGACGATCAAAGGAATGTCCCAGACGCGTTCAAGCTCATTGAAGTTTTGCAAATAAGCCGTGATCCAGTCCGCAGTGATCACGCGGTGGTCTTGAAGAAGTTTCAGCGCACAGAAACGCGCGCGCAAGTACCAATCACGCCACCGGTTCTTAGATTCAGGGTGAGTTTCGAACCACTCTTCTAGGCGTGAGGTTCCCTCGGGGTGGAAAAGCACCGCCGCCATTTGGTCGATATAAGAAAAGACCGTGTCCTCTGCGGAAGAGTTGACGCCAAGAACTTCGGCGTTCTCGTCCATAATAGTGCGCAGAAGAGATCGTGCAAAAGGATCGCTCACCAAACGCAAACCCGGATCCAAACGCTTCAACAGAATTTTCCAAAGATCACTGGCGCGCAAAACAGACTCATCAACATACTGTCCTTCGCGTGCCAGAATTTTTTGTTGAAGTTCGAATTTTGTGCGCAAGTCAGAGACCAACCACGATTGTGAACGTGGATTGTAGTTCGCAAAAATCTGTGCGATCTGAGTTCGACTGTCTATAGGAATGACTTGCAACATTTACGAATTACCGGCGTTGTTTAAGTTTACGTCTCTTGCCGTTATTATCCGTGAATTTGAAGTTTGCATCAAAGCTTAAATCAATACTGAGACTCGCCATATAACGGGAATCCCCGTCTTGGCCTGGATAAAGACCGGTCTCCTCAGTGTAACTTACAGCATCAAGATGGAATATGAGAAAATTCACACCCACACCGTAACTGAGGTAACCTTGATTATATCCCGCGCGCAAGTCGATCAGTGGAAGAGAAATCTCCGTTCCGACGTGCAGTTTCTTACCTATTTCGATTTCAGGATTCAAGAGTCTGCGGCCCTCGACGCCTATCACCCAATCAAGGCCAGGCAAATCCATTCCAACGCCCGCACCAAAGACTAAATTCTGCTCGATATGAACGGGCGCATCGTCGCCCTCTGTTTTCTTAAATGCCGTGTTACCGACGTCCTGCCACACAAGCGTGAGTGTTGGCTTTAAAATCGGCAAAGGAATCTCATGCAAGATCGCGAGATCCGCACCATACCCTTGCCCTTTGTTGGCAAAGCGATCACCTATATCCGACAAACTGCTCGAGTCTGCAATATCACTGATGCTCAACTCTTGCGTCGAGCCCCCTTGACGAGACACCCTCTTCACACTCATTCCAAAATAGGTGGAGGGGCCTAAAGAAAAGGCTGTCCCCAAATAAATGGCTTGATCACTGCGGAAGTAGGTTTCGAACTGCGGGAACGCTGGATTGTGAAGTTCGGCCGTCACTTCCGTATCGTACAAATAGCCGCCAGAAATTAAAGGCAACGAAATCGCCGCTTTCCCTACGCCTTGGGCCCACAGTTTTTTGCCATAGAACTGGTTGAATGTGGAAGGGTCATTGGCATCGATATTTTGCAAGTCATCCAAACTGTCGACCAAGGTTTTATTCGCTCCGGCCATTAAATCAATCAGCTTGATATCAATGGCGGCGGCTCTTTTTAAAGCTGCGGGATTAACGAACAAGGCATCCGCATCACTTACAAACGGCACTAACACTCCCCCCATCCCGCGTGCGCGAATAGAGCGTGTTGTTTCACCCAAAGACTGCGCGAAACTCTGTGCACTGAATGTCAGGATAAGTGCGGCAAAAATCAACTTCATGGAGCTTGCATCCCCGGACAACAATCCGCATTCACAGAAATAGTAGGAGGAGATCCCATCGTGTAGTTCACGACGATATCGGCAATATCACAAGCTCCTACACCAAGACTGCTGCTTTCAATCATACGACGAAAAATTCGACGCAATTTTGGAGTGACATCCGCATCTTGAGTTGTCGTACATACAATAGGATCTGCCACGTCTGCACCCAAACCGAAATCTTGATAAGTCGGTGTGTTTGAAGGCATTCCTAAATCAACCCAAGTCACTCCCATCGGAGCGCCATGATCTTGAGGCGTTCCAATAGGTGGAATAACCACGTCTGTTTGACAAAGGGTTTGAGCATCACCAAAAGAATCCCCTGCGGTTCCAGACGTCAATTCATCGCCTAAAGCGGTTAAGTTTTCAAAGACCAAACCGACACCCGTAACAATGCGATCGACTTCCGCATCGCTGAGTTTTCCGGCGGCAGCACTGACAGTACAGGCTTCGACTCCCCCATCGGGCGAGCCGTCTCCAAGACCCGCAGCATCAGTATCAAATTTTGATTTTAATGTCGTCGCCATGCGAGTAAGTCCCAGGATGGCAGCAAAAAGATTTTGATCATTTGTTCGTTGTGCCGCCGTGGTTCCGATACTCATTAGAATGCCGATGGCGTTATCACAGGCCGCAACATCCGTCGCTTTTCCCGCGAAAATTTGCAGTGCAATTTCAAACATTTTCGTCGAAGAAACACCTTTAAGCGCACTGACTAAATCGAAGAATGAAATACCACATTTACCGCCATACGCATGCATTAAACTGGTTTTCACGTCATTGCGGGCCTGATAATCCGCAGACAATTGCGTCGTCATAATCGAGATCGCATCGTCCCAAGCAGAATCATCCATTTTCTTTTTTGCTTCCAAATAAAGAGCGGCATCTGAATCCGTAGATGCATATTCGGTCAAAACGTTTTCCTGATTACTACAAGAAGTCGCCACCGACAGAGAAATTAGAATGATAAAGAGATGTCTAAAATATTTCATGCCTCATCCTTAAAACCGGTAAGCAAACTTCATAGTATAACGTCTGTCTTCTTTAGGTTCGTCTTGAGTGCCGACTTCTTCGCCGTAAGATGCAAGCTGCCATTGAAAGTGTTCTGTAGAATACTCAAAGCCTGCGGTCCAGTATCTTTGATTATATCCTCCACGGAAAAAGAAGGCATCCCCGAAGTTCAATTCGAAACCACCGTGAATCAATTTGGCCTTATCCTCTTCATCACCTGATGTTAATAAGCCACGGTACTCTACCGTCCAAGCGGAACGAATGTTGTTCGAGTGAATCGGAAAGAGAGCCGCTGCCACATCGATGTCTTGCTTTATCAAATTGGGACGGTTGACTGTGTCTAATCGGATACCACTTGCTTGATCGAAGCTCGTGCCGCCCACATCACGCACGACGGCTGTCACCGTCGGCAGAAACTTCCAAGGCGCCGCCAGGATCAACCCAACATCCGTTGAAAGGCCGACCCCCTCACTTGCGATGGAATCATAATCCAGTGGACCTGTGGCACTCAAAGTTTGATTGTCCACTTCAATGCGGTTGATAAGTTTCGTGTTAAAGCCAAGCTTGATTCGTCCATCCCAGAAACGGAAGTTAAATCCGAGAATGAAGGCCACGTCATTACGATAGTAAGTGTCGATCGTCGTTCCATCACCGGACATCTCAGCATCTAACAGATAATTTCCATAAAGTCCCACACCGAAATTTCTGCCAACAAATGAAGGAAACACTTGAGCTTTGGCGTGATAGTACGAACTGCGCTTTTTGTCCAAGGCTGGCGCAACGTCTTCTAATGAAAAAGGATTAGAAAAAGCTTCTTCGCTGTAGAATCCAGGAGCGTTGTAACCCAGTTCAATTTCGGGGTCGATGATGGTGCCGTAAAAATCTCGAAGTTTTCCCAAGGCTGCGGGATTTACTATCAATGCGGTTTCATCATTGGTAACAGCAATACAGGCCCCACCCATGGCTTGGCAGCGAACACCTGAATAAAAACTACGACGCTCTCGTGCATTCACTTCGTAAGTGAACGCCATCAATGCAAAAATTTGAAAGAGCGCGATCCACAAAATCCTTTTCATAGATACCTCGCTAAAAACACGTGGAATATATCAAAAGGCTTATCGGTTCAATGGGGGCTCATATTGAGACAAGAAGGGAAAATAAGGTCCTTGGTCGTGTAGACGGGCTCTCTTCCGACTTTAAAAGCCAAGAAGAGAGTTGATGCGCGAAAGACGGTTCAAGGTTTCCAACTGAGGTTTGCTGCGACCGGGTTGCAAATCTTCAGGCTGAAGGTCTTGCTCTTTCATGAATGCGCAGATGGATTGAGCAAAGTTCTCTTGAGACATTTCATCTTCCAATTGAAATTCAATTTCATATTTCTTTTGAATGAATGTACTACCGACAAAGTCTTCACCTTGAGTGATAGAAACTTCCACGCGTCCCCAACCCATATCTTGCAGGGCCGTCCACTTGATCTTTTTCGTCAAATGGCTCGCCGTAAAGTACCAGTGGTTATTTGCGGGCACAGAAAGCAGTTTGTCTAAAAGAGGAAGCTTGAGTCCCACAATTTGCTGGTGAAGTTTTTGAACATCATGCACAGCCTTTGATAAATCCGCTCCATTCAAAGCATCTAATTGCTCCACGACGGCACGCGCGAATTTTTCGCGATCATGGCTGTTCAATTTCAACTCTCCGACAGCTTTTTCTTTAACTTTGAAAGTCCACCCCTCGGAACACACTGAAGGCAGAATCGAGATCTTCGTGTTGGCCTGAAGAACAGCTTTCCCTTTCGTAGTTTTCAGACGGAACTTATACATCTCGGGATTGGGGATTAATAGGAAGCTTCTGCCATCATATATGTCTGCGTAATAGTCGATGCGCTCTTCGCCAGTGAAAGCATATTTTTTCAAAATCTTTTGAGCGGCGGCTTCTTCGAGGTTGAAACCCGCTTCGACTTGATTTTTTATACTGTCATCTTTCGCGTTCGCTAACGACGAGCTTACGACAACAGAAAGTATCGGTCCCAGCAAAGCCTTAGTCAGAGTCCTCATCACTTGCTTTCCTCTTTTTTGATTACGAACAAATAGTTTTTACTTCCGACCTCGGCATCATGCACGCCAAAGTCATTGTCGTTAACGATATAGACTTGACCATCCTTATCCGTCGTCATGCCTTCTAATTTTTCAAAATCTTGTAAGCCTTTTTCAGTCAGGTTCAAGACTTCGGTTTTTTCAATAGCTTTGACGTCTTTAGGAATTTTAAAAGATTCCAAAGCCAAAGATTCATGCACGACGTTGCTGGCTTTCGTGCGATCCATGGCAAAAACTCTTTGCCACGCTTTTTTGCCGGTCTTCCCGTTTTGCTCCAAGACCCAAATACGCCCGTCAGGTCCCACAGTCGCCGCTCCAATTTTACCGCCCTCTTTGCTAAGAGGATAAAAGTAAACGCCCACTGTTTTTTCTTTGATTGGATCAAACTCTAAGACCGGAGCCCGATTTTTATCAAGATCAGGAACGCCACTTTGCAGGAACACCAATAAGGTTTTTTCTGGTGTAAAGACCAAGGCTTCAAATCCACGGTTCAATTTTCTTTTAGCATAGAAATACGGAAGTTCCTCAATCCCCGTGCGCTCTTTGGAAGACCCCTTAGGAAGAAATCTTTTTTGCACAAGCCCGTCGGCATTCACCTTCAAAAGTGACGGCCCATACTCTTCACTCACCCAGAAATTCTTTTGCTCGTCTAGTGCCAAACCTTCTGGATCAAGTCCGATAGCATCGAACTTTAAAACAGTGCCTTTGGCATCCATCGGAGTTTCGTCGGCACCCGTTGGATTGACCTTAGGGTTCACATTCGGCAGACCGGTGATTAAAATCGGTTCAGGTTTCAATGTCACTTTGACCTTGAGACCAACGCTTTGAATGAGCTTCACTTCACCGTTTTTAAATTCAAACTTAAGAATTTGCGGATTGTAAGCGGGATGAAGAAAAGCTCTTTCAGGAGTTTTCTTATCACCCTTTTCTTTCCCGTTGGGTCCGCGATCCGTGATAGAGTAAAAAACACGTTTTTCTTTTGAGGACTCTGTCGGAGCATAGACAAGATCTGAAAGCCCTCCTAATAACACCTTACCTTCCGAATTTTCAAACAGGGGCTTTTCAGATTGGATCAAGTATTTCTCTGCCGGCGCCGCCTGAGCCACCGTCGAAACAAGCAGTGTTAATGCAATGTATTTACGCATTTTTGTCCCCATTAGTCTGGTATATGTGGTCAAGGACTTATCGACAATAACTAATCTGTCGACTGATAAAACTCTGACTGAATCCTAACAATAATTTTGGTGAATTTTCCAATATAAAAAGGCCATGAAGCTGACTTTCCGCCATCTCATTCTATTTTTGTTCTTTTTGATGTGCCGACCTGGTTTTGCACAAGAGGCGGTCAGCGTTATCAGGGATCCATCACCAAAAAAATCGTGGAATATCAAAGTCGAAATGGAAGCCAAGTCAACCTTCGATAAAGATAAGAACGTGAACGGATACACGACAGAGGCCGATCTTCAAATAACACGTATGTGGTCTGAAAATTACGGAACAGTTTTCGGTGCTCAAGTCGGACACAAAGTCGATGACGAAGAAACAAGGTCCCAAATGGAAGAAGCGACTTTAGGTCTACGAGTCGTTCAAGAGTTCTGGGAACTAAAATGGCGCACCCAACTGACATACAATTACATTCTTCGAGAAGAACAGCGCCTTAAAGACTTCCGCGATGGCTCTTTAATGTTAGATATTCGCACGAATATTCCGTTGCAACGCTGGGGTAAAGCGCGATTGCGATTGAAGCACGCCGAGTATCTTCCAACAAAGACGGAAGACGATATTGAAATTCGCCAAACCAAGCTCGAGCTTTCACCCTCTTATCTTTGGGGAAGATTTGCGACCGGATTTAAAAATCAAATCAGCCGTCTTTCCACATTTGCCGAGAACCTCCATACACTAGATGTGGCTCCTTTTATAAAATATGAAGGAGCTCATTTTGAGCCTATGCTTAAAATCATCTACCGCCCTGTGGAAAAATCCGCACAGTTTCACACAGCTCAAAACTGGGAATCACATCCCATTTATGCTTTAGAAATGGAAATGAATTTCTAGCGTCTCAAGTTAAGACGAAACTACATTCTTTTAATCAAAATCTGAGTTAAGGCCCCCCTTCGGATTCCGATAAGTACTAAGTACTTTCAAGACTTCATGAAGGAGACTTCAATGCAAATCCATAAATCTGCAGCTGTGCTAGCGACATTAAGTTTGGCTTTGGTCCTTACGGGATGTGAGGGTGAACAAACTGAAAAGGACATGATCGCAGAAGCCCAGTTCTGCCTTGATAAGGCCACAGATGAAGCTTCGGCGATGGCATGTACAAGTAAGATCACAGGTCTTAGTTCTCCACGTGCTTATGCACTTCGTTGTGCGGCTGGTTTCATCGCTGCCGAAGTGACGGACCCTGCAAATCTTTCCAATGCTCTGAATGCTATTCAAGACAACCAAGGCACGACAGCTCTTCTGTCGGCTTTAACATTTCCGCGCCAAGATCTTATGAATGATACTTTTGCCGCCTGCAATGCTTCCGGCCAAGATGGTTTAGCGTTGATTGGTGCCATGGCAAAAAGTGCGACCTTGCTTTCAAACCTTTCAGGTGGAGCCTTCGGTTCTTGCACTTCCATTTCTGACTGCGACGCGGCTCAAATCGAATCGACAATCAACAACTTGATCGCGGGCCTCACGTCTGGCGACCCTACTGAAGTGGCGGATGCCGAAGAAGCTATCACTCAGGTCACTGAGGTGGTACAGACAGTTTATACGACAACTTGCGGTGGTACACAGACAGCTAACGATGATATTTGTGGACAGATTAATACAGCTTTGGGTCAAGCCGGAGTTGATATCGCAACGACAGATCCAGCCGAAATCGTAGAGCTTGGAAAAAAGCTTTTGGAGCAATGGACTCAATAGTTCCCAAGTCAAAAGCCACAAAAAAAGGCTTCCCTGTGGAAGCCTTTTTTATTTTTAGACTCTGTGAGCTTAAAAATCCAGGTTCAATCTTGTCGCATACACCCGACTTTCAATCGGCGTATTTCTTGTCCCTACGTCGTCGGCGTAAGAAACAACATCCAAGTTAAAGATCCCTAGTTCGGCAGACAATCCCGCAGTCCAGAAACCTTGGCTCATGCCGACGCGGTATTGCCCTTTCCACCAGCTTGTCACTGTCCAATCAAACTCAAAACCTAAGTGAATGCCTTTTCTCCACGTGAAATCAGGATGTCCTAAATCACGCACATCAAGCACTCCGCGGCCGCCAAAGATCCACATAGACGGATATTCCCAGCGAGAGCCTAAGTCGAACACGCGGTGCAATTTTTCCGGCGTGCCGTTTTGTTTTTCTTTATTTACTAGTTGCATAGACTGGCCAAAGCCGGTTTCAGCAACGTTACGAACAACCGCACCGAAGGTGGGATGAGCTAGGCGAAGAACCGACCAAAACCCGGAATCAGGTAGCTCTGGCGTCCACAAGACACCAAGGTCCGCGTCGATGGTATAACCTTCCAAAAGATCTTCTTTAGAAACAATCTCGTCGCTAGCGGCTAAGTCTGTCGCACTGATCGGCTGACTGAAAAATCCACGGTTCACAAATTTCCCCGTAATACCCCATGAAAGGCGGCCATGATCGAACCAATGAAGATCATCGCCGTAAGCAAGACCCAAAGTGGTGTCTGCGTAAACCGTCGCATTTAAAGTCGGACCGACTTGTTGATGCATGGCCATTTCCACGCTGACATCCATCGGGATTAAAGCCACTCCCCAATTGGGGCGGACCCAAAAGCCTTCTAACGGAGCCAATCTTAAAGAATAAACATCTCCATAGTGCTTTTGAATAAGTTCCAAATACGCCGTTTGCTTGTCGGTCTCGGACTGATTCGAAGATTCAATCTTTGAATACTCGTCATAGAAATCCAAAGCGCCCGGAGTCCCGGCGGCACTCAATGAAAGATTGATCTGACCGTCGTCTCTTCTGGCGAGACCCGCGGGATTATAAAAAATCGCGGAATAGTCATTGGCTACGGCAACAAAGGCATCACCCATCCCTAAAGCGCGAGGAGCTTGATAATGGTGATGAATAGTGGTGCTGATGCTTTCTGCCTGGGCAACAGGTCCAGTTAACAGCGCAAAAAGACCCGTGAGGAATAAAGATCCCCGGTTCGACATAAATTTGCCTCCAAATTTGTTAACAATGATTGTAGTCCTAAATTATACTTTGTCTTATGCGAGTTATTCTTTCTCTCCTTTTTTTGACCTTGGTCTTGAGCGTCTCTGTCTCTCAGGCAGCGCCGCAAACAACGACGACTTTAGAAACTCAACCCTTAAGTGGGGAAGATGATCCGTTGTTGGCAACACGAGATCCTGAGGCGCGTGCTTCCATCCCAACATTTTTGTTAGGAACATATTTGGGATTTGAAGGTGGAAACTACTTAGAAAGTGATGAGTGGGATCAGGGACCTTTTTTATCTGTCCGTTTTATCCCCGTCCAAGATGACTCTATCTATTGGGATTACGAAGTCGCGGTGAACACGGCAAACTTCGTAGGTTTGGGAGCCGGTTATCGCTGGTACTGCTGCCCTGATGACAGATTCAACCCTTATCTTCGCGCTTCCGCGAATCTGTATTTAGAAGGCGCCGATGAAATTGCAGGCCTGGTGGAAATTCGCCGCTGGCGCGCGCGGGCCTCTGTGGGCATGGGTGAGACTTTCAATGCTGAATTCGGAGTCGGTGCTGCCGTCACGGGGCCAGATTTATTTGCTCAGTTTGGTTATCAATTCGCGTTTTAAGCTTTCTCGGTTTTTAAGGTTTCTAACCACGCCAGCAACCTTTCGATTTCTTTCAAGAGGTGCTGTTCGTCCCGATTGTTATGCAAAATAAAATCGGCCTGCTGCTCTTTAAACTGAATAGGGATCTGCGAAGCGATGCGCATATCAATTTCATCATCCGTCCAATTCTGACGACGACGTAAACGCTCTTTTTGTTGTCCTTTTGTGCATGACACGACGACGACCGCATCGAACTGATCTTGTGCCTTGGTTTCGAAAAGCAATGGGATGTCGTACACCGCGACGGGATGATTCATATCTTCAAGAAGTCGACGACGGCGACGAGTTTCCTCTCGAATCAAAGGATGTAAGATAGATTCAAGACGATGCAAAAGCTCAGGATGACCGAAAACATGCTGTCCTAATTTGCGACGATCCAAAGATCCATCCGGTAAAAGGAAGTCTTGGCCAAAGACATCAATCACAGACTTCAGTCCAGGTGATCCGGACTTCACGACCTCTTTGGCAATTTCGTCCGCATCTACAACTGGAATAGAATGATCTTTAAGCGCACGGCTTACAGTGCTCTTACCGCAAGCTATACCTCCGGTCAGTCCTATCCATTTCATAGACAATTCTCCTTAAGGATTAGTTTTATTTTACCGATAGACCTCACAAAGGGGAATCAGTTTTCATGTCTCAAGCCGTAGAGCAGTTTGGTAAGTACATCCTTCTTGAGCGTCTCGCCGCAGGCGGTATGGCGGAAGTGTACCTATCTAAGTCAACGGGTGCCGTGGGCGTCAACAAGTTTGTCGCTATTAAACGTATTCTTCCCCAATATTCCGACCATCAAGAATTTATTGAGATGTTTAAAGAAGAGGCGAAGATCGCCGTGAACTTGAATCACGGGAACGTCGTCTCTATTTACGACTTCGGGGTTGAAAGAAGTCAGTTCTTCCTGGTGATGGAATACGTCGAAGGCCGAAACCTTCGCCAAATTCTGAATGAACTAAAAAAGTCCAACACGCAATTCACTATCGAGCAAATCGTCTACATGATGAAAGAGGTTGCGGCGGGATTGGATCACGCTCACCGTTGCCTTGACGGCACAACGGGCAAACCTTTGAACATCGTTCACCGTGACATGAGTCCGCAAAACATCATGGTGAGCTTCGAAGGCGAAGTTAAAATCATCGATTTCGGTATCGCTAAAGCAGAAACTCAATTGGAAGCAACAAAAGCTGGAACCCTCAAAGGGAAATACGGCTACATGAGTCCAGAGCAAGCCGACGGTCAATCCATCGACACGCGCACGGATATTTTCTCTTTGGGTATCGTTCTGTGGGAACTGTTGGCGAATGACCGCCTTTTCACTTCAAACAGTGAAGCGGCGATTCTTCGTAAGATTCGTGAGTGTCAGGTTCCTTCTATTCGTAAGATCAATCCTTCTGTTCCTCCGGAATTAGAAAGAATTGTTAATAAGGCTCTCGCAAAAGATAAAAGCCTTCGCTATCAAACAGCTGCGGCCTTGCACCGTGACTTAAACCGTTTCCTAAATACGCAGTATCCGGAGTTTTCTCCGCATGACTTCAGCGTGTTCATGAAAAATGCGTTCTCGGCGGCCTTCCTAGAGCAACGCCGTAAACTTGTTGAGTTTGCAAAAATCCAGGCGACAAACCCGGATGATAAAACCGTGGTCACGCAGACGGACATGCGCACACAAGCTCGTGCGATTCCTCAAGCGGCCCCGCCGATTGCTGACGAAGCCGAAGAAAAATTAAATATTGATACTTCGACAGATATTCGTGTGAATCTTGATAATCTGAAGACACCACCTAAACCGGCGATGCCTTCAGCGGGTCAAACGAACACAAACATCACACAAACTCGTACTTCCGCAACAGGAACTTATGCTTCTGGCACAGGAACCATGACTCGCACACCATCAGCGATTTCACAAGGTGGCACTCGCACTTCGATTCCAAGATCGGCCTCTTCGTCTTCTATGGAGGACATGACAGGTCTTGTGATGAAGGCCGTGATTGGCTTGGTTGTGGTTGTGGGCGGCTGGTGGGTTTATAATAACTTCGTTGCTAAGAAGACTCCGAAAGCTCCTGCGGTGAGCGGTACTGTGACCGCACCGAATACTCCGAATACCGCTGCGAACGGTGGCACACAGCAGTTAGACATGGCCGCGACGTCTCCGGAATACACTGTGACTATTTACAGCAGTCCAGATCGTGCGCGTGTTGTGATTGATGGTGTTGATACAGGAGAATTCACTCCCGCTCGTAAAACGGTGAAAGCCAATACTCCATTCAGCCTTCGTTTGGTGAAAGAGGGCTACACAGATTTAGTGACAACGATCACCCCGACTTACGAAGCTTATTCTTTTAACGGCACTTTACAAAGACTTCCTCGTGTCGCATCCGTGATTATTAACATCGTCAACGGTGGAGCGAATCCAGAGCTTCGCATTGCCGGAGTTCCTGTTAATATTAAACCCACAGGTGATGCCTACTTGATTCAAGCGGAAGTGGGAGTAAAAATCCAAGCCCTCAACAAAACAACAGGGCTTTCTGCTGAGACCACTGTCACAGTGCCAGCAGACCAACGTAAAATTTTAGACTTGTATTTGAAGTAATCCCCTTCGTTATACATTGGGCAGCTAGGGAGTTTTCATCATGACGAAGCCAACCACTTTGGGCCATTCTATTCTTTCCATGCGCAACAGAAACCCTGCGCACGTGGCCGTGAAATTTAAAACTAACAACACTTGGCAGTCTAAAACCTGGGCCGAATACTATCGCGATATTGAAAATGTCGGTGCCGCTTTACTTTCCTTGGGAATTAAAGAAGGTGATCGCGTAGCTATTATGGCGAACACCCGTTATGAATGGTCCGTCATGGATTTAGCGATCTTTGGCATCAAAGCTATCACCGTTCCTATCTATCAAAATAATACCGCCGAAGATGTGGAATACATTCTTAATAATTGCGGAGCTAAAGTTTTGGTTTGCGAAAGTCGCGGGCCTTTAAAAACTTTCGAATCCGTGAAACACAATTGTCCCAAGGTTGAAAAACTGATTGTGTTTGAAAACACCTGCCCGAATCCCGATGCCATTACATGGAATCGCGTGCATCAAATGGGTGAAAGTCATTTGAAGAAACATGCGGATAGTTATCGTCGTCTGTGCGAAACAATTAAACCAGAAGACACCGCAACCATTCTTTACACTTCAGGAACCACCGGGCGACCTAAAGGCGTGATCCTGACTCACCTTCAAGCGTTTAGCGAAGTTTCAGAGGCTTTCCCTTACTGTGGCGCGAATGAAAAAGATATTTCTTTGAGCTTTCTTCCTTACGCCCACATCTTAGGTCGCATTGAACACTGGGGTCATCTGTATATTGGTTTCACGATGGCCTTTGCCGAAAGCTTAGAAAAGATTCGCGGGAATTTAACGGAAATCCGTCCTACGATTTTGGTTTCAGTACCGCGTATCTTTGAAAAAATCTATGCGGCAATTTGGGCGCAAGTTCAAACGCAACCCTTGAAAATGAAAGTGTTCTCGTGGGCCCTAGAAATTGGTCGTCAAGTTGGCGAGCACAAACTGAGCGGTCAGATTCTTCCCTTGGACTTATTAGTTAAGTACGAGCTGGCCCGCAAGCTGGTTTTAGGAAAAATCACAGACGCCTTCGGGGGCCGCTTGCGCTTTGCGATCAGTGGTGGAGCTCCGATTTCCAAAGACATCGCTCTGTTCTTTCATTCTGCTGGAATCCTGGTTTTAGAAGGCTATGGCTTAACAGAAACGACGGCCGCTATCACCGTGAATACTCCTTTTAACTATCGCTTTGGTTCTGTAGGTCGTCCAATTGGCGAAGTGAAGCTGAAGATCGCTGAAGACGGCGAGATTTTAGTGAAAAGTGATAAGGTCATGAAAGAGTACTACAACAATCCGGAAGCCACGAAAGAGGTCTTTACGGACGGTTGGTTCCACACGGGCGACATTGGTGAAATTCTTCCAGGTGGTGATCTTAAGATCACGGATCGCAAAAAAGATTTGATCAAGACTGCGGGCGGTAAATACGTGGCTCCTCAGAAACTGGATGGTCTTTTGAAATTGTCTCCTTACGTTGCTCACGTACATGTTCACGGAGATCAAAAGAAGTATATCGTAGCGCTATTAACTTTGGATCGACCTTCGGTTGAGAATTTGGCGAAAGAAAAGAACATCAGTTATACCGACTGGAATTCTTTGGTCGCCTCCCCTTTTGTACAAGAAATTGCACGTAAGGCCGTGGCCGATGCCAATTCACAATTGGCTAGCTATGAGGCCATAAAAAAGTATGCAGTTCTTCCCAACGAGTTTACTATCGAGGGTGGTGAATTAACGCCGTCTTTAAAAGTAAAACGTAAAGTCTTAGATCAAAAATTCAAGGATAAGATCGAGGAACTTTACTCATAGGGAGACCTGTGACTCTTGTCCCTCTGTTTCTTGTCGTCTTTGTAGATATTCTGGGAATGATGATGATCATTCCCCTTCTGCCATTCTTTGCGATGAAGATGGGGGCCTCTGTCTTCGAGACCGGTCTTATCACCGCCGCCTATGCTGTCATGCAAATTCTTTTTAGTCCCGTTCTTGGCAGGCTTTCAGACCGTTATGGCCGTAAGAAACTCTTGCTGCTGAGTCAGGTGTTTTTGGCAGCGGGATTCTTTCTTTTAGCTTCCTCCAGCAGTGTGACGATGGTGTTTATGGCACGCATTCTCTCGGGAGTGGGCGCTGGCAATTTATCTTTAGTGCAAGCTATGATCGCTGACTCCACTCGGGAAGAGGAGCGCACCCGCGCTTTTGGATTGTTCGGCGCTATCGTAGGATTGGGTCTTACGATCGGCCCGGCTTTAACAGGAATTTTTGCCAAAATTGACTGGACAGTTCCTATCTACGTGAGTTTTTCGCTCGCTTGTTTGAGTTTTCTTTTATGTGCGACATTGCTTCCGAACAAAATGCCGGCGACTGTCGCCAGGAAATCAATCAAAGAAACTTTGCGCAGTTTCTGGAAAACAACCGGCACGCGCCAGTGCTATTTACAATTCCTGCTTTTCTTCTGTTCGTTTGCTTTTCTTGTATCCGGTTTGGGTCTGATTATGGAAAGCCGGTTCTTCACTTCAGAGGGACGTCGCTATGGGCCTTCTGAGATCGGCTATCTTTTTGGAGTTCTGGGAGTGATCGGGATTGTTGTTCAAGGGCTACTTCTTCCTCGTTTAGAAAAAACTTTTGGCAATCACAATCTGACTTTGTCGGGATTCCTTTTAACCATCCTGGGATATTTGGGTGTAGGCTTCTTTCACAATGTCTATTTTTTCTTTTTTGCCTGCGGACTTTTCGGAATTGGGAATTCTTTGATACGTCCGACAATCACCAGTCGGCTGACAAAGTCTTTGCACAACTCAGATGAAGGCATGGCCTTGGGGTTTTCCAGTTCTCTGCAGTCGTTCGCCCATGTGATCTGTCCTCCCCTTGGCGCATTCCTAATTCAACATCACTGGGTTCCCCAATTAGGTGTACTGATGGCCCTTCTTTCTTTGATGGGTTACGTCATTGGGTTGCGAAATCAAGACACCGTTTCGACCCTGTGATAGCCTTTTTCTATGCTTCCTAAAAGACACCCCGTTCATATATTTGTTTGGATTGCCGTTGTGATCGGCATTGCACTTTTTCTGCGGGCTTCGGTTCAACATTCTGCTCATGTCTTCACGAACATCTTTGTTTTCTTATTGAACCTGTTTATCTGGCTTGCCGTTTTGAACTTGAATTATCTGACTCAGAAGTTTGCATTTAAAAAAATCGTTTGGATTTTACTTTTCATGCAGGCACTTACGATCTTTTCAGCCTATCATATGACCCAGCAAGTACTGCTTTTTGGATTGATCGCAAGTTTAAGCCTGAATCTGCTCGCTTACTTCGTGTATATGGCGAATGAGAAAAAGGTCGCAACAGTTGTGGTTCTTGCATCGCTGGCTTTTTTGGTCAGTCTTCTGACAACGCCGTTAGAATTTTGGCTGACGGCGGGATAGTTCTTTTTGTTATTACCCCAAGCTGATACTTTTACTTCCACGGTGGAAGTAAGCGTGAACGTCATGCTAGTTCCCGATTCAACTATACGGTCGTTCAATGTTTTCCAAGCTCAGAGCGATTCAGATTTAACATTCATTCCAAAAAAAAAAGCGCAGTTCAAACTGCGCTTTTTTCTTCACCTTTTTAAATGCGAATTACAACTTCAGCTGTCCCGCTTCGAAAAGATCCAGACCTTTCATGATCTGTCTCATTTGATCGCTGAACACTGTGGACTTCGTGTCATCCAAATCAACGGTCTTACAAGGAACCGCGCCGACAACAGCTTTAAGCACGTTACATTTCACGATTGTCGCGCAAGTCGTATTACCACAAGCCACCGGCGTTCCGCTGAAGAAATTCATTGTGCGGTTAGACTCGTAAGCTTTGGCTTCAATCGCTTCACGGCATGCATTGCGTTTTTTGCTACTCTTATCCACCGGGCACATCCAGTCGACAACCGCGTTAATCATCTCTTGGCGAGAAGACTGTTTTGAAAGTGGCGTCACGGACGGGCTTAGCAATGTATAGTGAATCAATGCTTGAGGGATCAAGCTTTCCACCGGTGAAAACACCTTATAAAAACCCAAACCTTTGCTGAATCTTCCAAAATCATCGTAATAAGCCGTATTCACAGGACGAAGACGAAGGCACTTACGAGTTCCGCAATCAAGACTTTCGCGGATCACACTCGTTGTTTGACCTATACGAGAAAGGTTTTCTGGGAAAGAACCAGGGTTGTGCTCGTACCACTGACCATCACTCATCGGTTCATGAAAGTCTGAAGACGTCATACTTCCAAACACAGGACGACGCCACAATTTCGCACCCGTTGGTGCCAACAACCAGCCCGAGTTGCAAGAGTTGAATACCACAATCGCGTTCGGAGCTAAAAGACTGCCGATTTGCGCGAACTCTTCGTCTTCGTGATTGATACGATCGCGCTTATCTTGCAGGCGGAACCCATTGTACGTGTTCGCGTGTCCGAAGAATTGCAGAGAGCTGATCGGCGCATTTAAGTACCTCATAGCCAAAATGAGACGGCTCTTAACAAGCTCATCTTTATCAGACTTACGGAAGCCGAAGCCCGCATTAGCAAGCATAGAACGCTCGGCTTCGAAGTATTCATTCACCGGGCTGATGATGACACGTTGACGCTCTGGAAAGCGATCTCGTGAGACTTTAGCTGCCAATATAGCGGTCTTCAGAAACTGATTGCCTTGGTCTGCACCGAAACCAGCTACGAACACGTCTGTCGGTACGCCCGCACGAATGGTAGCAGGCTCAGAGGCAATAAAGTAGGCGTGTGCTTTTGGGGTAGCGATTCCTGAAAGGCACAGGAAAGCTCCAAGAATAAATTTGAAATTCATACGACCTCACTTCGTGATCTAAAAAGTGAGGCATTAACTATCATATGTTTGGGAACATCTAAAGAACCGGTGACAAAGTCCGCCACCGCGATGAAAGATCTTCAAAGCCAAAAAGAAAGTGTCTAGAGACTAGACACTTTCTCGAGTGAAAAGCTTATAAATTACGGCAATAAAACGATTTGCGAGCTGATGACCTTGCGACCGTCTTTATCGATCGAGATCGCTTGTGCTAAGTAGTAGATACCGTGAACAAGCCCATCTAAGTTCACTGTGTGATCCGTCACTAAGTTCGCATCCACCGGAGTATAAATCTCTTCACCTGTATACACGTTCAGAATTCTCAACTGGCTGTTTGCAGGAACATTGGTCTTCCAAGTTAAAACCGCCGTTGGAGCCGCCGCAGAGACAACGACGAAATCAGACAATGCTAAGTCCACTTGCGGTTCTTCAGGGGGACATGGGTTCGTTGTTTGCGCAGGCATTTTGTAATTTGCCGCCGCAATTGTAGACCAACCCAATTGCTCTAAGAATTTCACCGGCAACAATTTCTTACCGTTATCAGGATTGTAGAAGTACTTGTTCGACGCCACACCACACAATGGATTGCTGTTCTGTTTCTTCCAAGTATGTGCTTTTTTATGATGCTTCCAGATCATCACGTTGGCGATGTGATAGCGAGGCCCTTGGTAATAAAGGATCTTAATAGGGAGCTCTGTTTCTTTCTTCATTTCCACCGTGCGGAAAGCGCAACCCATGCGTGTCGAATGGTCTCCATCGTTGTTGATGATTTCATT
This sequence comes from Bdellovibrio bacteriovorus, assembly GCF_001592745.1. Classification (NCBI taxonomy): domain Bacteria; kingdom Pseudomonadati; phylum Bdellovibrionota; class Bdellovibrionia; order Bdellovibrionales; family Pseudobdellovibrionaceae; genus Bdellovibrio; species Bdellovibrio bacteriovorus. The sequence continues at coordinate 700,270 of NZ_LUKD01000001.1, forward strand.
CCACTGATTATTCTCTTTCACAAACACACGAGAACCGTCGTCAGACAACGTTGCAATTTCGTAGTGACCTTCTTTATCTTTGTCAGAAAGTTTGAGGACAGAAGTGTATTCGATAGCAAAGTTCTCAATCAGCTTATTGCCTTGAGCATCCACCAAGAATTCACCATTCACGTTTTTAAAACCCGCCGTAAATGGCGACGTAGGAACATTCACGTCAGCAAAGTAAAGCTTGGCATCGAGCTTTAAACCTTTGTTGTAATAGTCCATCACCCCTGAAATCTTTTGACCCATCTCTGGAGTTCTTAGAATCAGCTTTCCCAATAATCCACTTTCGGGTGTCGTCCCCGCACTTTGAGAAAGCGGAGTACACACGGTGTTTGCTGGATCTTCAAAGGTTACATTTTCAAGGGGCTTCGAAGCCGGTGCTCTATTAACGCCCGAAAAGGAGCATTTAATTTTTTTAAGGTGCCCACGCTCATAGCGGATGTCTTTTTTAAGCCAGCCCGCCTCGGCCGAAAAGGATAATAGCAATGCCATTACTATCAGTGATTTTCCCATTACACGTACCTCTTGGTTTTTCCTATATCTATAAGTTTAACAAATAAGGAAAAATCATGGAGATAAAATGATGATGCTGTTTGAAGATGAGATGACTCCGTCTACGACTGAGACGGAAATTAGAGGCCTAACTTCTGTTTGATCAATTCGAGATCTTTTTTCAGAGCCGCATTTTCTTTTTCTAAGTTCTGCATGCGCTCTTCGTTTACGACTTTGGCTTCTTCTAAAGATGCGATCTTACGCTCGAGTGCCACGATCTGTGATTCCTGCGCTTTGCACATGCCGTAAAGTTCGTGAGTGCTTTCGATCAGTGGTGCGACGAGTTTGGAGTACGCAACCGATTTGTATCCATCAATGTCCGTGTTCACAGCCTCTGGATAAACGGATTCAACTTCTTGGGCAATCACGCCAATGTCTCGCGCGTCCGAAAAATTCCTGTCAGGGAAAGCTTCTTTATCCCAGTTATAGGAAACACCACGGAGTTGAAGAACCTTGGTGAGGGCCCCATTTAAAATACTAATATTCTTTTTGAAACGACGGTCTGATGTCGACGTCCAAGCGGACGTGCCTCCCGCGGCACCGTTGACGTAGAGCTTGTTTGACGTCGCGCCGACATGATTGATCACCACTCCACCGTCTGGATTCATAGAAAGTACAGGTCCTCCCGAAATTCCGTCATGCCTGAACGATAAAGCCCCGGGCGAACCATACGTCCCGCCTGCACTGCCAACTTGATAGACGCTCCAGCCTCCTCCCGCACTCTGCGACCAGAGTCTCACGCCAGTACCAGCCGTATTCGATGCAGTTCCTACAACAGCTAGAGGCGTGATTGCGGAATCATCGGTTACATGGAGTTTATAAGCCGGAGCCCCTGCGCCTATTCCGACTTTACCGTCATTTGCAACACGCAATCCATAAATAGGAGTCGTTCCTCCATTAGGATTCACTACTAAATCAAGCCCCATCCCTTGCGCAGAAGCAGAATGATTTTCTGTCGCGTAAATTCTCACACCCGCGTACCCAACTGGATCAATAGCATTACGACCATAGAATACACTGATGCCCTCGTTTGCCAACGGATGCAGAGGGACTGCGCGAGTCCCACGTGCAGTATATCCGTAGAATGCAGAGTAATGAGTGGCCGTGTTAGATACCGTCGTAGAAGAGATGATAGAAGAGGCACCTTCATCAAGTACATCCAGCGTTGTTTGCGGGTCAGTTCTACCTATTCCGACAAGCCCAGAAGGAGTAATTGTTACCTTCGTGCCACCCGCAGTTTCCAAATTCAGCGGATAGCTGTCATTAGTTCCAAGCGTAACCGCAGAAGCAAAAGAGTTTCCATCCTTAACAATAGCTCCTGTATTTCCAATATTCGCACACGTCGCCATGCCGGTCGCATCAAACGAAACTAGTTGGCCAACTGTACAACTAAAACCATTGATTGCGGATCCCGATCCGTTAGCGATCAAAAGTCTATTTGCAGGTAACGAAGCAGCGCCTGTTCCCCCTTGAGTGACAGGCAAAGTTCCAGTCACATCGGCAAAACTCATCATCACCGGTGACCAGTTTGTTCCATTGTATTTTAAAAACTGTCCGTTACTAGGCGTTGTTGCTGCGATATCACGTCCTTGCAGCTTCACCACTGTCGGGTTCGGATAAGTGCCCGATAAATCCCCGCCGGCAGTCCCCGTGGCGCCGGTAGATATGCCAGAGCTTAAAAGCTCCCAGCTGGAACCACTATCACGATAAATTTTTTGCGTGTCCGTCGTCACGTAAAGGCGACCCGCCGTTCCCGCGGTTGGTTTTCCTGTATCTGTACCCGATTGAATACTCGGAGTGCTGCCCGCGTTTCTCACTGCATCGGTGATACCGTAGCCAGCTAAAGATGTCGGCGTCCCGCCGGTGATTTGGGACCACGGAAGACCCGGAATGTCCGTCGCAGTTAAACTTCCACCTGAAGTCACGCGCCCTTTTCCGTCGACTGTCACCTTGGAATAAGTTCCGGCAGTTCCCACTGAGCTCAAAGTTAAAATACCGTTTGTTGCCAATGAGGCGTCACCACTTAATGGCACCGCCATCGCCTTATTACTGCCATCACCTACAAATATATTTCCGGCAGGCAGGGTCCCTGAAAGTTTATTATTAAACGTATTCCAATCACCCATACTCAGGTAACCACTTTCGGTTCCACTGGCCTGAGCAATGGAGATCTGCGGAGTCGTCGTCGGAGTCGTCACACTCAAGGGAGCGGTTGCAGCCACGTTCGTGACCGTTCCCGTGCCTCCACCGCCTGTTGCAGAGATCGTAATTGAACCCGCTCCGCTTGTGATATTGATACCTGTTCCCGCAGTCAAAACCCCGGGCTGATAAACCGAACCATTTCCTATCAAGATGCTTCCGTTTGCCGGTGCCGTGGTCGGGAAAATATTTAGAATAGAATCCAGAGTTGTATAACGAGCAAAAAGGCTATCCACATTCGCTTGAGTCGTTGTCGCGTTGACATTCACAAAATCAGACGCCTGCTTATCTCCCAAACGCTGTGCTTGAATCGCGTAAGGAACAGAAGTGATTGTCACATCAGGAGTTAAAACTGTCGCTCCGACGGTAATACGCAAAGAACGAGATGAGGAGTTGCCGGCAGCTACAGATGATGAACCTTCGCAGTTCACCGTTCCACTTTGCGCAAAAACACGCTCTAAAGTATTCGACGTTGAGTCGGACCTATTTCCCGTTCCCACGATCACGCTGAACTGCCCCACAGAACCGGGAGTCACCGTTTGCGTTTCACGATATAAAACACAAGATCCACTTTGCAAAATTTCAAAGGTCACTGTTTGTGCTGTCGTGATGGGAGTGTCCGTTGCATCCGTCAAAATACCTTCATACGTCAACATCGGCCCCGGGCCGGTTGCCGCCACGGCTTGAACACTTAAAGAAAGAAGAAGCGCTAAGATCGACTTCATTGAGTGATCCTTCCGCGAATCTTATATCCCCCGCCTGAAGCCACATGCTGATCTTGCGCGCGCACACGACCACGTAAATGCAAGCCCGTTCCGGTTTGCACCTGTGATCCAGCTAAAATCTCGTGAGACATAGGCGAAGACGGAACGTATTTCACATTGACGGTGCGATAGATGAAATCACCCACGCGTGGTTGGGCGCGGAACTTCACCGACACGGTATCCCCATTCGCGAAAGTCATCGAACTCCAAGGAGCTTTTGCGTCAGAAAGGGTGATTTCGAATTTTCCGTTTTCGCAGGAGTTCTTCGCCGTCGCTTGGTAATCCGCAGGATTTAACCACGTCGTACCACCATCAAAACTCATTTGCACTTGGCCTACAAAAGCGGAGCACTCTGCCTGCAAAGCCACGGAATTCATGCTCGCAGTGATCACATGATTGTTGGTGAAATTGAAGCCATCAATAGAACGTAAGATAGAGACCGTTGGATTCGTATCCGTACAGCCCGCCACCAAAAGAAAGAGGCTCAAAATGTTGATCTTACTGACGTTCCAATTTTTCATCGACCCCTCATTTATCGGTAAAAACGAGGGGAAGCTTTAAGTTTCAAACTGAAACGATCTCGGAATGAAACACTATTTTTTACGGAAAATATGAAACTGATAGACCCCAGTGCCGTCTTTGCTTTGGGCCCAAAGATTACGATCAGACAATGGCTCCCAATTTTTCGTATCAATGGCTGTCGGCGCTCTCATAAACGAGCGAATGACCATCTGACTTTGGCTTCGAGTCTCAGGTGAAAGCTTTTGTAAAATCTGATTGGCGTCAAGCTCTGACAGATAAGAAATCGTGTCTGACAAAGAGATAAAATCATAAGCATGCTTAGGAAGCTCTTCCAAAAGATTCCCGTGAAGATAACGGACTTGTGTACTGGACTTTTTGACAGTCTCTACGGTTTCAAAGTGTGCTTCTAACGGCAAACCTTCCTCATAAGCAATTCGGCCTAAAAACAGAATTTGCATGAAGTAGTTTTTACGAACCAACTGAGTCCTGAAAATACGATCGAACTCTTCCATAATAAATTGAGAAGGCGCGCGCTGCTCTGTTCTATGCTCGGACTTCCCGCTGAAATGTCCCTTGTATAAGAACTTATTGAAAACATACTCGCTGGCAGCGACTTTGATAAAACTATTCCAACGGATTTTCGGCCAATGTTTTTCATAAAGCTCGATTTGTTCTTCCAAGCTTTGCGCCGCAAAAACTTTGCTGAAATCGCATTGCAATACTTCGCGAAAAAGATATCCCAGTTTTTGGAAGTGCGACTCCCAACGTCCCAGCAAGATGAAACCTCTGGGCTTCCAGCCCGACACACGTTCGTTCCAATATTTTTTTGCGTCCTCTGACAAGGTCAGCTTTTTATAAAGGGCTTCACGATCGTCGCCTTTATCACTCCCCGCCTGCAAAGCTCCACGATATCCCATAAAGAAAAGATACTCTTCATATGTTAATGTCTTCATGGCTTGTAAACGCAATTCACAAAGATAAAGCTGACTGACCGACATGTCGATCACATCCAAATACTTCGGATTTTTCGCCATCAAAGGCAAACAGCGAGCCCCAGAGCCGGCGATACTGAACACTCTTTCCACTGCATTTGGCAGAAGATCATATTCAATACGCGTGTCTTCATTGGACAAGGTGTAATTCAAATCAGAGAAATATTCTTTTGCCATGAAAGCTCCTTAAAACGCTAAATTGCCACTTAATTCTAAACGTAAACCAACCACGGTGCCACCGGTGATCTCTTCATAAATCTTATATAGACCACTGACGCCCGCATAATTCTGCACAAAGCCTGACACCGTAAAATAATCCGTAATATTGTAACCGTAACTAAAACTTCCAAAATTGCTTTCCGCATCCGGATTATAGAATGCTTGAAGCTGCACATCGTGACGGTTCGGGTTCCACTGTCCCGTCAGATAATAAGAGGTTTCGTAGGCTAAGCCGTTCGTCACTAAAGTTTCATATCGACTGACTTGAGTCAGCAAGATCCAGTTCCCCCAAAAGATATCACAACCCAATGTCGCAAACTTTCGGTCTTGTTGATTTTCCAACGCCTTACGATCGTGAACGTATCCCAATTCAAATTTCGGAACAGCGTTTTCAAACGCATAGTTTCCCGTGACGCCATAGTGATCGGTGGTAAGGACTTGCGCCGTTAAAGCCGAAAATGCAAAGTTCCCCCAGTTCCACTTCACGCGCCCACCGAAGCTGGTGTTCTCTTCGACATCGGGTTGAGGAATAGGTACAGGATAATAAGACTCAGCAAGCTCCCCCACACCCACAAACTCCAAAGAGTAAGTTTCCCGCGCATACGAAAAAACAACTCCGGTGGAATGAGTGAGCTGGTCGGCCAAGGGATCAAAGAACAAGCGGTTCCATCGGCGTCCCGTCCACACATCCAAGGAGGGAACAGTCCAACTTTCGCTCCAACGCAAAGCCTGACGTCCTACCCGCACATAAAAAGAATCGAGGTTGAATTCAAAGTAAGCTTCTTGCAGATACCCATGGGAAGGTGATCTGCGCACGAAAGCCTGATCTTCATTTCCTTCAAATTCGCCAAAGCCTTCGACGAAAATTCCAAAAGGCCCGACCGTCGAGTTCAGCTTCCCTTTGACGATCAGGCGGTTGGCTAACTCTTCTTCCGTGCCTTGAATATACTCATAGCGAGGCGCGACCGTGAGGTCCGCCATCGCGACGGCTGAATTTAAAAGAAGGATCAGAAGAAGGCCAAATCTCACTACTTCATGCTTTCCATGTTACGAACGGTAAAAAAGGATTCACCGAAAGTCTTTTTACCCATGGCAAGAATGCGCACGAAGCTGACTTGTTTATTTGTATCTTCGATTTTCAAAGTCGTCGGGCGAGTCGCGCCGGCGATACTTTTGTAGTCTTCAAAAAAGGCTCTTTTCAGAACGGTTTTTCCGTTCAATCCCAGATATTCCGCACGTAATGGTTCGAAGTTCCCTTTTTTCAACCAAAGACGAATCCACGCATAAGTCAGATTGTCTTTGTTACCTTTAAGAAGAAGCTGCACTTCTTTACCGTTGTCGGCTTCTTTCGTCACATCGTAATCGCCGTACCAGCGCGTGCGCGAGATATCGCCATTAGAAACTTGGCCTGAAAGTTTTTGCGCTAAGGACAAGCGCATCGAGCGCTTCAAGTTAGGAACATAAGCGTGGAAGTCCCGATCCAACATCAACATATTGCGACCCTTGTCCCGAGCCGGTTCCTTAGTAACGATCAAGGTCTTATCTTGCCCCTGCAAAAAAACTTGGAATACAGAATTGTTTTCCGGAGTCTCTACACGGATTTTCATTTCATAGGACTCTGCGGGATTGCGAATATTATCGGCCTTTTTTACCCACTCTGCGGGATTTTCTTCCGCTACCGCATAAACTGCAAATACAAAGGTGCACAAGGCTAAAAGTGTCTTCATGACATCTCCTATTTATTTCTTTTTGAAAGAGCCAGTTGTCGTGTGAGCTCAATTTCCTTATCCGTGATAATTCCTGTATGACCTTGAATCGCCGCCAATTGAACTCCGTGGCGACGGGCCATTCTATAGATCTGCTTAACTTTATTCCACTCAATATCGCGGCCCATAGTAAAAGCCTCGAATTGTCCTTCCAAAGTCAGCAACGCCGTTTCCGCTAAGCACGCATAAACCGCTTTACCTGGAAGTCCCATATCAAAATCAATTTCCACCGGGCCCGGCAAAATCACTTCGCCCGATTCGATGATTAAAACATCCGGTCTTTTCTTCGCGTCTTCAATGTCAAAATCCAAAGGGCGAGAACAATCACAAACCACCGCGCCCGGTTTTAGCAACATGACGTCCACGATTTTGTGATCAAACGCGGAAGTCGCCGTCACAAGAACATCCGCCTGTGGAGCAAGCTCGTTGGCATCTGTAGCAATTGTGATTTCACAATCTGGAGCCATTTTCTGAATCGTCTCTTTCAGTTCTTGCAGACGATTCATACGTGGCGCAACCAGGCACAATTTCTTAAATACCAATGAAAGAAGTTTTGCAGAAACTTGCCCAATAGAACCCGTGGCACCAATCACCATCGCCATGCCGTCAACCATGCCTGTTTGCGGATCTTGATTCAAAAGACGCATTTTCTTAACGACGTCATTTAATGCCCACAGCGTTGCTGAAGCACTTAAACTATTTCCCGTCGTTACGGGAATGGGACTGTTCTGATTGATGGTGATACCTTGATCGCCCACGATCTTCGTGTAAGCGCCAAGGCCGATCATTTTTGCACCGCGATTGGCGGCATCGTAACAGATGCCTTCGATCTTGCGGTACACGACTTCGGGATCCGTATTCTTCAAAACTTTCGGAGTCGCCGGCAAAGCATAAATAATACCATTGATCTCTTTACCCGATTCTTCGCTGATAACATGTTTCACGTGACCATGAACGAAAGGTGGAACCTTCGATGCCATTTTATCAAATGAATCATTCCACTCTTTCGGCATGTACTTCAAAGCCGAAAGTCCCGGCACACGCATAAAGTCACTATGAGAAAGAGCATGAATGACAAACGCGAAGTCCGGTTCTTTTTCACTTAAAATTTTATTCTTAACGACGTTGATGCCTTTAGAGATCTTGGCTTGGGTGGATGTATTGCGAGTCATGACATACTTGCGCGCCACTTGACGGATTTCTGTATCTTCCGTCATCAATTGTTCCCACTCTTCAATACTTAAAGGCGCAGTGCGGTTGTGCACCAATCGCAAAGTCGCATCCAAAACCGAATAGTTCATGTAAGGATGAACGCGGTAATTTTCTGGAAACAGATTAATAATGCTGCGAGGATTGTACTTCTTCACTTCAGCTTCCATCAAAGGATGCGAAGACCAGATGACCAGATCTTTTCCGCGTACAAACTCTGTCGCTGCCGAATCAAACAGCAGTAAAAATGGAAGATCGCAGAAAACGTACTGAACATTTTCAACTTGCGCCGCTAAAGAAGAGCGACTCATTTTTTGCAACTTCGTTTCTGCCAAAGGAGTATTGTTACGAAGATCCTTGAAGTTTGCGACATTCAAAACCAGCTTTGAAAGTGTCATCAAACCCGGAAAAGGTTGAATCAACCAAGGCACACCTAAAAGAGAATAAGCATCACCAATATAAACGGACTTGCGATAGCGATGACGGATGTACTCTTCCAATTCGGCACAGAAGACCGCAGATGGAAAAAAGATGCCGCCTTCAGGTTGAATCTTCCCGGACTCAATATTTTTAACTAAGGAATTGATGTTCGCAATTTCACGAAGTCCCGTCCCGTCGCACAAAGGTACCGGCGAAGGAATCCCCATGATTTCTAAATACTGGCGATGAACATAGCTTTTTTGCTCAAGCTTGATCACCGGAGGCAGACTGGTTAAAGCAAAGGCATCCACTTGATTACGAAGCGTTTCAATCAGACGGCGCACACCATCCACAGAGAAATTCACACTGAAGCGCTGAACCTCAAAGTGACTGCCATTGAATTCAAATTCATAAGCCGCATCCCAGTGCGGTCGGCCGAAACTAATTTCGGCGATTCGATACGAATGCTTCATACCCGCTCCAAAATGCTTGTTCATACTCTTTAAACTCAGGACACCAAGAAGGACCTAAAACTTTGCGAGTCGCTTCGGTGTCGTAAGTTGGAAAATTCATAAGATAGAAAAGTTCTTCTTCAGGAAAACGCGCCACCAAACTTGAAACCTTCATCATCAAAGGTTTTGGCACTTTGCTGACAAGACTAATGCCCTTATTGGGGATTGCTAAACGCTTTAAAGTGGCCGTATAAAGCTCTTTCGCTGTTAAGCCATATGTTGGCGTGACGTGAAAGCTCTTATAACCTTCTGGCTTTTCGGTTAAGGCCCATTCGCAGAATTTCACAATAGCTTCCGCAGCTTTATCTACCGGAACGATTGGCATTTTCACCGACTCATTTCCTGGCAATGGCAACGCCGTCGGAAGTGATTCAATCAAGGGACGGATTTTTTTAAAAGATTCTGGAGCATGATAAGGTCCGTCGATACGCTCGATGCGACCTTTCTGAGTATCACCGACAAGAACACCCAAACGCAGGTTGATACGTGATTTTATATTCTTCACCGGCCAGTTGTGTAAAACCTGCTCGCCCAACGCTTTCGAATCTGAATAAGCATCAGGGAAGGCTTTTGAAAAATTAAGATCGTAAGGCTTCACCGTCGAAAGCGTCGAATTGATGGCCGCAGCCACTGTGCTCGTATTGATGAAGTACGGAATTTCTAAAGCTTCAGCGACTTTAAGTGCAATACCCATCGCCGAAATATTATGTTGAAAACAATCAACATAAGATCCCTTCAGGTCGTAAAGCCCTGCCATGTGCACAATAATGGAATATTTTTTCGAACGAAGACTTTCGAAGTTAAGATCCGCGTTCCAGTGAGTCAGGTCCCCCTGGACTTCTGTCTGGCCCGAACGAGACAAGACGTCCACTTCGAATTTTTCACGAAGAAGTGGAACGACCAATTTTCCGAGAAAGCCAGTGCCCCCGGTGACGAGGATACGAGGTCTGCTCACGGAGCCTCCAGAAATATCATTATTGTCGGACCATGATAGGAAGTCCGCGATGCAAGCAGCGGATTGAAATTTCCTGCACGTCCTTAAGAAGAATCTCGCCATCCCCAAAGAAAGTCAAAGAACGGCGGGGGTTCTGGCTCTTTAGTCTGAACTCTCTGAGTTCGAAAGACTTAAAAGCATTAAATTTTTCTAAATTACCTTTACGGATTCTTAAAGCCGCCATGGCATGTTGCTGAGCGGTTGTTGTTTCAGATAAAAGCAAATTCACAGTTCCATCGGTATTGGATGTATAAGGAGCCGGTAAAAAGCTTGCACCGATGCTTTGTTGATTGCTGACTAAAACAATTGGAGAATTTGTCTCGACGTTCACCTTGCCCGGGATTTCAATTTCTAGTCCCCAACCGTCAGGATTCCAAGTGCGAATCGCTTCGGCGGTCATCATTGAATAAACTCCAGGTCCCATCTTTTTCACAGCGTAATAACTTTTCTCTGCAAGATAACGGAAGGCTTTCGCTGATTTCGGACACGTCGAAAGAGTGCGAAGGTGATTTCTAAATTTATTTGCAAGCTCTGCTGCCACAGCCGGGAGTCCTAAGCCTCCGTTCGTTAACATGTAAGCTTTTTGTTCCGGTGAGCTGACTTCGATAACATCAATATTCTTAACAACACCTTCAAAGATATTGCGAACAGCGCGATCAATGCGATGAGAAACGCCGATTTCATGCGCCAAATCGTTAGCCGTACCGGAGCGTACAATCGTGATCGGTGGAATTTTACTTAAGTCTTCATACTTCATTAAACACTGAAGCGCGACATTGATAGTGCCATCACCGCCACAAATAATGATGGCGTTGGTTTTATGAGTCATCTCGTCATTAAGGAAATCCGCCATCTCCGTCAGCGTCTGCGGACGGCTGAAACGAAGGTCACAGCGAAACAATGCTTCGCGTACTTTCGCTTCAATCAGATCTGCATTCACAGACCCGGCTTTGGAATTTACCAGAACGGATACTCTCATAAAATTTAGTCCTCGGTGGAACACAAAAGCAATTCTTATACCTAAGGTTCTTCCGGATCATGAGCGCTAAAATAGAATTGGCACTCTAGAAGATGACCAAAAACGTCACTTTGGCACCGTTGTACAGAGACTGGACACAATAAGCAAGAGTCAGGATGTCACTGACTCATATATCAAAGACATGGACACTGTGTACCCACATTTGAAAGACGTAATGAAAAAATCAGAGAAAATTCAGAATAAAAAATCCCGCGAGATCATCGCGGGATTTACTTCTGCCATATCTTTATTAAAAATTCTAAGTCGAGCGCAGAAGTTCCGGGATCGACTTCTTCAGAAGTTTCACCGTCGGATAAAGGCTTGCTAACACCGTTGCAATCATCGGCAATAACAGAGCCTGCACATAGTGCGGAGCCATAATATCTAAATACACGATAAACTGACGCGTGATTCCCGGTGCCGGTGGCATGGGAATTCCTCCGCGCAACAAAGTTTTATCCACTAGCACCGCTAAACAAATGCCTAAGAATCCACCCAATATTCCTAACAAACTGTTTTCGATCAACAGAATACGGAAAAGGCGCGAGCGCTTTTCACCGTTGGCACGAAGGGCCCCCATTTCTCCAGCTCTTTCTAAAAGACCGACAGAAATCACATTAAAAATACCCATAGCGACGATTACCAGAATAATAGAACGGATAAAAGCAAACTGCGCATTTAAGAAATCAACCGAGTTCTGATAATAGTTTTTGTCTAAGATTTCAAAAGGAATGGCTTCAACATTGGAGTTTGCATCGTGGATATCTTTTTCAACCTGAGGCCAGGCCTCCACCCCTTTTGTTGCTAAAGAAAACATCTCAATGCGATTTGTATCTAAAAGCTGATGCGCTTGTTTCAGATCCACACGGTAAAAAGAATCGTCGATCACTTTTTTTCCGGTAAAAAAGATGCCGGCAACTTTGAGATCCGCACCATTTAACTGATTATTCACGGTTTGAGTCAAAAGCGTGACCGTGTCACCGACTTTGGCGTCTAAACTTTCCGCCAACCCCTTACCCAAGATCACTTCATCGACACTTTGTAAATTTCCGCCAGAAATAAAATTCATGTCAGTGAAAAACGCGTTTTCTCTTTCGGGGATCACACCTTCGCCTTTACCGCCCAGAGTGATCCCCCCCTTCACGATAAAAGAATAAAAAGAAACGCGCGGGAAAACTTGAGTCACCGCAGATGAAGAACGGATTTGTTTTTCAATCTCTTCTGGATTTTCAAACCAGGCCTTCCAGGGAGTTTCATGCACTTTACCGAAATAATTTTTCGGAAACACTTGTCCATAGCCGTAATAGCCGTGAATAACGTTTTCACGATATTGATTCATCACACCCGAATTAAAACCTTGATAAATCAAAAGGCCCGCCGCCCCCAAAGCGACCGTGCAAAGACTGGCTAAAGTTCTGCGGGGATTTCTAAAAAGATTGCGCCAAGCAATTTTAATCAGCTCAAACATTAGCGGCTCTCCTGGATGCGACCATCTTTCATCGGATAAACAGACTTAGCAAAACTCACTAGATGCGAATCATGCGTGGAAAAAATGAAGCTGGTATTTTCTGTTTTTTGCAGCTCTTTGAAGGCATTGATGGTTTTTTCCGCGGTCACAGAATCCAGATTCGCGGTAGGTTCATCGGCCAAGACAACGACCGGTTTTTTCGCAATAGCCCGTGCAATAGCCACACGTTGACGTTGTCCACCGGAAAGCTCTAAGGGTCTTTTCTTCGCGTGGTCCGCAAGTCCTAACAGATCCAATGTCTCCATCGCCGTCTTTTGTGCTTCGGCGTGATTGTAACCTAACGAAGGAAGGAAATAAGATGTGTTTTCTAAGACCGTCAACGTAGGAATCAAATAAAACGATTGAAAGATAAACCCAACTTTATGCAAACGAACTTGTTCTTTTTCGCTTTCATCCAGGCGAGTCACGTCTTCGCCCGCAAATTCAATGTGACCGTTGGAAGGAGTATCAATCAGGCCTAAAAGATTCAGCAATGTCGTCTTACCAGTCCCACTGGGGCCGACGATACAAGTGAAACATCCTTTTTCCAGCTCAAGATCAATCCCTTTTAGAACAGGAACCTGTTGTTTATTCCAAAGATAAGAGTACTCAAGCCCACGAAGACGATACAGTGCACTCATGCTGGTGATTCCTTACATGTAAAAGCGAAAACCCAAAGAGATAAATCCACCGGAAAAATCCAACTCGCGCTGCTCCCCAGCGGTGTTTAGAACCGCGTCTCCACTGCTTTTCGCACCAGAAAACGTCGTGACATCTTTCGAGTATTTTAAGTTATCAATTTTAAGCTGACGATAGCCGAACTCGACAAGAATAGTTGTCGTGTCTGACAAATTACCTTCATACCCCAAAGAGGCTTGCAAAGAAGTTCCGGAACCTTTGGACTCGGCCGTATGATCAGCCACACCAGGAAAGGCCGTCTGACCATCCGCTGTTAAAGTGTAGGCATTTTTCATCGTGACGTTGGCAAGGCCTGCCGTTGCTGAGATAAAGGAGCGATACGCCGCCGTACTTTGCAAATTAACCTCGACGCCCACCTTTGGAACATACCCAAGAATCTGACTGTTGGCAGAATACAAATCGGCAGTTCCGTTATTCGCGTTCGAATCCAGCGCAGAAGGTTTTAAAATTTCAAAACCAAAGCGGAAGTTGAGATAACGAACGGAATAAAGAAAACCAAATTCACCGGAGTAGTTGTAATTCACTCCCCCGCTGTAGTTGATACTCGAGCTGGCTTCGCCATCCAACCCTTCCGTCCCGATAGCCGAGCCTCCCCCTGAAACCAGGAAGTAGGCAGCGAAAGTCTCTTTTTGAATATTGAACACTCGTGCTTGAGCCGTGCTCGTTAAAAGCAAAAGCGGTAAGAGCCAGAACTTCATCACGGTCTATTCCGTAATCAGATCGATAACGACTTTGCTTGTCGTCTTATTGCCTGCTACCTGATACACGCGCACTTTTGTATCTTTCTTGAGATCCAAAGTCAGATTCAAAGAGCTGTCGATTGGATCAAGACTCATCGATGTTTTTGTTACGGCCATTGAGTTTTTCATCAATCCCGATAGACGAGTTTGATCGATGTTCGCATTCGGCATCTGTGAAAAATCAATCACCAAGCGCGAAGGATTCTTTTTCAGTTCGGCAAAATAATAACCTGGAAGTCCCTTGATCGTACCCCCATTCAAATCGCCGATATCCATCACGATGCGTTCTACTTTTTTCTTTGTATCCGCCGTGCGACGAACATCTATCAAAGTGAACCCCGTACCGGCGACTCCGCCGAAACTCACTCCTTGACCTTGAAGAATTTTAGAAACTGGTTTTGCCTTTGGCGCAGGAACCGCCGCAACTGCAGGTACGGCCAACATAACGGCCCAAGAGAAAGCAAAAACACATCCGATGTTTTTCATGATCGACTCCTTTCGATGCTCACCTAAAAGAGTAAAAGAAGACCCCTCCCCTGCCAACCCTAAAACTAAAAGGCACCTGCTTTTTAAAAGTGCCTGCTTCTTTTCTGTCATGCGGAGCAGTACAAAAAAGAAGCAGGCACCTTTGGGCGCTGGGTGCCCATTTTGGGCACCTGGATTGGAAATTTTGCGACTGGATTCGAATATATCCCAGCTGGAGAAATTCTCATAAGGCACCAAACTTGAACCTTAGGTCACTGTTGAAAGAACTATTTAAGGAGCCACTTATGAAAAAGTTGGTTTATTTTGTCTTTGCTCTGTTCCTCGCAGCCTGCCAGCCGGGCGATGATGGTGGTGCGGGGACTACAACAGTAGTAACGCCGTTGAACACAGGCTGTTTAACGGGACAAGCCTATTGCAACAATACGGTGTATTCACAGTACTACGGATTTATTCCTTATCCGGGCATGTTCAACTACGCGTACAACTACACAAATTATTTTAACCAATATGGTTTCTGCGGTTGCCCGGCAGGGTATTCTGCAACTTACAACGGAAGCTTCGGCTTAGGTTGTATTCATAATGATCTGATCAACCCTTACTACAACACTCTTTACTACTGGCAGTGGGGTTACACTTGGGGCTACACGACTGCAGCTCCACAAACGACGATCAATATTCCACAAATCTCAAACGTACCGGGAGCAAGTAATAGTGCCAGCGCCTGCAGAAATAAATTAACTCAGAGCTGCCTATTGGATCAGGGAAACACTTGCGGCGCAGGGGCGACGTGCCGCCAAGTGATCTACGGATCAAATCTTGGAGTATGTACTTACTAGAGCGAGTGCGGCACTCCTCGACCGTTTTTACGGAATAATACGCCGCAATATCATGGGCCCTTGGACGGATAAAACCACCAAGGGCCCTTTCCATTTTTAGACGCCTTTTTACACCCAATTTTTGCTTTATTTCTGCTCTGGTTCGTGAAAGAAAAGAAGAGTCTTTTAACTCTCTTGGAGGCACATCATGAGCAATCCTCTTTTACAACCTTTTACCCATAAAGACCAAGCAGTTCCCTTTGATCAAATCAAGGTGGAGCATTACCTTCCGGCTTTGGATGAAGCGATCAAAATTTCGAAAGAAAATATCGCTAAACTGAAAAGCAACCCGGCAGCACCTGACTTCGAAAATACAATTGTGGCTTTAGAAGCGGCTTCTGAGCTTCCGGACCGTATTACAGGGATTTACTCAAACCTTGAAGTGGCGCACGCAGATGAGGCTTTGCAGGCGTTAGCGAAAGAAATTTACCCCAAGGTCACTGCCTTTGCGTCTGATGTTTCTTTGGATGAAGAAATCTTTAAACGCGTGAAAGCCGTTTACGATAAACGCGATTCTTTGAACTTGAACAAAGAACAAGCGCGCTTGTTAGAAAAAACATATCTTTCTTTCACTCGCAACGGCGCTTTGCTTTCTGAAAAAGACAAAGAAACTCTTCGCAATATCGATCAGGAACTTTCTGTTCTGGGACCAAAGTTTTCTGAAAACGTTTTGAAGGCGACAAACGCTTTTGAAATGTTCTTGGATAAAAAAGAAGACGTCGAAGGCATCCCTGAGGGCATCCTTGAAGGAGCTGCGGCCATGGCGGAAGCCAAAGGCCAAAAAGGCAAATGGCTTTTCACTCTTTCAATTCCGTCTTACCTGCCATTCATGACGTACGCGAAAAATCGCGCGCTTCGTGAAAAAATGTGGAGAGCCTACGCTTCTCGTTCTTACAAAGGAAACTTCGACAACCAAGAAATAGTTTTGAAGATCGTACAGCTTCGCGATCAACGCGCTAAACTTTTGGGTTTCAAAACTCATGCTGATTTCGTATTGGCAGAGCGTATGGCGAAGAATCCTCAAACAGTGACTGAATTCCTTTCTAAGCTTTTGAAGGCTTCTAAAGACGCCGGTAAAAAAGATTTAGCGGAAGTGACAGAATATGCGAAGAAATTAGACGGCGTTTCTGACATCCAGCCTTGGGACTTCGGTTACTATTCCGAGAAATTGAAAGAAGATAAATACGCTTTCAATGAAGAAGATCTTCGTCCTTACTTCCAACTTGAAAAAGTTGTCGATGGTGTTTTTGCTCACGCAAAGAAACTTTACGGCCTGACTTTCAAAGAAAACAAAGACATCCCGGTTTATCATCCAGAAGTAAAAGCTTACGAGATCTATGAAGATAAATCTGGTAAGTACATGGGTCTTTTCTACACAGACTTCTTCCCGCGCGAGACCAAAAAAGGCGGCGCTTGGATGACTCAGTTCCGTGGTCAGGGCTTGCTTAATGGCGAGATGAAACGTCCTCACGTCAGCATCGTGTGTAACTTTACGAAGCCGACGCCAACAAAACCTTCTCTTTTGACTTACGATGAAGTGCGCACATTGTTCCATGAATTCGGTCACGCTTTGCATGGCATGTTGTCTGAAGTGACTTATCAATCTTTGAGCGGCACCAATGTTTACTGGGACTTCGTAGAACTTCCATCGCAAATCATGGAAAACTGGGTCGGTGAAAAAGAAGGTTTGGATCTTTTTGCTCGTCACTATGAAACCAATGCGGCGATGCCAACAGATTTGATTGAAAAATTAAAAGCGTCGCAAAAATTCCAAGCGGGTTATGCGTCTTGCCGTCAATTGCAATTCGGTATGATGGATATGGCTTGGCACTCAACGGATCCTTCGACAATCAAAGACGTCGATGCGTTCGAAGAAAAGGCTACGGCCGAAACCCGTCTGTTCCCTAAGATCGATGGTGCAAATAGCTCTTGCAGCTTCAGCCATATCTTTGCAGGTGGATACTCAGCGGGATATTACTCTTACAAATGGGCTGAAGTGTTGGATGCCGATGCCTTTGAATTCTTCAAAGAAAAAGGTTTGTTCAACGCCGAAGTGGCTCAGAAATTTAAAGACAATGTTCTTAGCAAGGGCGGAACGGAACATCCGATGGAACTTTACAAAAAATTCCGCGGTCGTGAGCCAGATCCAAATGCGCTTCTAAGACGTGATGGTTTGATCTAGTGAGTGCAAAAGTTTCGATGAGCAAAAACAGTAAATTAGTTCTAGAAGAAAATAGCAGCATTGCTTTAGTTTATCGCTTAGAGACGGCCCAAGCCGTCTCTTTAGCAAAGAAGGTTTCTGATTATTTGAAAGACAAGGGCTTTGATGTTTACACAGGCCCTGATCAAAAAATCATTCCCGGAACCAAAGCCGCAAAAACTAAAAAACAGTTGGACCAGCTTAAGCTGATCATCGTTCTCGGCGGAGATGGAACTTATCTTCGCGCCGTACGCCTGCTTGAAGGCCGCAGCACGCCGATCTTGGGCTTTAACATGGGGTCTTTGGGCTTCCTGACAGCCCACAGTGCGGAGTCCGTTTTTGATGTCATCGATAAAACTCTTGCGGGAAAAATGGTTCTTCGTCCCCGCTCTATGCTTTTTGCGAAAATTCTTCGTCGCGGTAAAGTGCGTGAAGAACACCATGCGCTCAACGACATCGTGATTGAAAGAGGCTCGATGAGCCAATTGATCAACACGGCTATTTATTCAGAGAAATTCCTGGTTAGCGAAGTGAAGGCCGATGGTTTCATCGTCGCCAGTCCTTCGGGCTCGACAGCGTACAATCTCGCTGCGGGCGGTCCTTTGCTTGATCCAGAGTCCCCGGTATTTGTGATGACGCCTGTTGCGCCTCACTCTTTAACGTCCCGTCCTTTGATCTTCCCTGATAATAAAGAGCTGTCTTTCAAGCTTGATGGGAAAACTCAAAAAGCGCATTTCATCGTGGACGGTCAAAAGATGACGGAACTCACGCCTCAAGACGAAGTGATTGTGACAAAGTCTTGTTACGATCACATGATGGTGCGTGAGCCTAATCACAACTACTTCCACTTGCTTCGCGAAAAACTTAAATTCGGAGATCGCAGCTAGAAAGCTAGTTTGCAGGAGATATTATGTTACTAGAGCTGAAAGTTTCTAATTTCGCCATTATCGAAAACTTGCACATCACCTTCAAAGAAGGGTTGAACATTTTAAGCGGTGAAACTGGCGCCGGAAAATCCGTTCTTCTTAAAAGCTTGAGCCTTTTGATGGGTGGAAAAGCTTCTAGCGACACGATCCGCACCGGAGCTTCTCAGGCGACGATTGAAGGTTCCTTCGATATCAGCAAACGCTATGACATTATCGATAACTTAAAAAGCATGGGTATTGAAGTGGATGAAGACACTTTAATCGTTCGTCGTGTTTTAAGTGCGGGTGATAAATCGAAAGTGTATTTAAATGGCAGCCTGAGTACATTGAACAGCTTGCGCGACATCGTGGCTCCCCTGGTGGAGTTAGCGGGTCACTCGGCACCTTTGATCGAAATGACCGGCCAACATGAAAACCGCAATTTGATGTCTAAAGCTTACCACTTAGATCTTTTGGATCAGTATGCGGGCACTTGGGATAAGCGTCTTTTGTTCACTGAAAAGTACAATCGCTATCACGCCATCTTTGAAGAAATCAAAAAACTAGAAAGCGATGCCAAACAAAAAGCACAGCGTCTGGACTTCTTAATTTATCAGCGCGATGAAATTGCGAACTTGGATTTGTCTCCGGGTGAAGATCTTGAACTTGAAGTGGAAGTAAAGAAACTTAAAAACTCTTCGCGCATTGGTTCTTTCGTCGATCAAGCCGAAGAGGCGCTTTACACCGATGACGATTCGGCGATCAGCCGTTTGAATGCCGTTCTTAAAAAAGGCCTTGAACTTGCGGGCGTTGATCCGCAGATTGCTACCAAACTTGAAAATCTTGAGCAAGCAAAAGCTTTGATTGATGAAACCGTCTACGAGCTTCGTCAATATGCTTCAAAGATCGATGCCGATCCTCAGCGTTTGGAAGAAGCGGAAGGTCGCTTGAGCGATCTTCGCAAGTTGCAGAAAAAATATGGCTCGACGGTAGACGATATTTTAAAAGCCTTGATGGACATGGAAATTGAAATTTCCAATCTGCAAAATTCTGAATCGAAAGTGGAGTCCTTAAAGAAAGAAGCTTCGGCGATCTTAAAGGAGCTAGAAACTTTAGGAGCCGATCTTCACAAGCGTCGCTTGAAAGGTGCAGACTTGCTTTCAGAAAGCGTGAATGCCGAGCTTTTAGACTTAAATATGAAAGGTGTGACCTTCCACGTGCAAGTTGAAAAGATGGAGCTCTCTTCTTCGGGCATGAGTGACGTGGAATTCTTGAGTCAGACTTCCGCAAAAGATGTAAAACGTCCTTTGGCGAAGTTTGCTTCTGGGGGCGAATTGAGCCGTATCCTTCTTTCTTTGAAGCGTGTGGTGGGCTCTACAAATCAACCTCGCACTTATCTCTTCGACGAAGTAGATACGGGTGTTTCCGGTGAAACAGCCGAAAAGGTCGGAAAGAAACTAAAGACTATTGCTAAAGGACAGCAAGTGATCTGTGTCACTCACCTTCCGCAGGTGGCTGCCTTTGGTGACGCTCACTTCTTTATTCAGAAATCTCCGCAAAAAGGTTCTGTGGCGATGCTTGTGTCAGAACTCAAGACAAAAGATCGTGTGCAGGAACTGGCTCGCCTTATCAGTGGCGAGAAAATCTCTAAGACTTCTGTCGCCCACGCCGAACAACTTTTGGCAGAGGCTCAAGCCTAACAGCTGATGAAGAATTCGTAAGTAGAGCCTCCTTATTTCCCCAAGTAAAATGGGAGCAAATAAGGAGGTTTTTTTATGATTCTGGTCATGGGAGCCACGGGTAATATTGGCTCTAAAATCGTTACCCACTTACTAGCTCACGGTCAAAAAGTGCGTTGCGTGGCCCGACACTTTCCCAATAAAGAAAACTTCCAAGGTGCAGAACTCGCCCAAGGCGACGCAAATAATGTGAGCTTCTTAATGGATGCCATGCTCGGTTGTTCTGCGATATTCACAATGATTCCACCGAACCCCAAAGCCGAAGAGTCGCGTTTCTATCAAAATAAATTTGGCGAAGTGATTGCCGAAGCCATCGAGGAAGCCGGCATCAAAAAGGTCGTCAACTTAAGCAGTGTTGGTGCGGATTTAGAAAGCGGTACAGGCCCCATCTTAGGATTGCACGATCAAGAAGAGCGCTTGAGTGAAATCACCCACGCCGACATCATGCACTTGCGTTGCACTTACTTTATGGAAAATCTAAATAATAACATCTCAAGCTTGATCGGAATGAACCGTTTCTTTGGCACGATCAATGGGGATGTTCCCATTCCTATGGTCGCGACCCGAGATATTGCCGCTCGTGCAGCGTTCTTATTAATGAATCCTGATTTCAAATCTCACAATGTCGAATATTTGTTGGGAGAAAGAGATATCTCCATGAACGAAGCCGTTAAGATTCTGGGAAATGCAGTGGGACGCCCGGATGCCGAATATGTCGAAGTGCCACCACAAGAAATGCGCAATTACTATATTGGCGCAGGATTAAGCGAAGACTGGGCGGATGTTTATCTAGAAATGGAAGAGGCCTTCGGGAACGGAACCATCGCAGGAACTTTCCAGCGCAATAAAATCAACACGACCGCTACTTCTATCGAAGAGTTTGCTCGCACTACTTTTGCGGATGCTTACAACAAAGCACTGGCAAAACAAAATCAAGTGCGCTTTCAACAGACTCAACGTGGCGGCGAAGCCCGACCTTAGTCTGAGTCGACGTAGAGCCTCTTGGAAATCCAAGAGGCTTATACCCACCCTCCCCTCGACGTGATAGCCTAAATCCCATGAAAAAAATCACTTACGCTGTTTTACTTCTGGGAGTTTCCTGCATGCACAAAGATCTTCAATCTTATCCGCAACCTGAAAAAGTTCCGGTGACGCTTAATAAGCATGGAGACGCAAGAACCGATGAATACTTTTGGCTGCGTGAACGCGAGAATCCAAAAGTCATTGATCATTTGAAAAAAGAAAATGAATTCACGGCCCAGGCAATGAGTTCGGTGAAATCTTTGGAACAAACACTTTTCTCGGAGTTAAAGTCTCGTGTAAAGGAAGATGAATCTTCAACGCCCGTCAAAGACGGCGATTACTACTACGCCGCTCGCTACGAAAAAGGTCAGCAATACCCGCTTTATGTTCGCTACAAGGGTTCACCAAAAGGGACGGAAGAAATTCTTTTGAATATACCGGAACTAGCGAAAGGACATGACTTCTTTGAATCTACAGGGCCACGCATGAGTCCCAATCACAAGATTATGGCCTATGCAGTGGATACAGTGGGACGTCGCTTTTATACCGTGTATTTCAAAGATCTTGAAAGTGGAAAGCTTCTGCCTGACACAATTCCCAACATGACCTCAAATCTTACTTGGGCTAATGACAATGAAACCGTATTTTACGCCGAACAAAATCCAGAAACTTTGCGCAGTGAAAAGATCTATCGCTACAACTTGCGCACGCAAAAGAAGGACTTAGTTTATCACGAAAAAGATGAAACCTTCAGTACTTACGTTTACAAATCATTGTCAAAGAAGTTCATCTATATCGGCTCTAGCAGCACACTAACGACGGAAGTTCGATTCATTGAGGCTAACAAACCCACTGAAGCCTTCCGCGTCTTCAATCCTCGTGAACGCGAGCATGAATACTCGGTGACGGACGATGGCGAACGCTTTTACATCATCACAAATAAAAAAGCTAAAAACTACAAGCTGATGACGACGGACCTTTCTCACACGGATGCTAAATCCTGGAAAGACCTGATTCCCCATCGCGCTGACACATTCTTGCAAGATGTGACAGTGTTTAAGAACTATTTGGTATTGGATGAAAGAAAGAATGGATTAACTCAAATTCATATCACTGACAAAAAAGCCAAAAATGCTTATTTCATCCCGTTTGCCGACGGCAGTTATATGGCTTCCGTCGGCGACAATCGCGAGTTTGATGCTGAATGGGTGCGCTATGATTATGAATCCATGCGCCTACCCCCTTCTGTTTATGAGTTCAATATGAAAACTCACGAGCAGGTTCTAAAAAAAGTGCACGAGGTTCCTAACTACAACCCGGAACTTTACAAATCGGAACGCATCTTTATCACGGCTCGTGATGGCGTGAAGGTGCCTGTCTCATTGATCATGAAGAAAGATCATAAGGCTGATGGCACGTCTCCTCTTTTAATTTATGGATACGGCTCTTATGGGGCCAGCATGGATCCCTGGTTTAGCAGCGACGTCTTTAGCTTAGTGGATCGCGGTTTTGTTTTCGCTAAAGCACACATACGTGGAGGCAGCGAAATGGGACGTGAATGGTATGACACGGGCCGTACGATGAATAAGAAGAACACTTTCAATGATTTCATCGATTGCACGGAAGCCTTGGTAAAAAATAAAACCGCTTCTGCAAAGCGCGTTTATGCCATGGGTGGCAGTGCCGGTGGCTTATTGATGGGAGCTGTGATGAATATGCGTCCTGACCTTTATCAAGGTATTGTGGCGCAGGTTCCATTTGTGGATGTGATTACAACAATGCTGGATGATACGATTCCACTGACGACCGGCGAATATGATGAATGGGGAAACCCCAACGAAAAAGCTGCGTATGAGTATATCAAATCCTATTCACCCTATGACAACGTCAAAGACCAAGCTTATCCGAACACTTTAGTGACAACGGGTCTGCATGATTCCCAAGTTCAATATTGGGAACCTGCAAAGTGGGTCGCTAAACTGCGCGATCATAACAAAGGACCTTCCCTGATTCTGCTTAAGACGAATATGGAATCAGGTCATGGAGGCGCCTCCGGGCGCTTCGAACAACTGAAGGAAACGGCGACCGAGTATGCCTTTATCCTGATGGTGAATGAGAACGTAAAATAAAAAAGGCCGAGTGAAAACTCGGCCTTTTTTATTTAAATTTATCTAGGAATCTTAGTTCACGTCTTCAACGATGATCAATGCACTGAACGTGTTAAACTTCATCAATTGACCGGTTCTGCTATGAACGATCTCTTGTTGAGAGATGTATTTCACATTTCCATTTTCATCTAGAACTGGAGTTCCATCCAAATTCACCGCCGGAACCACAGAGCGCTCCGTTTCTTTCACGCGGAAGAAAAGGTTCTCAGCCGTTTCTTTGTCTTGACGGATGCAACCACCTGAAGCGCGGCTTCCCAACATGTCTACGTAACCTCTGTAGACTTGGTGAAGGGCCAAACCGTTTTCGATATCAAAGAAAATCGCATAGGGCATATCTGAGTCCCAAGAACTTGATTTATGGTCTTCAGACAAATATTTCGGAGTGTAATATCCCGTAGGTGTTTGCGACCAATAGGATTTTGGAGGCGCGCCTGTGCAAACTTTGTTTTTACGGCGAAGTTCAAAACCTTCACGGCCTGTAGAAACCTTCGTTTTATGGATCAAATAGCCGTTTTCGTAAACCTTCATCGTTTGGGCTTCGTAACCGCGAGAGGCTTTGTTCACTACGATGACATAACGAAAACCACGCATCCAAGGTTTTGTATCAAAATCGCTTTCAGAAAAACGACCTTTAAAATGCTCCGGTAACTTTTCTGTCGTCTGCTTCTCAAACGCCAATGTCTCTGCGTATTCCTGCTCGTTGTATTTACAGTCGTTAAACGTGTTTTTAACTTTACCCCAGAACGACGCCGACGCTGTCTGAGATACCACCAACGTCATTACGATGGCGCCATACTTCATTACGTTCATAAAAACTCCAGTCCATAAAAATAAATGACGAAAACAGGAGAGCAATTACCCTGCCAGGAAATCACTAGTTCAGAACAAAACTAAACATAGCAGGCCAAAAACGGATTTTCGTTTTCACCCGTGAGCGGCATTTTCGCTAAGAAGTTCTACATGTAATTTTTACTTTATAACGATTTTAAGAGGGAATAAGAGAAAAAGGGCAGCCCCTCTCAGACAGGGCTGCCCTTTGGATTTCTATGTCAGTTTACGAAGGACGTAATGAAGGATGCCACCGTTTTTATAGTACTCTAGCTCAACCGCAGTATCGATGCGCGAACGCACTTTGATCTCTTCGGTTTTGCCGGTTGCACGAGTGATGCGAACAGTAAGATCTTGTTGAGCTTTCATCCCCGCCTCAATCCCGACTATGTCTAAAACCTCGGTCCCATCCAAGTGCAAGGTCTTGCGATCTGTGCCCGGATGGAATTGCAATGGCAAGACACCCATACCAATTAAGTTAGAACGATGGATGCGCTCGAAGCTTTCAGCAATAACGGCTTTAATTCCTAAAAGACGTGTGCCCTTCGCCGCCCAGTCACGCGATGAACCTGTGCCATATTCTTTGCCGGCAACAACGACCAGGGGGGTTTTTTCGGCCTGATACTTCATGGAAGCATCATAGATCGCTAAAACTTCACCGGATGGAATATGCTTCGTCATGCCGCCCTCAACCAATCCACCCAGCATTTCATTTTTAATGCGGATGTTGGCAAATGTCCCGCGCACCATAACATCGTCATTACCACGACGAGAACCATACGAGTTGAAGTCGTGTGGAGATACGCCCTTGCCGATCAAATAGCGGCCTGCCGGAGAATCTTTTTTGATACTTCCCGCTGGAGAAATATGATCCGTCGTGATGGAGTCGCCAAGAATCGCGAGAACGCGTGCACCCTTCACATCCGTTAATTTTTCCGGCGTCATTGTCATGCCAGCAAAATACGGTGGATTTTTGATGTAAGTACTTTCATCCCACGAATATGTTTGCGAAGACGTCGTATTGATTTTCTTCCAGTCATCTGTTCCCGCAAAAACGTTTCCATAACGAGAATCAAACATCTTTGTTTCAACAGTTTTATTCACAAGATCTTGGATCTCTTGATTGCTTGGCCAGATGTCTTTGAGATAAACAGGTTTCCCTGCCTTATCTTCGCCAATAGCATCCTTCGTAATATCAATGTGCATGCTTCCCGCAAGTGCGTGTGCCACCACTAACATCGGCGATGCTAAGTAGTTTGCTTTAACATGCGGATTGATACGACCTTCGAAGTTACGATTTCCCGAAAGAACGGACGCCACAACCAAATTACCCTTTTCTACAGCCGTGGCAATAGGTTGGGGCAGCGGCCCTGAGTTTCCGATACAAGTCGTACACCCGTAACCAACCAGGTTGAAGCCCAATTGATCTAGGTATTTTTGCACGCCGGATTTTTCAAGATAGTCTGTGACGACTTGAGAGCCCGGAGCAAGAGACGTCTTAACCCAAGGTTTTACTTGTAAGCCTTTCTCGACCGCTTTTTTGGCGACAAGACCCGCTCCAATCATCACCGAAGGGTTTGAAGTGTTCGTGCAACTTGTAATAGCGGCAATGACGACGTCACCGTGACCAACCGTGTAGCTTGCGCCTTCCACGGCCATCTGCGATTTTTCTTTGGATGTCATATTGTCAGCGACTTGAAATCCCGAAACCAATTGGCTTTGGAAATCTTTTTGCGCATTTGATAACACGACACGATCTTGAGGGCGCTTCGGTCCCGCCAGTGAGGGCTCCACAGTCGAAAGATCTAAATCTAAAATATCTTGGAAGAAATAATGCTTTTCATTTTCTTCAGAACGCCACAAGCCTGTCGCTTTGGCGTAGGCTTCGACAAGTTCGATAGTTTCTTGCGGACGGCCTGACAAGCGAAGATATTTAATTGTCTCTTCATCCACAGGGAAGAAACCACAAGTAGCACCATACTCCGGAGCCATGTTCGCGATTGTCGCACGATCTGCAAGGGGCATTGAAGCTAAACCGGAACCAAAGAATTCAACGAATTTACCCACAACACCTTTTTTACGAAGCATTTGCGTGATCATTAGAACCAGATCCGTCGCCGTAGCACCTTCTTTAAGTTTGCCATGCAATCTAAAGCCGATCACTTCAGGGATTAACATGCTCAGCGGTTGGCCCAGCATCACGGCTTCCGCCTCAATACCTCCAACACCCCAACCTAAAACAGAAAGACCGTTCACCATTGTGGTGTGACTGTCTGTACCGACGAGAGTGTCCGGGAATGCATGTCCTTGAGAACTCCAAACAGTTTTACCAATGTACTCCAGATTCACCTGATGGCAAATCCCCGTACCCGGTGGAACGACTTTGAAGTTTTGGAAAGCGTTCTGCCCCCATTTCAAGAAAACATAACGTTCATGATTTCTTTCGAATTCCATTTTTACGTTTTCATCGAATGAACGACTTGTTCCAAAGGAGTCGACCATCACTGAGTGGTCAATCACCAGATCCACGGGAACCAGAGGATTGATCTTTTTCGGATCTCCACCTAGATTTTTCATAGCGTCTCTCATCGCGGCTAAGTCGACAACGGCCGGAACACCGGTGAAGTCTTGCATCAGAACACGCGCTGGGAAGAAAGAAATTTCTCGCAAAAGAGATTTGGGATCCAAGCTCAGAAGCGAATCGATATCTTCTTTTGTCACATGAAGCCCGTCTTCATGACGAAGAAGATTTTCAAGTAGGACTTTCATGGATACAGGAAGTTTTTGAAGATTCGGGTGAGAGATTTTTTGTTGATTGAAAACCGTATAGGATTTCGCTCCCACCTGAAGAGTTTCTTTTGTTTTAAAGCTGTCTTTGGATTGAATGTGCATAAGACGTCCCCCGTCTTAATTCCACTCCCCTCGCAGGATTTTATCAAGCCAAAAAGCCCCGATCTGGGTTTTCACATCCGAGACTTTTCCCTCTTGAACCAAACGCATGAGGTCTTCTGGCTTTACTTCGACGACCTCAATAAACTCACCATGATCCAGCTTCTGCTGCGCAAAATTCAGTTCGCGCGCCAAGTAAAGATCTATGTGTTCGTTGGAATAACCGATGACGGGATGAATCGTTGTTAAGAATTTCCAGTCCTTAGCTTGGTAACCGGTTTCCTCTAAAAGTTCGCGTTGTGCTGTCAATAAAGTTTCTTCATTAGGATCCCGTTTTCCCGCAGGAAACTCTAAAAACACCTGCTTAACCGCATGACGGTATTGGTGAATCATCACGACATTTCCATTCGGAAGAAGAGGTATCATCATCGCCGCACCTGGATGAAGGATGTATTCACGCGTGTAGGTGCGACCGTCGGGAGCCTGGACCTGATCCTGTTCTACACGCAGGAATCGTCCTTTAAAAATTTGTTTCGTCGAGAGAGTTTTTTCTTCAAGATGCTTCATAAAAAAAGAGTCTCATACCGAGAAGGCGTTGTCTCATTATAACTCCCCTGGACAAAAGATGATCCCGTCCTTTGTCCTAAACCTGTATAATGTTAGTTGCATACACTATGTAGATTAAAAGATTCTAATAGTGATTCAATTATGGTGGGAATCAGGAGGATTCTTTTATGAAGATGTTGAATAAAGTAGGACTTTTTCTTTCAACAGTTCTCGCTGTCTCGGTTCTGAGCGTCCAAGATGCAAATGCACAAAGAAGATTCGGTGGTGGCCGTGGCCTTTCGGGCGACATGGCGTTGGGTATTGGTATTTCAACGGTGTCTGCGGATCAAGATGATATCAACAGAGTGATCGATTATACGACTAACAACGGATTCGCGAATGTTAAAAATATGGGTTCTGCTCTAGAGTTCTACGTGAACTGGAGTTACCGTTTTAGTGGCACTATGTATGCTATGGTAATCCGTCCCTCTTACTTTACACAAAAGACCGATGGATCTGGTGCAGCTGGTTCCTATGACTACGAATTAACTGGATATACGGTATTTCCGATTTTCCGCCTTTATCCTCTCGAAAACTCCTTCATTAAGTTTTATATGCAAACAGGTTTGGGCTATGGAAGCTTAAGTGGCTCTATGACGGCAGGCTCTAAGAATCTTGATTTTAAAGGTAGTGCTTTCGGTGCCATGGGAGGCATCGGAGCTGAGTTTTGCTTCACCGACACTCATTGTCTGACTGTCGAAGGTAATATGCGCTATATGCCTATTGAACGTAACGTCTCTACAGGCGGAAACTGTACAGCAGCCAATGATATCCCTGGAGTCAGCCAGTGTGGTAACGGTGCTGAAGTTGAGCGCGACGGTTCTGACTTAAGAACGACCATGTCAGGCGTTCAGGGCCTTATTGGCTATACAATGAATTTTTAATTTAAATTGTTCCTATGTCCGATCACCTAAGGGCTCCATCAAGGAGCCCTTTTTTTATATTCTAGTTAGGAATAATAACTTATTTACTATGACCCTTTAAATTCCTGGGGCCCTTTTGTATAAACAGCCCCATGAAAACACTTATCTCTTTCCTGCTTTTATCTTTGGCCTCTCTCTCTCAAGCCGCCGTTGAAGGCAGTTCAATTCCTAACGCTCACGTGGTCTACACTGAAGGCGACATGGCCGTTATTCGCGGTAAAGCTCCCGCCAATAAAAAACAAATAGAAGAACTTCTGGCTTTGGGTGTGGAAGAGTTTTTAATCTTTAAAAACGACACCAAAGGAGAAGTGGCAAAACAGATCACCACTTTACAAAGTTTGGGTGTCGCTAAAAATTCCATCACCCATATTCCTTTTCTTTGGAAAGATCTTCACGACTTTAACTCTTCTTGCAAAATGACGATGCAAGCGTTGCGCACGATTGAAGAAGCGGTCGAAGATAATAAGAGCATCTACTTCCATTGCACCGTCGGAGAAGATCGTACAGGATACCTTGCGGGTCTTTGGGGACTTTGGGTAGGCACTTATAAAACTGTGAAACAATCCGTGAATGAAGAACTCTGCGCTCGTGGATACGAGGCGGGAAATCCGCGCAAACCCTATCGTGATGTGGTTTTCAAGATTCGTGAAACTTTAACTCCGACTTATTTGAAAATGACGGTGATTCTTTCAAAGGCTAAGCAAAGAGGTCTTTCGTTGGATGAATCTCTGTGTAATGAAGAACCAGAGTTAAACGTAGACGTGCAGAAGTTCTATTGCTCCAGCAAAAAATAATTACTGCATTCCGTTTAATAACGATGAGTTTCCCATATCCGAATACGCGCGCGTGCCGTTGGTAAGAAGCATCGGCTCTGCCGTACGAGAATAAAGATAAGACTGGTTGGAATAGATTCGGTTGGCTCCGGCAGACAACTGCCCTTCGGTTCGTTCAAAAGAAATATTCAAAGCTTTCGCCAGCATACTTTTTTTACGATTATTGCTTTCCATTTTACCTAGAACTTTATCAAGTTCGATTTTCAGTTCGGCGGCAGCCAAGGCATCTCTTTTATTTTCAGCGTTTACGATACGGCTTTTTAATTCCGAAGCCTTAGTTGGTAAGGCTTTATCAAGAATAAACTCTGCCTCGAGTCTTTCTTTAGAGACAGTCTGGCACGCCATCATAAATGCGCACAGAACAGGAATTAGGAATTTAAAGTTCAATGTTTTCATAGCCACCTGCCGTTATTACTGCAAAGTGTGCCAAACGCATAAAAGCTGTCTCAAAATGAGATCTGGCTTTCATCTCTAAGAAAGACAAGTTTCAGATGTTTAACGAGCTGGCAGATGTTGCCGTTTTAGGACTCTAAATAGACCCAGTTCGGCTGGCCGTCTTTGATATGAAAGACCTTAACTTTTTCTTCGAACCAAGAGCCCAAATTCACCGTGCGCACTTTTCTGCCGCGAATATCAACGACATGATCATCAAAGACATGCATATGGCCCGAGATAATAATATCGAAAGGCTTTTCTTGATAAACCTTTTCCGTGTGGGCTCGAATCATCTGCACTAGCTGAGATTCGTTGGTGGCGCGATAGTGACCACTGCGCGCACGACTGCGTTTGCTCGCTCGATTTCCGATGTAATCCCAGAACTTACCGGGAATGATGTTGCCCAAAGGTTTGATGTAAGGGTTGCGGATGATGCTTCGGTATTTTAGATATTTTTCGTCCGCCAGATTGATGAGGTCACCATGCTCACAGCGAACGATAAGCCCGTCCAGATTGTAGTACTGGGCCTCAACGTGAACTTCGACGCCTAATTGCTTTTGGAAAAAGCCTTCGACGTGAACATCGTGATTACCCTCGATGTAGGTGATGCGGGCTCCGGCTTTGCGGAGATCTCGCAGCGCTGCGATTAAATCCGGAAACTTTTTAGCGAAGTACGAATGACCACCGACCCAAAGATCGAAAATATCCCCCAGCATGAAAAGGTGAACTTGCGAAGGATTTTGCTGAAGCAAAGAACGCAAAAAGCGCAACAGGATTTTCCCATTGCGCTCTTCTGCGGATTTTAAGTGAATGTCAGATAAAAACCAGGCTTCCACTATTCTTTATTCAAATCAAAACCTTGTTTCTTGCGAATGAACGCGGGTACTTCAAGATTTTGGCTAGAGAATGGAGAGCTCAACACTTCGCGAGCCATGCGACGAGCTTCTTCCAAAGATTGCTGTTCATGATCCACGTTCATAGACAACTGTTCAGGGTTGTTATGACGAGCCTTCAAGTCTTGGCTTTCTTTGAAAGCGCGCGCTTTCGCTAGCAACATATCACGAGGAGAAACAGCCGCTTCAACTTGAGGTTGAATTGGTGTTGCCACTTCTTGTTGTTGCGGCTGAGGTTGTTGAACCATCATATTTTGCGCCGCTTGTTGCGCCACTTGTGGAGTCACCGGAGCTACTGGCGGAACTACAACCGTCTCAGTTACCGAGGGACCCTCCTGTTGTGGTTGCGTAAAGTTCATCACGTGGGATTGAACAGTCGCAATCGGTGGCAACTCAACAGGGGCCGCTTGCTGTGGAGATTGCGGCATCTGTGGCATAGTCGGCATTTGAGGCATCTGCGGCATTTGGAATTGCGGCATTTGCGGCATCACCGGCATTTGGGGCATCTGTGGCATCTGAGGCATTTGCGGCATCATGTTCATTCCGCCAAATTGCGCTGTGGCCTGTTGGTTCAAGAAATTCTGCATTTGATTTACTTGAGCCATGTCGTTCACAAGTTTCACATCGTGAGAATCGAAACCAGTTGCGATCACAGTCACGCGAACTTCATCACCCATGTTATCATCGATAACCGCACCGAAGATGATTTCTGCATCTTCATGAGCTGCTTCAGTGATAAGAGTTGTCGCTTCGTTCACTTCATATAGAGAAAGATCAGATCCACCTGTGATGTTCACGATGATGCCAGTCGCGCCATCGATTTTAACATTTTCAAGAAGTGGAGAAGAAATCGCTGCTGTTGCGGCTTCTACAGCGCGGTTTTCACCTTTCGCTGCGCCAGTACCCATGATAGCGATACCTTTAGAAGACATAACAGTGCGGATGTCCGCGAAGTCCAAGTTGATCAAACCGCGGATATTGATAAGGTCGGAAATACCTTTCACCGCTTGAAGAAGAACTTCGTCCGCTTTTTTGAAAGTTTCTAATAGTGGTGTTTTTTCAGCGGCGATCGAAAGTAGCTTTTGATTCGGGATAACGATCAAAGTATCTACGTTCTCTTTTAGTTCTTGCAAACCGCCTTCAGCGTGTTTACCGCGTTTTTTACCTTCGAACAGGAAGGGCTTAGTGACCACACCGATTGTCAAAGCGCCAAGTTCGCGCGCAATCTTCGCAACAATCGGAGCGCCACCTGTACCTGTTCCGCCACCCATACCCGCAGTGACGAACACCATGTCCGCGCCTTCCAATTTCTCAACAATCTCATTATATGATTCAATGGCAGCTCTGCGACCCACATCTGGGTTTGCACCTGCGCCCAAACCTTTTGTCAAATCGAGACCCAACTGAATTTTGTTAGGAGCTTTATTTGCATTCAAAGCTTGGATATCTGTGTTGGCAACGATGAACTCAACACCGGTCATGTTAGATTCGATCATCGTCGTAACAGCATTGCTACCGCCACCGCCGACACCGACAACTTTAATATTCGCTCCGATATTGATATTTTCCTCTAGCTCAAACATTCGACCCTCCCCTATTTTATACCGCCAGCCCAGGCTACGGCGGTGATCCAGGTAAAAAACTTTTTAAAAAATCTGTCCGAAAAAATCTTTGATCTTCTTCGTGATACCGTCGAGAGACTCGCCGATGTTCACTTCTTGCTGCTGATGACCTGCCTGCAAATCTTTTCTTTGTGCTAGTGCATACAACAAAAGTCCGACGGCTGCTGAGAACTCTCCAGATTTCACAACATCTGTCAGACCGCCGATTTGCTGAGGAGTACCTCGACGAACCGGAATATCAAAAATAAACTCACCCATCTCAATCAGACCATCCAGTTGACTTGCGCCGCCGGTAAGAACGATTCCCGAACCCAACATTGGCATCAAACCACTCATGCGCAAATCGTTCGCGATCAAGTTCAGAGTTTCCTCTGCTCTTGCTTCGATCACGTCTGCTAAGTCTTTGCGAGGAATCACGCGGGCTTTTCTGCCGCCGACACCTTCGACCTCGATAGTTTCATTTTCATTCACCATAGAAGCCATGGCGCAACCATGCTTCTTCTTTAAAGCCTCTGCCGCAAACTGTGGAGTGCGAAGTCCTACAGCCACGTCATGAGTGAAGTGCTGACCACCCACCGGAATTGTCGATGAATGCGCCACACTTCCGTTGACGAAATACAAGGCATTGCAAGCGCCGCCGCCCATGTCGACAACACACACGCCCAGATTTTTTTCGTCATTAGAAATAACTGCGGTCGCTGAAGCCAACTGCCCCAGAACCAGACCCGAAATTTTAAGTCCCGCTTTTTCAACACATTTCACCGAGTTGTTGATCGCGCTTTGGCTGCCCGTCACGATGTGAACGTTGGCTTCCAAGCGGATGCCTGACATGCCCACAGGATCTGTGATGCCGTCTTGGCCGTCGACTTTGAATTCTCTAGGAAGAATGTGCAGAACAGTGCGATCTGCCGGAACCGCTACGGCTTTTGCCGCTTCGATCACGCGATCGATTTCAGAAGGGGTCACTTCGCGATTTTTAATTGCGACCATGCCCTTTGAATCAAAAGACGAAATGTGCGTGCCCGCAACGCCGACCCATACTTCAGAGACGGAATAGCCAGACATCAATTCTGCTTCTTCTTTAGCTTTTTTAATGGATTCCGTTGTGGCCTCGATATTCACCACAACGCCTTGGCGAATGCCCGTATTAGGAGCAGTTCCTACGCCAGCGACTTCGATTTTTCCGTCGGAATTGACTGTGCCGATCACAAAAGAGACTTTGGTAGACCCAATGTCCAAACCAGCCAATACCGGTGCCTTCGGTTTTGATGTACTCATCCTTAAGTCCTCACGGATGCTTAATCTAATGTTGTAGAACCACCCGATAAAATCATTTCAAAGGGTTTTCAAAGCGAGCTTGACCCGACTTTGATCGGTCCTCCAGACTTAAGCTTAGGGATCCTTACGCAACCTGACAAGGACTTTCTTAGACAGATTCGCATCTATGACGCGCGCGTCAAATTGGCGAGATTCGAGATAGTCGACGACTTGTGAGACTCGAGCGGCCTTGAGTGAAACTTGGTCTTCGCCCATCTTCACTTGAATTCCGGTCTTTATCATCGTCATCCAAAAACCTTCTTTAGAGTCGTGGCGAATTTCAGAAATCGTTTTTTTACTGAACGATCCTTCAGCAGGAATTTGTTCGATCACTTCCACTGCTTTTTTTCTAAGCTCACTTTTCTTCTGAAAACTTTCGCCGTCTAGAAGAGCCACATCAGGAGCTTGCTTGGTTTCAACAGGATCTAAAAAACTTCCGTCTTTAATAATAGGTACAAGTTTTCCACCCTTACCCATATAAAGAAGTTTCACTTCATAAGGACGTACGCGCACAGCAAGAGTCGCCGGCCAGCTGCGTTTGATATTCAGCTGCTCCACCCAATTTAAATCCGAAACTTCACGAGAGATTTTTTTAAGTTTGATGTTCCAAAGTGAAATGCCCTTGTACTTCGCCAAAGACGCTTCAAGACGGTCTACATGAGGCTTTAAAAATTGTTCTTGGCCTGCAGGAGGGTTTTCAAGAATGACTTCAATTTTCGTGATATTAAAGAAACCATTTTTATTGAGATAAAAAAGGGAACCCGCAAGAGCTACAGGCAAAACAATAAATCCAAAGATGAGTTGTAAAACGAGCTTCTTCACGAGGTTCTCCGAGCAAATCCTTTGCTGTCGTAGATTTTAGACTAGCAAGACCCGGTGCTACTTTGAAGCTATTTAAGTGAGGAGATTTTCTTTCCCGCCGGAAGCAAGACCTAGGTCTCAACGGCTTCAAACACTTTCTTTGCTAAAGTTGCGAAATAAATGCAGAACACGAGTTTTTAAGTATTTTTTTATTCTCTCAACCACCGATAGAAAGATTACCAAGGAGACATCTATGAGACTGGGGACGAAGATTATTTTAAACGTGGGATTATCCTGTGTGATCTGTACACTTGCCGCGGTTGCCATTTCTTCGTCAAAGGTTCATAACCAAGGACGCCACCAACTTATTGAAAAATCTCAGGCTATTCTTTCGCGTCTTGAAGCGATCCGTAGTTACATCGCGACCCAAGGAAAGCTTGAAAATGATTTTGCTCACGCAGTGACAAGATTTCCCGACGGCAAACTTCCAGAAGAAGAGCGTCAAAGCTTATTGCGCAAAGTTCCTATTTTTGCATCAATTGTCGTGGGATTTGAAAATGCCAAAGACGACGGCTACCAGTTTCGTGTGTTTGCAGACAAAGCACGTCGCGAAGGCAACAAAGCAACTTCTAAAGAACTTGAGATCCTCAAAAAATTTGAGGCCAATAAAGACTTGAATGAAATTGTCGAAGACACAGACCATGCCGTGATCGTCTATCGCCCCGTACGTCTTTCAGCCGCACAAGGCTGCCTTCTTTGCCACGGCGATCCGGCGACGAGCCCCTGGAAAAACGGAAAAGATATCTTAGGTTATCCAATGGAAAACTGGAAGGACGGTCAACTTCACGGAGTTTTTGCTATCACCGCATCCACGGAAGAAGTTACCGCGGCAGCGATGAATACGACTTATTCAATTCTAGGCTGGGCACTGTTAATCACTGTTTCGATTCTAGTTATTTCCATCATCCTTGTGCGTAAGCCTATGGCGGCTTTATTGGAATCTATCAGTTTACTAAATGTCGCCGGCACGCAAGTTTCTAGTACGGGTCAAGAGATCCGTGACTCGAGTCAAAACTTGAGTAATGCCGCTGTCACTGCTGCAGCCTCTATTGAAGAGACTTCCGCTTCCACAGAAGAAGTGTCCAGCATGGTTAAGATGAATACAGAGCACGCCAGCAAAGCTCGTGATCTAGCTCATCAAGCGCAGGAAAAAGCGCGCATTGGCGAAGAAGAGGTTCGTAAGCTGACTGTCTCTATGAACGAAATCACGACAAGCTCGAAAAAAATTGAAGAGATCATCACTGTGATTGACGACATCGCATTCCAAACAAACCTTCTGGCATTGAATGCTTCCGTTGAGGCCGCTCGCGCCGGAGAGCATGGTAAGGGTTTTGCCGTTGTGGCGGAAGCTGTTCGCAGCTTGGCGCAAAGAAGTGCGACCTCCGCGAAAGAGATCTCAACATTGATCAATGAAAGTGTTACGAATATTGAAAAAGGCCAAAAGGTCGTTCAATCTAGTGAAGTCTCTTTGAAAGAGATTGTAAAGACCATCGAACATCTTTCTACTCTTAACGACGAAATTTCTACTGCCAGCAGTGAACAAGAACAAGGCATCGTTCAAATAAATAAAGCGCTTTTTGAAATGGATAAGATCACTCAAGCCAATGCAGCCGCCGCAGAAGAATGTGCCGCGGCTTCAGAAGAATTGGCCACTCAGTCCACCGTCATGGACGAAGCCGTTAAGAATTTGAACCACATCATTACTGGTAAAAACGCAGCCTAACCTCCTCCAATTATTAATTTTTAGACACAATCAAATCTGAGTTTACTATCAAACTCAGATTTGTTTTTATTCAATTCGGGCCTCCTATTATATTTAAACGCACAGAGAAACAAAATTCCCACCCAAGGCCTAGCCGCTTTTTTAGGACCCACTCAGTTTTCGCTGCCTAAATTTGTAACTTATGTCTAAGGAACACGAGCTCGATAAGGAGGACATCGAAAGAACATCGTAATTTAAGGAGCGACCCACATGAAATTTAACGCCAAGGTTATGTTGAGCATTCTTTTAGCCTGTATCATCTGCACCACCGCGGCCGTTCTGGTTTCTACATCCCGTATCTCTTTACAGGGTGAAACGCAATTAATCGAAAAATCACGCGCCATACTTTCCCGCTTAGAATCGGTTCGCTCGTACATTGCCTCTCAAGGTGGACTGAAGAATACAATTCAAGACGCTATCACGGAGCATCCGGATGGAAACTTGTCGAAGGATGCAAAGCTGACAATTCTAAAACAGGTTCCTATCTTCGCCGCGATGAAGGTAGGTGCAGAAAATGCTTCAGAAGAAGGATACACTTTCCGCGTGTTTTCAGGTGAGCCTCGCAATGATGACAATCGCGCCACGGATACTGAGATGGCCATCCTTAAAAAATTTGAAGCAGATCCTTCGTTGAAAGAACTGTCTTCAACCACAGAGAACGAAATTATCGTTTATCGCCCCGTACGCCTTTCCGAATCACAAGGCTGCATGAATTGCCACGGCGATCCGGCGCAATCTCCGTGGAAAAATGGCAAAGATATTTTAGGTTACCCAATGGAAAACTGGAAAGATGGAAAACTGCATGGTGCCTTCGCTGTGATCTCCAGTAAAGCTGAAATCAAAGCCGCAGCGGCCAATGCCACTTGGTACATTGTTGGTTGGTCGACGGGCCTTTCTATCCTCGCCATGTTTATCGCCTTTATGTTCTTGAAAAAACCGATGAAGGCTTTAGCGGGTATCGCAGAAAAGCTTCAAGAAACAGGTTTAGGTGTTGCCCAAGCCAGCCGCGAAATCACGAAGTCTTCACAAGATCTCAGCACTGCAGCTTCAACGGCAGCCGCTTCTATTGAACAGACGACTTCGGCGACTGAAGAAATGTCGAGCATGATTAAGCTCAACGCCGAACACACTCGTGAGGCGAAAAATTTAGCAGAAGATGCGCAGACAAAAGCGCGCGCTGGTAAAGACGAAGTTGAAAAACTGATCTTCTCTATGGGAGAGATCGCGAAGAGCTCAAAGAAAATCGAAGAAATCATTACAGTGATCGACGATATCGCCTTCCAAACAAATCTTTTGGCCTTGAACGCGGCCGTGGAGGCAGCTCGTGCAGGTGAACAAGGGAAAGGTTTTGCCGTCGTCGCTGAGGCCGTTCGTGCGCTGGCACAAAGAAGTGCCACGTCCGCGAAAGAAATCTCAGATTTGATTCGTGATAGCGTCGAAAAAATCGAAAACGGTCACGAAGTCGTTCAGGCCAGCGGAACCATGTTGACAGAGATCGTTCAACGCATTGAAAAGCTGACTTCGGTGAATATTGAAATCTCTACGGCAAGCTCAGAACAGGCTCAAGGTGTGACGTCGATTAACATGTCCATCAACGAAATTGACCGCGTCACTCAAGGCAATGCTTCTGCCGCTGAAGAATGTGCGACCAATGCAGAAATCTTGTCCGATCGCTCTGCCCAAATGCACTCGATGGTTCAAGAGTTGACGCAAATTATGGAAGGTAAGTCGGTCAAGGGAGAAACGTTACACGCTCCTATCCCTCGATCAACGTCAACGGCACCGACTAAGAAGTCAAACCCTGCACCAAAGACAGCAGCGCGTGCCTCGAAGCACCACGATGACTTGTTACCCTTAGACGATGCTTCTTAGTTGATAAATTTTCTTTTCTGCTAGGAAAAGGACGAATTCTCAGATTGAGACTTCGTCCTTTTTCGTCACCTGTCAGCCTTTTTTACTCTCAGAATCAGCACCGCCTTACTCGATGTGGATAAGAGCTTGCACTCTTTATGCGCATGAAGACATGTCTGCTTTTAATCTTAGGATCCCTTCTATTTTCAGTCGGCGCCACAGCCGCTCCGAAAAGAATCTGCACCATGACTTTAAACTCTGAAAACGAGCGCGAAGTTCTAAGAAGTCTTTATGCGGGCAGCGATGTCGAAGTCATCGAACTTGTTCCTGCGAATAAGGATCCTCAATGGCTACAAAAAGCCTGTCAAAGCGGTATTGAATGCGATGTGCTTTTAGTATCGGGACATTTCGGCGGAGTGTTTTTCGGTGAAGGGGTCAGTACAACATTAGATCTTAAAGAAATTGAAAAGCTCAGTTGTGAAAATGCGTGTCCCGGCATCTTGAACAAGCCCAAAGATATTTTCTTGATGGGATGTAACACCTTGGCGACCAAAGTCCCCGACAAACGCTCCATTGAAGAATACGTCGAAGTTCTAATTAAAAACGGTTTTCCACGTGATCTCGCCGAGCGCGTCGCCTTTTCTCGCTATTCCGATTACGGTATGAGCATCAGCCAGATTTTTTCTTCGGCTTTTCCTCAGGCGGAAAGACTGCACGGATTTTCGAGCACAGGTCCCATGGGCCGTGTTGCAGGTCCGATGATGCGCAGAGCTTTGAAAGATATTTCCAAAGAAACATTTTTCACGAAAGGCCCGAACATCCAAAAGTTCAAAGATGTTTTTGCAGGAACTAGTTACCGTATTGTAGACCCTAAAAAAGAAATGGATCCGAACTACCGCCATCTTGCTTGTAAGACATATTCGAAAGATACGGGCCACAACAAAGAAGCCATCGAGTTTATTTCTCAAAAAACGAATTTAAAAAAATACTACGAGCCTCTTTTAGAAGCCTCAGAAAATCCGTCCTTTTTAGCCCAATTGCAAAACACCGTGCTTCCTTCGCCGGAAATCACCAGAAATTTTGAAAATTTCTTCGCACAAATCAGTTCAGCAAAATCTTTACCGATGAAAATGAAATTCCAATTTTTGGAATTGCAAGCCAAGCTCGGTTTGATGCCAGAGATGGTAAAACGAGAACAACAAGAAAAACTCATCCGTCAAAGATTAGCAAACGGCTTGAACTTCATCATCACCGACCAGCTTTGCACAATGAAAGACCATCTTAAAAACATCGAACTTAAGGGCGATTGGGTCAAGCTAGACAAAGTAGGCATCCCCTTCATGCCCAGAGTCGCTCAGTGCTTTGGCTCTTACGACACACGAATGGAAGATTTATTAAAAGCGATGGCAACAATGGATGACCCTTCGTGGAGACGCGAAGCCGTTCGCGCATTGGCTCCCCGCCTAACACCAATAGAAGTCCAGGATCTTTTGATCGCCTCTTCAGCATGGTCCGTCCGCGACCACCAAGACATCCTGTACACTCTAAACCAAAAACAACAAGACCCCTTACCACCCATGGCCCAACATTGCATGCTTAAAGCCAAACGCCAAGACACAGCAGATTCACGCGACGGCTACCGCTGGGGCTGCTACAAAGAGTTCGAACACCTTATTGATACACCCGCAAAGTGCCATCAAGTCGCCGACCAATTTGAAACCAACAGCGTATCAGGCATCGACTGGAACTGCCTCACCAGATTCAACTCAAAAATCCACCTAGGCGCCTGCATGGCATCGGCAGACCGCAACCAAGACCCAGAAAACTCTGACGACATCCGCTGGTACTGCTGGAGCAAACTCCACGACCAAAACCAACTCAGCCGCTCCGAGTGCTTAGCCCTAGCCTCCTCAATGCGAATCCAAGGCAACCGCTTCAAAGCCAACTGGAACTGCATGAACCGCCTCTAAAAAACCAAACCATGAGGCACCAAAAAAAATCCTCGACGCAAAAAACGCCGAGGACTTTGTTATTTAATAATTTGAAATTCTGAACATCGTAGGCTGCGCTGAAGGAGAGGGCTCCGATTTTAAAGCTGATTCAAAACATCAAGACCAAGTTTCCATCCGTCGCCGGCTCCTAGAGTGACGAAGACATCGCCTTCTTTAAGGAGACCCAACACTTTCTGAGTCGCCTTCTCATCACGCAGGAAATAAGAAGCATTGGCATGTTTCATATCCAAAGCGAGCTTTTCACTGCTGATTCCCGGAATCGGCGCTTCACCCGCCGCATAGATATCGGTTAAAAGAACTGTGTCGGCCTCTTTGAAGGCTGTTGTGAAATCATGCCAGCAGTGTTGCGTGCGTGAATAACGATGTGGTTGGAAAAAGACGACCAAGCGTTGGCCAGGATACTTTTCACGGAAGGCTTGCAAGACTGCGCGCACTTCTGTGGGATGGTGACCGTAGTCATCGTAAATTCTGATGCCGCGTTTTTCGCCTTTGAAGTGAAACCGACGATCCACACCCTCAAAGCGCTGAAGACCTTTTGCACAAGTTGCAAATGGAATTCCGGCGGCAACACCCGCACAAATGGCGGCTGTCGCATTCAAAGCATTGTGACGACCTGGAACTTTCAAACTGAATTCGCCCACTAAGTGGCGCGTTCCTAAAAGACGATCACTGCGATACAGAGAGTAATTGCCTTGCTCACCAGAAAGAACCAGATCGTTCTTTTCATCAAAGCCGTAGAATAAAATACGTTTTGGGAAATTTTCAAAAATCTGACGGATCACGGGATCATCACCGCAAGCAATGACTTTTCCATAGAATGGAACCTTTTGGGCAAAGTCATAAAAACTTTTTTGCAAGTTTTCAAAAGTCTTATAGTGATCCAAATGGTCGGAATCCACGTTCGTGATGATCGCCACTTCCGGAGAAAGTTTTTGGAAACTGCCATCAGACTCATCAGCTTCAGCAACCAACCAGTCACCAGATCCCAACATCGCCGTTGACTTGATCAACTCAAATCGTCCCCCGACAACAATCGTCGGACTTAAATTAGCTTCTAAGAAAATTGCTGACGTCATTGACGTCGTTGTTGTTTTTCCGTGAGTTCCTGCGACAGCGACTCCACGCTTAAGACGCATGATTTCCGCCAAAGCTTCAGCTCTTGGGATTAAAGGAATTTGACGTGCACGGGCTTCAGAGATCTCTGGGTTTCCGTATTGAATGGCGCTAGAATAAACCACCACATCCGCATCGCCAACATTGGAGGATTGATGTCCTTTAAAGACTTTCACTCCAATTTCGCGAAGACGTTCCGTGTTGGCGTTGTCTGCGATGTCACTTCCTGAAACTTTTGCGCCGATATTGTGAAGAAGCTCCGCGAGCCCACACATACCGATGCCCCCGATACCTACGAAATGAAATTTGGCCTGTTGTAACTTCATTGCAAGATTTCCTTTGCGATCGTGGTCGCCGCTTGAGGGATGTAGAAGTTCTTTATATTCTGAACCATCTGTTCACGCAAAGCTTTATCGTTTCTTAAAGATTGAACTTCTGAAATCAATCTTTCCGGAGTTAAATCTTTCTGTAAAATCATGCGACCTGCATTTTTTGACACAAGACTTTCAGCATTTTTTTGCTGATGATTGTCGGCCGCTGGCAAAGGAATAATGATCGGGATAATCCCGAAAGCCGCAGCCTCAGCGATAGAGCTCGCACCACCTCGGCTGACGATGATGTCGGCCCAACGATAGTATTTTGGCATGTCGTAGATGAACTCCTGTGGCTCAACACTGCATGGAGCTCCACGATATTTTTCTGAAATGGTTTTAAAATCCAAAGATCCCAACTGATGAACGACAGACAAGTTACGAACCCAATCCCCACCGGACATGATGGCGTCGCTTAAACAGTTATTGATCGCACGTGCACCTTGGCTGCCACCAAAAGAAAGAAGATGGAAGTTGTCATCTTCGCGTTTTTCGGTCTGGGCGTTTTCGATTTCTTCGCGCACGGGCATTCCGGCTTGAATCACGTTATCGCTCTTTAAGTGTTTCTTGGCTTCAGCAAAAACAACGAAGCACTTATCAACGAAACGCGCCAGAAGACGATTTGCCATTCCTGGCATCGCATTCGGTTCCCAGATGGCCGTATTAAAACCGATGATACTGGCAGCCAGTACGAAAGGACCCGAGGCATAACCGCCCACGCCGATCACGTACAAAGGCTTCAGTTGGCCCAGCAGGCGAATCGACTGCCAAACGCCCAAAGGAATTTTAAAAAGAGTTTTTAGCTTTTGAAGGGGACTTTTGACGTTCAGCTTACCGGACTCGATCAAGTGAAGCGGGAAACCTTCGCGAGGAACAATTTTCGTTTCTAAACCCATCGCCGTGCCGACAAAATGAACTTCCACACTGGGATCCATTTTTTGAATAGCCCGCGCGATTGCTATACCAGGATAAATGTGACCACCGGTCCCACCACCCGCGATCACAATCGTCTTTTTACTCATTAGTTTTTCACCTTCGCATGCGTCCAGCGTGATCCGAATCGACGAGAAAATTTATCCTCTTCAAAAGAGTTTTCGATGTTCAGGATCAAACCAAACATAAAACACAATGATACCAAAGAACTTCCACCGTAACTCAAGAATGGCAGAGTCAGACCTTTCGTCGGAAGAAGTCCCATAACCACCCCCGCATTGATAAAGACACTCAGTCCAAAAGTCACTGACAAACCTAAAGCCAAAGCTCTTTTAAAGGGTTCTTCAGCTTTCACTGCGATCTGGATCCCGCGAAACACGACGAATCCATACAGAGCCAGAATCGCCACAAAACCGATGAAACCCATCTCTTCACCCAACACCGCCATTGTGAAATCCGTGTGCGCTTCAGGTAAGAAGAACAATTTTCCTTGGCCTTGTCCCAATCCTGCACCCGTCAAGCCACCCGAGTGAAAACTGAGCATACTCTGAATCACTTGGAAGCCCTTCTGAGCAGGATCGGACCAAGGATCCAAGAACGCCAAAACACGCGCCCGACGGTAAGGAACCGACATCA
This sequence comes from Bdellovibrio bacteriovorus, assembly GCF_001592745.1. Taxonomy (NCBI): domain Bacteria; kingdom Pseudomonadati; phylum Bdellovibrionota; class Bdellovibrionia; order Bdellovibrionales; family Pseudobdellovibrionaceae; genus Bdellovibrio; species Bdellovibrio bacteriovorus. Next base: position 743,709 of record NZ_LUKD01000001.1, read on the forward strand.
CCAAAAAATAAAACGCAGGAATCAAAACCGCAAAGGACGCAATAATGTATTTCCACTGTAAGCCGAACGCAAAAAGCAATGTCACGCCCACCATCATGATGATGGCAAACGTTCCGAAGTCAGGCTGCTTTAACAAAAGCGCCATAGGGAAAATCATAAAGAGCACAATCCAATGCCACTTCACACGCGCTAAGAAGTTTTCTTGGCGGACCACAAGGCTTGCGAATAAAAGACTGAAAGAGATCTTCAGCAATTCGCCCGGTTCAAAACGAATTCCAAACGGAAGCTGAATCCAGCGCATCGCCCCGCCAACACGAACTCCTAAACCGGGAACATACGTCGCTAAGACACCTAACGTCGCTAAAAGCCAAAAGGCCCAACCGTATTTTTCGATGTAGCGAAAAGGAATATGAATGGTGGCAATCAGAACAGCAAACGCGATCAGAGCGAAGATGAACTGTCTTTTGAAGAAGAAAAGACCGTCCCCGTAAGATTCGATCGCGAAAATAAAGCTGGAGGAATAAACTTGGACAAGGCCAATACCCAGAAGAGTGATGATGGCTAAAAACAAGCTGCTAGACAAATATCTCAACATAGATGGGACTCCCGACCTTTAGTTAATCAGAAGTCCAATTTATCGTCTATGAATCTGAATTTGGGTTTTTAAAAGCTGGACCCGCTTATTCGGAGATCACGTCAGCGTTAGGATCTTCAGTTTCCACCTTAGGAGCCGGAGCTGAAGTCGCCTTCTTGGCAGTCACCGCGCCCTTCTTTGTCGAAGCACAGCAGTAGATCACGCCGTTTTGGTCCGAAGAGTTTTTGTAGTTCGTGATTGAGAAGTTGCGGTTAGCGTCGCAACGACGTGCCATTTGCATGCTTAGCTCCACGTCCAAGTCTGGATTCAAATCACCACTTACGAACTCACAGTACATTCCGGTGCTTGCTGCTAGTTTTTCACGTTGTTCCTGGCGAGCTTTAAAAGTTCCGGAAGCACAACCGGAAAGAAGAAGAACGGAAGATGTGAAGAGGATGAAAAGACGTTGGGACACTTAAGCCTCCTGGCTAAAAGAAGACCGTCCTTCTTGGACGGTCTGATGCTTGTGAGCTGCTTCAGCTACGGGCGCGCGTGCGCGCGCCCTGCGCTCTGCCGGCTGCCGCCGGTCAATGAAACTTTCTCACGATTTCTTTGAAATAATCGCCGCGCTCTTCGAAACTGTCAAACATGTCGAAGCTTGAGCAGCCTGGAGATAGAAGAACGGTGTCACCGATTCTGGACTTTTGGTAAGCGATAAGAACCGCCTCCTCAAATGTACCGATCAAGAAAGTTTCAGAGAAGTCACCAAGGTCACGGTTGATTCTTTCTTTGGCTTCCCCGACTAAGATCAAGGTCTTGACCTTTCTTTTTACGGCAGTACGTAAAGGCTCGTAATTCAAATTCGTATCTTTACCACCCGCGATCAATATCACGTTTTCATCGAAAGTATCCAAAGCGCGAAGAACCGCGTGCACGTTTGTTGCTTTAGAGTCGTTGTAGAAAAGAACTCCGCCGACTTTACGAACGTACTCGATACGGTGAGGAAGGCCCGTAAAGGTGTCGATCACTTTTTGAACAGCCTCGCGAGTTGCTCCGTGTTCACGAGATGCCAGGATCGCGGCCATCACGTTTTCAACAGAGTGCTTCCCGCGCATTTTCATGTTCTTGATCGTGAAAGTTTCGATCTCTGGACCTGTGCGAACACGGATCTCATCACCGATATTCACGGCACCACCGATGTTCATGATTTGTGGTTCCAAAGCCGGTTTGCGAGAGAAGTAGAAAATTCTTCCGCGTTGAACCGCTGGATCACGCGCCAACTCAACAACCGCGTTGTCGTCAGCATTCAAGATGCTTGTTGTCGCTTGATTTGTGTTTTTGAAAATACGTCTTTTGGCGTTTACATACTCTTCCATAGAGCGATAACGATCCAAATGATTTTCAGCCAAGTTCGTGAACACGATGTTCATCGGGTTGAACGTGTCACAGTGTTCAAGCATGAAGCTAGAAACTTCTGCGATCACCACTTGCGCTTTTTCTTCAGAGCGCAAGTAATCAACCAAAGGTTTTTCATTCGCGCCACCCACCCAAGTTTTAATGCCGGATTCTTTAAGAATCGCTTCGGTGATTTTCGCAACAGTCGTTTTACCATTTGTTCCTGTCAATCCAATGATAGGTTCTTTGATAAAGCCTGCAGAGAATTCAAACTCGCCCGTAATGCGGATGCCTTGAGATCTTGCGTAATCGAAGATTTTCAAATTGCTAGGCACGCCCGGTGACAAGATCACAAGATCTTGCGCAATGAAAGTTTTTGGACTGTGACCGCCCAATTCAAACTTGATTGGCAAATCACCCAATTGTTCTAACTGAGTCGAAAGTTCAGGTTTGGATTTATGATCCGTCACTGTCACTTGCGCGCCATGCTTAGTCAGGAAGTGCGCCAAAGAGGCCCCCGTCTTACCAAGACCGACGACAAGAATTCTTTTATCTTTTAATTCGCTAAACTCTTTATACATTTTCTTACCTCAACTTCAGAGTCGAAAGACTTAATACTGCAAGCAAAATAGAGATGATCCAGAAACGCACGATGATCTTTGTTTCTGTTAAACCACCCAATTCAAAGTGATGGTGAATCGGTGCCATTTTAAACACACGCTTCCCGGTCATCTTAAATGAAATCACCTGAGTGATGACCGACAACGCTTCCACCACGAACACACCACCAAGAACAACCATTAAAAGTTCATTCTGAGTGATCACGGCCATGGTGCCCAAGAAACCGCCCAATGAAAGCGATCCCACGTCCCCCATGAACACTTGTGCGGGGTACGCGTTAAACCACAAAAATCCCATTCCTGCAGCAACAATCGTCGCCGCGACCGGAGTTAATTCACCCGCCCCGATCACATGCGGAATTTGCAGGTAATTCGCGATTGAAAAGTGGCCTGTGACGTAAGCGAACAAACCTAAAGTCGCCGCAGAGATCATCACCGGAACAATCGCCAATCCATCCAAACCGTCAGTTAAATTCACTGCATTGGCTGTGCCCACAATCACTAAAGATGCGAACACGATGTAGAGATAGCCAAGCTCCAAAGAAACGGACTTAATAAATGGAATTGTCACCGCTGTGCTTAGTCCGTGATAGTGAACCAAATAAGCGATCACTCCACCGCTGATTAAAAACTCTCCGGCTAAACGAATTTTACCAGAAAGACCTTTGGAGTTTTTCTTACTCACTTTGAGCCAATCATCCATGTAACCGATCAAACCAAAGCCCCAAGTGATAAGCAGCACCGCCCACACCAAAGCATTCGTCATGTCGACCCAAAGAAGACACGGAATCAAAGTGGAAAGAAGAATCAATCCTCCACCCATTGTCGGTGTTCCCGCTTTTTTCTTATGCGTTTGAGGACCATCATCGCGAATCGCTTGCCCAAAGTGCTTCATCTGCAAACGACGAATGAAGTAAGGTCCCCACATCCAACACAGCAAAAAGGCCGTGAAGAACGAGATAAACGTACGGACAGTTAAGTACCTGAAAACATTCAGAGGCGAAAACTGATCCGCCATCGAATAAAGCCATTGATAAAGCATGCTGAAGATATCCTCTGTAGTGACTTGTAAATTTAAATTTCCTAGGAACTTAAAGGGTTTAGCATGAACAGATTCGCAAAAGCAAGAAAAACTTTATAAGTATATGATATTACTGCTGTTTTAAAAATCTTATGAGAGATGACAGTCGTCATGTTACTGACATTTAGAAATGATAAAATTGAAAAGTGATGAAGGAGGTCCGTTGTGAAACTCGTATTGAAAAATCACATAAGTCGTAAGCTAATCACTGTGCCTAAAACAGCCACAGCTGCAGAGGCACAACGCTTGATGGCCAACTATTGGATTCGTCATCTGCCGGTGATGGATGAAGAAGATGATTATATTGTCGGAATGCTTTCGGACCGCGATTTAATGCGGGCTTCTTCTGTAGAAGTGACCGTCGACAAAATTATGACCTCACCTATTAAAACCTTCGACATCGACACTCCCATTGATGATGTCGTGGAGGCGATGATTGAAGAAAAAGTCTCGGCCTTTTTAATCACTAAAGAGGATGAAGTGGTAGGTATTGTCACGACAGAAGACATGCTTGTCGTTCTTCATCAAGTACTGAAAAAAGAAGATACAAGCACATGGAATTTGAGCGAGATCTTAGTAAATCCGGCCCTGCAACGAGCCGCCTACTTAGTAGGTCAAGCGGGTATCTAACATTGATAAGGGGGATTGTATGAATAAAGAAAAAACTACGAAACCCAGATTCGCCAGTCATAAAATGAATTATGGAAAAATGAATGAACGTGATGCCCGTGCTTCGGGCTACACAGACAAACAAGGGCGCGCCGTCGACATGGCAAAGCCTGATGTGGAAGGCTCACCGACGGGCGCTTATACCGACATCGGTGCGGGACGCTCCTCTGTGGTTCATCCCTCACCTAAAAAAACGGAAGACCATCACTAGTGCTTTAAGATGGATTTTTCTTCAGGATGTTTTTCGAACCATTTTTTGACATAAGGACATGTTGCGATCACTTGGGCGTTTTCTTGCTTCGCTGTTTTAAGGGCTTCACGCACCAATTGATCCGCAACATTTTTCCCTCGCGCCTCTGGCGGCACTTCCGTGGCATACAAATCGAAGACATCCCCTTTACGACGATAAAGCAGATGAGCTTCGCCGCCTTCAACCATCGTCAAAAATTTGTGACCCTGAACATCGTGCTTAAATTCCATGTCCAACCTCATTGTTAAAAGTGGTGACTTTATTGTGATAACTAAAAAACAAATCAGCAATATAAGACTTCGTGTAAAATAGCGTTACTGGTAGTGCAAATTCACAGAAGGAGATTTCGATGCAAATGGATTCCATAGACCTGCAATCACTTCGACTGGCTAAGGAACTTTTGGAAAAACCGGGAATCACGGCGCGCATCGCCGCTAAGATCGGAGCCCCCGTTGAAAAAGGCCTTTCACTTTTACCGGACAAAGTTCAAAAAACGGTGCATAAAGCAGCGGAAAAATCCATTCACGTCGCCTATGACCTTGCGATGCGCACCATTCCGCCTACGAGCGAAAAGACTTCGCACAATTTGGGTCATAAGCTTGCGGTTGCAGGGACTGGCGGCGCAGGTGGTTTTTTCGGACCGGCTTCCCTTCTTATCGAACTCCCTATTTCCACGACTTTGATGATGAGATCCATCATCGACATTGCCCAAAGTGAAGGTGAAGACATTTCTGACATTGATACGAAACTAGCTTGCCTTGAAGTCTTCGCCTTTGGTGGACTGAGCACGGCCGACGATGCGGCTGGCTCGGGTTATATTATGACTCGGGCCGCTTTATCAAAAGCCTTCACGGATGCAGCCAAAGCCTTTCTTGGCAAAAGCCTGGCAGAGGAAAGTGCGCCCATCATGATGCGACTGCTGGCCAGTGTGGCATCACGTTTTCAGTTGGTGGTGGCCGAAAAGGCCGCGGCCCAACTGATGCCTTTGGTGGGAGCATTGGGTGGGGCCACGGTGAACGTTATTTTTATGGATCACTTTCAAGACATGGCTCGGGGTCACTTCGTTGTACGAAGATTGGAAAGAAAATACGGTATCAACGAAGTACAGACAATGTATCGCGAATTGGCTATTTAGGAAGGCGGATAGTAAACTCACTTCCCACATTCATTTTGCTGGTGACCGTGATCGTTCCTTCATGGGCTTCGATCACAGCGCGAGCGATGGCCAAACCCAATCCAAATCCCGATTTCCCCGGAGACCTCGCCGTATCAGCACGATAAAAAGGTTCAAATATATGAGTTAAATCTTTTTCGGAAATTCCGATCCCTTGATCTTTCAACTTCAACACCCAATGATCGCAGTCTTTTTGTAAAGAAATAGTAAGTTCATTGGCTTCAGTAGGTTTTGCGTACTTCATCGAGTTTTCAATGAGATTGCGCAGAACACGCTCCATTTGCATCGCGTCCATGTGCAGTGAAGCTTCTGCAGGCATATTGAGATTCACCTTCAAAGCCCCTTCGTAATCAGAGACGACATTAGAAATAAGCTCGCTCAAATTCACATTGGATTTTTTTAGCGACTTCGCCCCTTCCTTAAGACGATAAGATTCTAAAATCTGATGAATGAGTTCTTCCATCTTAGAAAGATCATCTTTTATAGATGACTTCATTTTTTCATCGGCCAAAAGATCTACAGCAACCCCGACACGAGTCAACGGACTGCGCAGTTCATGACTGACATCACGAAGAAGTTGCTCTTTAGCGACGATCATTTTTTCAAGGCCATCGGCCATGTTATTAAAAGAGTCGGCAATAAGACCGAATTCGCCGCGATGATTTGTTTTAATACGATACTTCAAATTCCCTTCCGAGATTTTATTAACTCCTTCAACGACGACTTTGATCGGCGACATCATCCAGCGAATCGTTAAAAAACTGATGGCCATGATAAAGAAGATAAAAGAGGCGACCCATAAAAAAGGAAACAACCACGCGCGCGGAATTTCATCATAGGAAATAAACCAAACAGTCCGTGGCGTGACTCCTTTCACCTCCGCAAAGTAAAAGCCGTTGGTTTTCCCTAAAGAAAGTTTATTTGAAAAATCCTTATCCATTTCTTCGGTGGTCGCAAAACTGGGAAGCCCCTGGCTGTCAGCCAGTTGTTCAAAACCTTCCCGTCGGACACGCAATTGCAAGTCTTTATAGAGACGGCGTATGTCGTCCTCGGTTTGAATCTTGGCGCTCAAACTTTGAAAATAATTGGCAGCATTGTTTTCTATCACGGGCGACAAAGATTTTTCGGGGCTTAATGAATGTCCCAAAAGAGCCAAGCCTCCGACAATCAAAAGCGAGGTCAGAAGAAAGGCCAGAAACACTTTGATAAGAAGTTTCATTCCACGGGGCTTCACAGTGTTTCCTCCACAGGAGCGATAAAGCAATAACCTTCTCCCCACACGGTGCGCAGGAAGACCGGAGTCTTAGCTGGGTCTTTTAATTTTTGTCTTAGACGGCTGATGGCGACATCGATGCTGCGGTTGTAAGCTTCCCAATCCACGCCACGAAGTTCATCCATAATACGATCCCGGGAAAGGCTTTGACCCGCGTAAGACATTAAAAGTTTCAATAATTCATACTCGTGTGTGCTGAGATTTAAATTCTGATCTTCTAGGAAAGCCGTGCGAAGCTGCGTATCCAGCACAAGAGATCCTGAGCGCAGTTTGTTTCCGCTCACTGAAGTCTTTTTATACCGACGAATCAGGCTTTTCATTCGCGCCACAAGCTCACGAGCTTCAAAAGGCTTGGGCAAATAATCATCCACGCCGAGCTCCAGTCCTAAAACTTTGTCAGAGGTTTCTCCGCGAGCTGTGAGCATCAGAATCGGAAGATCACTGAATCCACGAATTTTTTTGCACACCTCGAAGCCATCCATTTCAGGTAGCATCACATCTAGAATAATCGCATCGAATTTTTCGCGCTTTAAAGCAGACAAAGCTTCAGAAGGAAGGGTGAACTGCACAGTTTCCAGCTCAAACTGACTGAAATACTGCTTCAACAGCTCTCCTAATTTTTGATCATCATCGATCAGGGCAATGCGATTCATAGCTGTATCTTAATCTATTTATGTATTTCGTGAAAGCCCCAAAACCCTGAATAATCAAGCAGTTACAATTTGTTACAAATATTAACAATCCGGCAACCACTTCGCCCTCGGAACCACCTAAACTTGTATTTAAGAAACCCACTCATCCGAAGGAGTTGATATGAAAATCGTAAGTAAAAGAAAATGGCCTCGTGTTTTAGGCGTTGTCTTAGCGGTCGCTGGAGTTGGTCTGATGACGGGTTGCCACCGCAGTCCGGAAGAACGAATCAATGCCGTCAGCGAAAAAATCGCGGATAAGTTTGATTTCAATGAACAACAAAAAGCTTTATTGAATGATATCGCCGCTGACGTGAAAAAAGACTTCGCAGAAGAAAAAGCCGTCCGTCAGTCTTTGTACGGTGATTTCAAAACAATGCTGCTTTCTGAAGAACTTGATAAAGCCAAAATCAAAGAAGTGATCAAACAACGTCAGGCGCGCATGGACGCAAGAACGGATAAATACATTGATAAGGTATCCGCTCTTCATAAAAGCTTAACGCCTGAACAGAAAAAAGAACTCGTCGAAAAAATCGAAAAGTTCCATAAGAAGTGGGAGTAATTTATGTATTTCGCGCTTTTTACCAGAGCGCTGAACCTGCCAAAGGTTCAGCGTGTTACTGCTTCTCCGCGAAATCTAAAGGTTCACAAGGGAACACAAAGCGTTCCAGCTTTGTCCCGCGTGACGCCTTCACTACCGCGATATCTCCAGATTTTAAAAACTGACCCAGATCCTGGCCTGAAGATTCCTTAAAATCTTTTTCGATCAGGGATGGATTCTTATAGCCGACTTTTTGCAGGCCTTTCCCGAAGGCCTCATAGTCGTCACCGATAAAATAAACCTTATCGAATCCCGCTTGCCCCACCCAGGTGCCCAGCTCTTCGTGTAAGGAGGCTGAGGCACTTCCTAGTTCACGCATTTGCCCGAAGACACCTACTTTGCGACCAGAAACCGTCAACAGTTTCATATTATCGATCAAAGCTTTCATACTGTCAGGATTGGCGTTGTAAGCATCAAAAATCATCTGCGCGCCTGATTTCAAATTCACAAGCTGATTGCGTCCCCAATTTGTTTTGCAGTGAGGAAGACCTGCCCACACCTGAGAAGGACTCATTCCTGCAGCAAGCCCCAAAGCGGCTGCTGCCATCAGATTCGTCAAATTCTGAGATCCAAAGACTTGAACATTGGCAGAGCCTGACTGACCGCCGATGCTTCCTTTGATTGATAGTTCGCCCATGCTCATGGAAGCAATCGTCAAATGCACATCGGCACGAGGGTCTTCTGATGAAAACGTCAGAAGTTTTTCGTGTGGGTATTTTTCGGTCGCTCGCACGTACATGTTATGAGTTTGCGTGTTGTCTAAATTGTAAATACGAAGAGTGTTAGCCCCAGAAGCGATATAGATTTCTTCTTTAGCTTCAGCAACTTTTTCAATTGTACCGAAGAATTCCATGTGCGCACGTCCCACCATCGTGCAGACAACCACATCGGGTTCCGCGATGTGCACTAGCTCTGTGATTTCTCCGGCGTGATTCATGCCCATTTCTACAACGGCGACTTCGGCGTCCGCTGGAATTTGCAACAAGGTGAATGGAACACCCCAATGATTGTTGAAAGAACCTTTGTTGTAGTGAACTTTTTTAACAGAGCCGATCAAGGCAGCAGTGAATTCTTTCGTTGTCGTCTTACCATTAGAGCCCGTAATGCCCAAAACTTTGGCTTTAGATTGACGGCGGGCCCAAGTTCCCAACTGCTGAAGAGCCTTTAATGTGTCAGGCACTTTCAAAATAGTCACTTGGCCCTTTAATTTTTGTACAAGATCGCTGTCTTCATGAACCAAAAGTCCTGAAGCTCCTTGCTGAACCGCTTTATCTAAAAATTGATGTGCATCGAAAGCTTCACCTTTGAGGGCGATGAAAAGTTGACCTTTTAGATCCGCTCGTGTGTCCGTTCCGATTCCTTGAAATTTATCTTCTTTCAGTCCCAGAGTTTCAGCTCCGGTGACTTTCACAATGGTTTGCACATCCATGGCTCTCATTGTTTTTATCTCCCTTGTAAGGCTTCTTCGGCCACTTTCACGTCACTGAACGGGAATTTTTCTTTGCCGATGATTTGATAGTCTTCATGGCCCTTGCCCGCGATCAAAACAACATCGCCCGGCTGAGCCTTTTTCATAGTCTGATGAATGGCTTCTTTACGATCAACATAGACAGTGGCTTTTGATTTATCCGCGCCGGCAACACCAGCCAAAATATCATTGATAATACTTTGCGGATCTTCGGTGCGAGGATTGTCTGAGGTGATGACCACGTGATCCGAAAAACGCAACGCCATTTGCGCCATCAAAGGACGTTTTCCTTTATCTCGATCGCCACCGCAACCAAATACTGTCCAAATTTTCGCTGGAGAATTTAAGTTCTCGCGCACTTTCGTTAAAGCCATTAAAACATTTTCTAAAGCATCCGGAGAATGGGCGTAATCAACAAAGACTGCAAGATCCTGCTTATTGGGAACGGACTGCAAACGCCCCGGAACTCCCGTGAAACTATCTAAAGCGCTGATGCAAATATCCAACGGGATTCCTGCCGATAAACCCGCCCCTAAAGCGGCCAAGGCATTCATCACGTTGTGCGTGCCGGACATAGGAAGACGGATTTCCCCTTCCCCTATAGGCGTGTGGACTTTGAAATGAGTCAAAGCAAAATCCATCTTTAAAATTTCATAGCGAATATCGGAATCTTTGGAACCATAGGTCCAAAGCACCGCGGGATCCGCCACTTTCAAACGACGTCCATACTTATCCGCTGTATTCACAATCGCGTAACAGGGAGACTTTTCGGTCTTCCAAAGAAGATCCGTGAAAAGTCTTTGTTTCGCTTCAAAATACTGATCCATGGTTTCGTGATAATCCAAGTGATCGCGCGTGAGGTTTGTAAAGATCACGGTATTGAATGGCACACTGTCGACACGCTTTTGATCAAGAGCATGGGAAGAAACTTCCATCGCCACGGCCATCGCTCCGTCATCACGGAATTCTCGCAAGCGTTTTTGTAAAAATACCGGATCCGGTGTTGTCATCTCAGAAGGCCAGACTTTATCTAACAAGTGATGATTGACGGTGCCGATAACTCCTGTCGGAATTTTTCCGGCATTCAAGATCGCTTCAGTCATGTAAGTGACGGAAGTTTTTCCATTCGTACCTGTAACACCGACACAGAAAAGTTCCTGCCCCGGATCCAGATAGAAGCGACTGGCTAAAAGATCCAAAGTCTCGCGCGAGTTTTCTGTTTGCCATACAAAACCGGCATATCCTGCGGGAACTTTCGATTTATCTTCAACGACCAACGCCGCCGCCCCTTTGGCCACGGCATCGCCTAAGAAACTATGCCCATCCAATTTACTGCCACGGATTGCGACGAAAACAGAGCCAGGAACAACCAGACGTGCGTCATTAAAGACTCCGCTGACTTCCGTCTCAGACAAAGTGTAATTCGAAGTTCCTGGAATGATGGAAAAGAGATTATTCAGTTTCATAGACTCGGTTTCAAGAATAGCGTATGACTAAGTTATGAGACAACTCGGAAAGATACATTGCCAAGAAATAAATAAAGACGATAACGCGCCCTGGGTGATCTTCTTCCACGGCTTTGGCGCTGATTGTAATGACCTCTTTTCTTTAGGAGAGATGATTTCCACGAAGAAAACTTACAACTGGCTTTTCCCGAATGGAATTTTAGAAGTTCCCATTGGTCCGGCATGGATGGGACGCGCCTGGTGGACGATCAATATGATGGAAATCCAAGAAGCGCAATCCCGCGGTGAACATCGTGATTTTAGCAACGACACTCCGAAGGGTCTTTCTAAAGCTTACGATGCCGCCATGGAAATGATTCGCCAACTCAAAGTGCCTTGGAACAAAATTGTGCTGGGTGGCTTTAGCCAAGGTGCAATGCTCGCCACCGAGCTTTACCTGCGTGCGCCCGAAACGCCAGCAGGACTTGTCATTATGTCAGGCACCTTGCTGCACCAGGAAGAATGGAAAAAGTTGGTGCCAGCCCGTGAAGGACGGCGTTTCTTTCAAAGCCATGGCGAGATGGATCAAGTTCTTGGCCACAAACAAGCACAGAAACTAAATACACTTTTGAATCAAAATGGAATGAAGGGCCCCATGCTGAGTTTCCGCGGCGGTCACGAAATCCCAGCTCCGGTGATTATTAAAATCGGCGAATATCTAAACTCGATTCAAACTGACTAACAAAGAATGCAGCCATTCCCGTGCGGGTTTTGACTGAAAGCCCGCCGTCTTGGCTTTCTCGACGTTTAAAAACCAATCTTCAGAAATTCCATAAGGTGACCAGTTTTCTGGCGATGGCTCCGTCAGAAGCTGAGCTTTCTGTCCCGTGATGGACTCAATATCATTCACAAGCTCTTTCAAAGGAATGGCATCTTCAGAGGCAAAATTAAAAGGTCCTTCATGCTTCGTATGCACAAGCCACAACAGCGCTCGCGCCGCATCTTCAGAGGTGATAAAAGAAAATTTGGCGTTTAAGTTGGGAAAATACAAAGGTTGCCCCTTTTTTATTTTCTGAACATGACCTAACAATCTCCCGGTGTAATCGTCTTCTCCAACAACGACGGGGAAGCGGGCAAAAGAACATTTAAATGGTGCGTTCGTGGCAAAATAATTTTCTGCCGCTCTTTTGCCTTCTCCGTATTCTTCAGCGGGATTCGTAGGAGCGGTCGGTTGATAAAGATAGGGGTTGTAGTCTTCCTCTTGAAGATCTCCACCTAAGGCATACACTGACATGGTCGAAGTCATGATGTAGTAAGAAGTTTTTTCCGCAAAAATTTCGCAGCTCGCAGCGGCTTCTGCGGGAGTCATACAGACCTGATCGACGACAACATCAAAGCTCAAAGAACCTACGGCCGAAGCCAAGGACTCTTTGTTTTTTCGATCCCCTTTTAAGCGATGCACACGGGCGCCGAAATCATCTTCCTGTTGCCCACGGGAAAGAACCCAAATTTCATGACCTTCGTGAATCAAAGAATGCACCAGTCTTTTACCGAAGTAGCGAGTTCCACCTAATACCAGAATCTTCATGCTGAAACGTCCTTCTGAAGCGTCAAAATTTTTGATCTTAATTCCGCAGCTGCGACCTGCATGGATTTCAAATCCGGCACTTGCAGCAGTTTTTCAATGTACTGCGACTCAGCCACTGGCAAATCGCGATACAGATATCGCAACCCGAAGTCATGCTTTTGTGGGGTCCTATGTCTACGCACCAATTGCACCCACATCATCACCAGTCTCTGATAGAACGTGTAGCTGTCAATGTACTTTCCCCGCAGCGATTCCTTTAGAAAAGTTCGGTACAGAATTTCAAATCGCGCAATCCATTGAGACCATTCGATATTTTTTGAACTTTCATAGCGAGGCTGTCGGGACGCTTGCTTAAGAATATCTGTTTTATCAAAAAGCACCTGAGGAGAACCGTGACGTTCGACATTGAAATATTCGGAATAATCCTCCGGAACCAAAGACTGAAAAACGCCAACATCTAAATAATAGGTCTCGGAAGTTTGATCTAAGACATAAAATTTCTGAGCAAAGTTTTTCCATGGGGAATCTTCCACCTTCCATATATGGGTGATGGCAGCCATCTTCTGAAGTGTGTCTTCCACAGTTTGGAAAATTTCATCGGGAGCCGTACTTATAATGACAATATCGGTATCAGAAAGATCATCCTCGAAGCCGGTTGCGGAAGATCCCCCCAACCAAGCTCCTTCTGCATAATCAGACTGCTGAAGATTCTGAACTAAGGATTGAATGATTTTATTTTTATCAAATTCCATCGCCATACAGAAAGTATGGCGGGTCGATGAAAGAATCTCTAGAGAGAATTTTAAGTACTACGATATAAGACGTGAAGTTTTAGCGGGTTAACTCTGCTAAAACATCCCAACCGAACTTTTCGATTTTTGCGTCTCCGATCCCGTAAACGGATTTCATTTCTTCCAAATTTCGTGGATTCTTAACTGCCAGGTGCTTCAAAGTCTGATCGCTGAACACCACAAAGGCCGGAGCATCGAGCTCTTTGGCTTTGGCTTTGCGCCATTGACGAAGAACTTCGTAACGCTTTTCCTGAATCTCATCCAAAACAAAATCCAAATCGGAAGCTTTAGGTTTCTTGGATTTCTTTAAGGACGTTTTGATTTTTTCTAATGTTTGATCCAAAACCAAAGAAGGCGTCAGTGGTTTTAAGATACGACGAGACGATTTCGGATCACAGTTATCACAGTGCCCACAGCGTTCAATACGCTGAGAATCCTTGTAATAAGTCAGAATCTCGGCATGACGGCATTCGCCACCTTCAGAGTAATTTACTAGAGCTTCTAAGTTTCTCCAGCGGGCGCTTTTTATTTCCTCGGGGGCTTCCGAACTGTGAATGAAGTAAGACTGCAGGCCTTTATCCTTTTTCGAATACAAAGCCATGCATGTCGACTCGGCACCATCACGACCACCCCGACCCATCTCCTGGTAAAGAGCGTCGATATTAGCTGGAATTTGATAGTGAACAACCAAACGCACATCCGGTTGGTCGATGCCCATGCCGAAAGCGTTTGTGGCCACAAGAATACGAAGATCCCCATTGGCATAAGCTTCTTGGGTTTGCGCGCGAACTTCAGCCGTTAAACCCGCATGGTAAAAACCCACTTGCTTAAATTTCTTTTGCAAAAGAGCCGCTGTCGTTTCCGTTACCTTGCGAGTCCCGCAGTAAACGATAATGCGCCCCTGAGGCGTGGACTTAATGCTCTGAAGCAACAATTCCAGCTTCGCCTCTTCGTTTTCACAAAGCTCCACCTGATAGTAAAGATTGGAGCGATAAAATCCATGGACCATGCGTTCTGGATTTTTCAAATTCAAATGCTTTGAGATGTCATCTAAAACGGTCGGTGTCGCTGATGCTGTCAACGCCAGGATCGGCACATGTGGGCAGATTTTTTTAAGAATACTTAATTGTGCATACTCCTCTCGGAAGTCATGCCCCCACTGAGACACACAGTGAGCTTCATCCACCGCAAAAAGGGCGATTTGACGATGCTGAATCCATTTCTGAAACCCTTCCTTCTGTGCTCTTTCCGGAGAAAGATACAAAACGAAAGCGCCGCCTTTGTTCAACTCTGCAAAAACATCGCGTTTTTCATCGTCTGACTGACCAGAGTGCAAGCATCCCGCCGGAATACCCAGCCTTTGTAAAGACATGACTTGGTCCTTCATCAAAGCGATCAAAGGCGAAATGACGATCACGAGTTTTTGAAAGTGAACAGCCGGATATTGATAGCATAAAGATTTACCGCCCCCCGTAGGCAGAACGGCTAAGACATCTTTTTTGGCTAGCACAGCATCGATGATCTCTTTTTGCCCGCGACGAAACTGCGGAAGATTGAAGTACTTTTTTAAAAGATCTGACTGCGACGCCTGCTGGATTTCCATACCCGTGTACTTTCTGTGAAAGAATTCAGCGAGGCAACAACAATCTGGCCTTCGCTTTGAAACTCTTCGAGCAAAGAATGAACTGGGAATAGCTTTTAACTGGGGAGTAAAAGGCTGACACAAGTGGCCGATGTTTGAAGAAACCTCGGACAAAAAAAAAGGGAAGATCACTGCAATCTTCCCTTTACTTTTATTTCATTATAACCGTGATTTCTTTTGTTTCCGGCACCAGGGAACCCGCATCCGGAATTGTATCTGCGACAACACCTTGACCGACAAATTTCACTTTCAAGTCTTGACCGTTGATGCGACGAAGTACTTCACGAGTCGTCATGTTCTTTAAGTTCGGAACTGTTTCGCCCGTAACCACTTCCGTGGCTTTGTCTAACTCTGTCGCCGTTAAAACTTCTTTGGGTGGAATTTTCACAACTGGTTTCGGTTCGGCAGCAATACGACGAACTTTTTTATCGACAGTCGAAACTTCGGCCATTGGAAGTGGGGCAATCCCTTCTTTACGAACCGCGTACGAAGCCATGCGCGAGAATAAAGGAGCCGCGACCGTCGCACCGTAATAGGCTTTGCGGGGAGAATCCACCGCCACGTAAATTACAAACTTCGGATCATTCGCAGGAATAAATCCGCCAAAGCTAGAAATGTAGGCGCCCTTGAGGTAACCCCGTCCGTTCGGATTTACTTTTTGAGCCGTTCCAGTTTTACCACCGACCATGAATCCATCCACACGAGCATTGCCACCCGTACCACCCGTAGTAGTGACTCCAACAAGCATCGCACGCATTTGAGCGGCTTGCTCGGCAGTAAGAACGCGACGGATGGGTTTCACTTCCGTTTCTTTCAACTCTCCAGTTTCGGCGTCACGAATGCTTTGAACGATGTATGGTGTGTTCAACACCCCTCCGTTGGCAATGGCTGCAAATGCATTCGCCACTTGCAAAGGTGTCGCTGAAATACCGTGACCGAAAGAGATATTACTCAATAAGTGCTGTCTCCAAGGAAGGGCTTGCACCATGCCGCGAGCTTCACCCGGAAGATCTACGCCCAGCCTTTGACCAAAGCCAAAATCCAAAAGACCTTGGCGAAGTTTGTCCGATCCCATCTTAAATGCGATCTTCGTAGTACCGACATTTGAAGAAACCGCGAGAATCTCGCTCACTGTCAGATCTTCGAACTTTTCTTTCGTTTCCGCTTCACGAATGATGCGATCACCTACTTTGAAGCTTCCTTTTTCACAATAGAACTTCGTGTTTGGTTGAATCAAACCGTCACGCAAAGCGGCCGCAATCACGAAAGTCTTCATCGTTGAACCCGGCTCAAAAGCATCGGTCACGATTTTGTTACGGCGATGCTCGCCCGGAGCCTTCATCGCTTTATTAACGTCAAACGTCGGCGCTGAAGCCAAAGCTAAAACCGCAGAAGTTTTTGCATCCAGGATCACACCCACGGCATGATCGGCTTCAAACGTAGAAACCGCATTGGCGAGTTCACTTTCAAGTCGGTATTGAAGTTCAGAGTCCACGGTCAGACGAAGCTCACTGCCCTCTGGATTTTCAATAAACATCAAACCATCGTTGATTAGGGGACGTCCACGAGCATCTCTCTTCACGGATACTTTCTTTTGATTACCCGCAAGAAGTTGATTGTATCCAAGCTCTAAGCCTTCAAGCCCCTGACCTTCAATTCCCAGAAATCCCAAAGTCTGCGCTAACAATGTTTCGTTCGGGTACACACGGCGCCACTCTTCAACGAAAGAAAGGCCGCGAATATCCCAGGATTTGATTTCATCCGCCGTCGCCTGATCCAACATACGCTGGATCCAAACAAATCGACGATTGCCATCTTTGATTTTTGCATAGACGGATTCATAAGACTGATTCAAAGCCTTCGCCAATTTTTTCGCAGCGACTTTGCGATTCTCAATAATTTTGGGATCTGCATAAAGAGAGTACGCTGCGGCTGACATCGCCAAGTCACGTCCATTGCTATCGACAATGGCTCCGCGGCGGGCCTGCAACGTGACCTTGGTTTGAAATTGACGGTTCTGCAAAGAATTCAATCGGTCGTTCGGAAGAAATTGCAAATATCCTGCACGCAGGATAAGCGCCGACCACAGAACCAATATACCAACAAAGATGATGACAATACGTGATTTCAACTACAGGTCCTTTTTCGCAATGTCTTTATTCACTACTTTTTCTACATCATTCGTCACGGGGCCCGTTAAGTGAATGATCTGATTGGCCTGCACCTTTTTAAGAGTGAACTTCTGCTGAGCCATCGTATCCAAAAGTTGGGGGCGTGTGATTTTCGCGAGCGCAATTTCTTTGGTGCGTTTTTCTTCCCACACTTTTTTATGCTCGCGAGTCAGCTTCAAAACGCTATAGCCCATGCGGCGTTCTTCCATTTGCAGGAAGACGATGGAAAACAAAGTAAAGATGATAACTAGAATGCTAAAAAAAGGTTTTAGCTGCCTAAAGTTTTCCGAGCTCATCCTGAGCACTCCTCTCGAAGACTCTCAATTTCGCGGAACGCGAGCGAGAGTTTTTGTCACACTCTTCCTGAGTGGGAACGATCACTTTTTTATAAACGGATCTGCCAAGATCTTCCGCCTCTTTAAAGATATTTTTCACAATACGATCTTCCAAAGAGTGGAAAGAAATGACGGCCAAACGGCCACCGGGATTCAAAGCTTTCATCATCGCGGGCAAAGCTTGTTCGACAACTTCCAGTTCCGAATTCACTGCCAGGCGCAGAGCCATAAAATATTTTGTAGCGGGATGATGACCTTTGATTTGCCAGCCATCAACGCGTTCAATGAGGCCCGCAAGCTGACTGGTTGATTGGAATGCTTTGGTTTTGCGATCGTTAACAATCGCGCGTACGACACGAGCCGGACGATACACTTCGCCGTACTCTCTGAAGATTCGAATGAGTTCATCCTCTGAAGCCGTATTCACAAGCATCTCTGCTGTCATTCCTTGTTGCTGATTCATTCGCATATCTAGGGGGCCATCGTGATAAAAACTAAAGCCTCGTTCGGCCTGGTCTAATTGCGGAGAGCTCACACCTAGATCTAAGAGCATCATATCAAAGTTATTTAGATTGTGTTCTGAAAATTGAGAGAAATTTCCATGTATTATCTTTAACTGGCCTTGCTCGACCTCCGTCTGGAAGCGCGTTTGCGCGAAGCCGATGGCTGCTAGATCTTGGTCCATGACCGTGGCTTTCATCTGGGGAATCACATAGCGCATCGCTGAGTAATGTCCTCCACGCCCGAAAGTTCCATCGAAGTAAGTTGGATTTTCTTTTTCACGATAAGGATAAAATGCGGCTAACACTTCTTGCAGTAGAACTGGATAGTGCTCAGGCGAGAACTCAAATGGCAGCTCGACTTTGGGCGGGATCACTTCTTCTTTGATCTCTACTCTTTCGCCGGATTTCGGTTTGTACTTTTTCATAGCTGCGGACTCTCTGATCTGTAAGGAATTCCCGTGAGATTTCAAGGTATGAATTATTCTATTGAGCGTCAAGTCGCTTTGTCTTAACCTGATTTTATGTTAATCAACTGTCCACGCTGTGGATTCCAGCAACCGAAAGATAAATACTGCGCGCAGTGTGGCGTCGATATGGAGAACTTCAAACCCGCGACACCCCCGATGTGGAAAAGGGTTTTTGGAAATCCCCTGGTGCAACTGTCGCTTTTAGTTGTCGTTGCTGGTGGCGTCGGAATAAGTCTTTACCAAAAAGGACAGCAAAATCTTGAGCGTCGTGTGAGTTATTTAAAATCCACGGTGCAAATCAATCCCTCGTCCACCACTTCTGTTGCCTCTTTAGCCGAAACCGTTGATTCAGAGCCCACAGAACAAGCTTCACAAGAACCTGCAGAGACTGCTTCTGATAATGATGCCAGTGATGGCTCCGTGAGTGCCTTTAAAGTGGCTCCGGCTGCAGGGGCAAATCCAACGGCGACGGCAACTCCGACAACGACCCCTGCCGAAAAATCTGCGCGCGCGGGAGCTAAAGACGGTTCGCACTTGATCGTGTACTACGCTGAAGTGGGACGTGGCAGTCTGAATGCTATCATGGGCGCCAGCCGCAGTACCGGTCAGTTCATGAACTTTAACGACTATGCCGCAGGAATTCTTCCCACGGTCGACTCAAATATCAACCGCCCGCAGATCACAATTCTTCATAAAGAAGATCGCGCCTTGGATGGAGCACGTACGCTTCAGTGGTCATATTCGATCAAAGATCGCCGCGATCCGTCCGTGGAAATTGGTCTGACGACTTTTTTTGAGATCAGCGAAATTGAGGGCAACATCCTTCGCGGCAATTTGGAAATTCAAAGAACTTGGAAGGACCCGACTCCGGCTGGAACCTTTGAGGTTCAGCGCAAATCCTTTCCGGCGATTTTTGAGATCGGTGGCCGCACTGGATTTTTCTTAGCGGGAGTGATGCCTCCCCACTCGAATCTTGAAAACGAAGACGAACTGACAGCCATTGATGTTTTCAAAATTTTGCGCTCGCCACGCTTTAGAGCCGGTGACAGCGAGTTTGTGATTTTCATCGAGTTCGTTAAAGGCAACTAATCACCAAAGGTCATTTATGGGATTTCATCAAGAGCTGGGACACAAATACGGGTCTCAGGTGCACATTATTGACAGCCCTTTTCTGAGTGGTCTTCTAGCCCGCTTGTGCTCTTCGGACTGCTATCAACCGGAAATCAATCGCATCGTGGAAGTGCTTTACACTCACTTGATATCCATCATTATGAATAATGAGTTCAAGCTTGAAAACTTCACTCAGCCTACACGTATGACGGATGTACATCCCGATAAAAAGCTTCAGGGCGTGCGTTTATCTGATGAGCAAAAGGCCGTCAGTGTAAACCTTGCCCGTGCCGGCACTTATCCTAGTCACATCTGTTACAATGCCCTGCATTTTTCCCTAAAACCTCAAAATGTCCGCCAGGATCATATCTTTGCCGCGCGGGTGACGAACAACAAGGACAAGGTCACCGGGGCCGAATTTGGCGGGATGAAAATCGGTGGCGATGTCAAAGACGCCCATGTCATCTTCCCGGACCCCATGGGTGCAACGGGAAATACTATGATTACAGCGGTCGACCACTATAAAACCCATATTGAGGGACCCGCGAAAAAGTTTATCGCGTTAAACCTGATAGTAACCCCTGAATATTTGAAGAATGTTCTCACCGCCCACCCTGATGTCGTGATCTATGCCTTAAGGCTTGACCGAGGACTGTCTTCTGCGGCAGTTTTAGAGGCTATTCCTGGGGAATTTTGGGATCAAGAGCGCGGTCTGAACGATAAACAGTACATCGTGCCTGGCGGCGGCGGCTTTGGCGAGATCATGAACAACTCTTTTGTGTAGATATGGAGAGAGCACTATGACAAACCTTTCACTGAAACCTTACATCACTGAAGAACAAATTCAGGCAAAAGTAAAAGAGTTGGGCGAGACTCTTTCTAAGAAATTTAAAAACGAAAAAGTTGTCGCAGTCTGTGTCTTGAAGGGTTCCTTCATGTTCTATTCAGATTTGATCCGCAACATCAACGCCGACATCACTTGTGAGTTCTTTGGCGTGGCTTCTTATCACGGTGGTACTTCTTCTTCTGGCGAAGTGAAAGTGACGTTGGACCTTGCTAGCCCGGTTGAAAACTGCCACGTGATTTTGGTGGAAGACATCATCGACACGGGCCTAACAATGAACTACTTGAAGAACGCGATCCTATCGCGCAAACCAAAAAGCCTGACAACAGTGTCGCTTTTGGAAAAGCCGGATGCTTTGAAAGTAAAATGCGAAATTGACCATGTTGGTTTCAAAATTCCGAATGATTTCGTTGTCGGTTATGGCTTGGATTACCAAGGTTACTACCGCAATCTTCCTTACATTGCGCAAGTTCAAAACTTCCAGTAATTCTTCGTTCAAAGTCAGATAAAAAAGGGAGCGCTCAGCTCCCTTTTTTATTTTGTTAATTCGCAAAACCTTTTTTGCATCTCAACAACCCCTCCCCTTGAAACATGACCAGTCAGCGCCTCAAGCTAAAATCATTTTTATGGATGAAGCAGGAACGCCGACACGATATCTAGTTTGTGAAGTTTGTGGCTATCATATGCCTGTACCAGTGCATGTGCGAGCGACGATTATTTGTGATCGCTGTGGCAGTCGCAACACCAGATTAAATCCCAAGTCCACTAAGCTGACCGCGGCATTTTCGTTCACGGCTTTGATTCTTTATCTTCCCGCGAACTTTTTTCCCTTCATGACTTTAGAAATTTACGGAAATCGCACAACGTCGACAATTTGGAGTGGAATCGTTCAGCTTTCAGACACTGGTTACTGGCCTATCGCGATCATCGTGTTTCTAGCGAGCATTTTAATCCCGTTGATGAAGCTAATTATTCTGTTTTATTTATCGGCTACCGCCAAAAACAATCAGAATCCCCGTTTTAAGACTACGCTCTATCACATCGTGGAGGCCATCGGGCGCTGGTCTATGTTGGATATTTTTTTACTGGCTGTTCTGGTGGCGGTGATGAAATTGGGAAATCTGGCGGAGGTTCGTCCTGAAGCAGGTTCGATTATGTTTTTGCTTGTCGTGATATTTACAATGCTCGCTTCGGCGTACTTCGATCCACAAATGTTATGGGAAAGAGAAAGCGATGACTGAGACAGTAACAAAACAAAAATTAAAATCTCTGAGAGCCGGATGGTATATCTGGTTATTTCCGGCCTTTGCGATTGCCATTTCGGTTTGGCTTTTCTGGGACTATTGGCAACAAAGAGGTCCCCATATCAAAATTTCTTTTGAGGACGGATCGCAAATCCAACCGGGGAAGACACAAATTCGTTATCGGGGTGTGACTATTGGTGATGTCCAAAAGGTCACTATTTCTGAAGATAAAAAAGATGTGATCGCCCACGCCATTTTACAGAAACACGCCGAAGAATTCGCCGTTGCTGGCACGCGGTTTTGGCTGGTGACTCCGAAGGTCAGCTTGCAAGGCGTTTCCGGTTTAGAAACACTGATCGAAGGTGCCTACATATCCGTGGATCCCGGAAAAATTGGCGGCGAATTAAAAACTGAGTTCAAAGGAAAAGAAGGTGGCGAATCGAAAGATCCGTTAGAGGACACGAGCACTTACCAGTTAGAAACCAATGACCTTGGATCCGTCAGCGCTGGAGATTCTGTGACATTCAGAGGAATGAAAATCGGAACCGTAACCAAAGAAACTTTGTCTAAAACGGGTCAAACCGTTCTTTTGCAAATCAATATTTTGAATCGTTATGTCCGAGTCATCAGAACGAACACTGTTTTCTGGAGATCATCAGGCATTAGTGCGAAGTTAGGACTGTTCAAGTCGGAACTAAAAATTGATGCCTTGGATACTGTTCTTCGCGGAGGTATCGAGTTAGCAACACCTTCGCCGGCGGGAGAAATCGCAAAGGCTCAAGCTAAGTTTCCTTTGCAAGCAGATCCTCCGAAGGAATATGAAAAGTGGAACACTGTTCTGGAATAAAAAAGGGCCCACATAAGGGCCCTTATTTTTAACGAAGATCAAAGAACAAAAATTCTGTTTCTTTATTGGCTTTTATATTCAACATCGTCTCGTTTTCTATCGCCAAGGCATCACCCGATTTTAGAGTTGTGCCGTTCACGACTAGCTCCCCTTCGGCCAACTGCACATAGGCGCCTCGGCCAGGACGAAGAGAGACCTGCTGTTCAACTCCAGGTTCAAAGATTGCGGCATAAAGGTCGACGTCCTGATTTATTTTTTGACTGTCTCCGCGTCCATCTTTAGAAACCAAAAGCTTCAATTGATTTAACTTTTGTTCTCGTGTGAAAGATTGCTGAGTGTATCCCGGTTTTGCACCGACAACATCTGGCAAAACCCAGATTTGAAAAAGCTGAAGCTCTTCACTGTCGGAAGGATTGTATTCGCTGTGACGAATGCCTGTTCCCGCGTGCATAGTTTGAATTTCGCCGGCCTTGATTTCACCGACGTTTCCTAAACTGTCTTTATGAGCCACCGTCCCCTTTAAAACATAGGTGATAATTTCCATGTCTTTGTGAGGATGCGCAGGAAAGCCTGCGGACTTTGCGATCCAATCCTGATTGATCACGCGAAGATCGCGAAAGCCCATAAACTGAGGATCATAGTAATCACTAAACGAAAAGGAATGCCGAGATTTCAACCAGCCGCCAAATTCTGCATAGCCTCTGTCTTCAGATTTACGTAAATACATCATATTAGGCTCCTTTCCTTTCCATAAGATGTGCACGAAGTAGGCAATGGCAAGCCCTCATGACACGATACAGAACGTTGGACCCATGCGATATGCCTGTATTTCCATAGACAAAAAAGACAGCTTCAAAAATACTGTCATTGGGCACCTCTCAGGGAGGATCGATGAAGCAGTACCACGATCTTATTAAATTCGTTCTTGAAAATGGCACAAAAAAAGAAGACCGCACTGGCACCGGAACTATTTCAACTTTCGGTTATCAAATGCGCTACAACCTTGAAGAAGGTTTTCCTCTTTTAACTACCAAGAAGTTACATAC
This sequence comes from Bdellovibrio bacteriovorus, assembly GCF_001592745.1. Classification (NCBI taxonomy): domain Bacteria; kingdom Pseudomonadati; phylum Bdellovibrionota; class Bdellovibrionia; order Bdellovibrionales; family Pseudobdellovibrionaceae; genus Bdellovibrio; species Bdellovibrio bacteriovorus. Next base: position 767,536 of record NZ_LUKD01000001.1, read on the forward strand.
GCGCTCTATCTTTCATGAGCTTTTGTGGTTCCTAAAAGGTGAAACAAATATCAAGTATCTTCACGACAATAAAGTGACGATCTGGGATGAGTGGGCTGACGAAAACGGCAACTTGGGTCCGGTGTATGGGAAACAATGGCGTTCGTGGGAAACTGCGGATGGTCGCACGATTGACCAGATTACCAACGTGGTTGAACAAATTAAAAAGAATCCAAATTCGCGCCGTTTGTTGGTCGTGGCGTTCAACCCTGGCGACGTAGATAAAATGGCGTTGCCGCCTTGCCACGCCTTCTTCCAGTTTTATGTCGCTAATGGAAAACTTTCTTGTCAGCTGTATCAACGTAGCGCGGATATTTTCTTGGGCGTGCCGTTTAATATCGCGAGCTATGCATTACTAACTCATATGATCGCACAGGTCTGCGGCTTGGGTGTTGGTGATTTCGTTCACACTTTGGGTGACGCTCACCTTTATACGAATCACTTAGAGCAAGCTCAGTTGCAGCTAACTCGTGACTTCCGTCCTCTTCCTCAATTGAAATTAAATCCCGATGTGAAAGACCTTTTTGCGTTCACATATGAAGACATTGAAATCGTAGGTTACGATCCGCACCCAGCAATCAAAGCGCCGGTGGCCGTATGATTTTAACCCATATTGTGGCTTGCTCAAAAAATCATGTGATCGGAACTCAAGGCGGTTTGCCGTGGGATCTTCCCGAGGATATGAAATTTTTCCGCGACACCACAAAGGGTCACATTATGATTATGGGAAGAAAGACTTTTGATTCTTTCAATGGCCGCGCTCTTCCCAACCGCTACCACATTGTGATCACGCGCGATCCATCCAAACAAAACTTTCCCTCGACGGAATCAAGTCCCGTCGTTTTTGTTTCTTCGATTGAAGAGGCCGTCGCCCATGCAAAACCACTGACGGCAAAATGGGGAGATGAAGTTTTCATTATCGGCGGCGGAGAAATCTATAAACAATCCCTGCCGATCACCAACAAAGTCTATCTAACCCTTATCCATCAAGACTTTCCGGGCGACACCTATTACCCGCAAATTGACGAAAATGTTTTCACGCTGAGTGCACGTCGTGATGTGGAAGTGCCAATTCCATTTTCGTTTCTTACCTACATTCGCAAGTAGGGTCTAGATTTACAGTCTCATTTTGAGAACAGGGAATTTTGGACTCTACGAACGCGATATTTCCTCCGACAATAGAATCAGCAACCATGCCTTTCGGAGTCGCGATGAAAACGTCCAAACGATTTGCCACAAAAGAAACTGCGAAGATCGAAGTTTACGGGCATATTGGAATTCTGGTTGCGAGCCTCAAAAATCTTTCTGAAACCGGCGCTTTTCTTGAAGTCTCTCAAGGTGATTACGTCCCTCAAAAAGGGGACCTTTTGAACATGACCGTCCAACTTGACAGTCTTCGTCGTACTCATAACGTCGCGGCCGAGGTTGTTTGGAGCAAAGGTTTGGGACTTGGCATTTGTTTCATTAACAAAGAACAGGTTCTGGAAAGAATGATGGCCAAAGCCGTTGGCTTCTAATAAAATCTGTAAATCATGCAGATCCGCACAAAAGTTGACTTAAGCTCATTTAACACTCTTCAATTGCGTTCCCAGGCAGAACACTATGCCGAGCTTCATTCGCCGTCGGATCTACATGCCATTCAAGATGACGCCTCTTTAAAAAAACTGACTTGGAATATTCTGGGTGGGGGCAGCAATCTGGTATTGCCCTCTTCGATCCCCGGCTTGGTTTTGAAAGTGTCCAATCGAGGTAAAGAACTTGTCGCCGATGACAAAGACTTCTGGTTCGTCAAAGTCCAAGCCGGTGAAGTTTGGAATGACTTTGTTCAGTGGACTTTGCAGCAAGGTTTCTGGGGACTGGAAAATCTATCCCTTATCCCTGGCACGTCAGGCGCGGCACCGATTCAGAATATCGGCGCTTATGGAGTCGAGATCAAAGACACTCTTTGGGAAGTCACCTGCTTGGATTTAAAATCCGGAGAAACCAAAGTTCTTTCGAATAAAGAATGCCAGTTTGCTTATCGCGATAGCTTCTTTAAACAAGAAGGTGCGGGTCGCTATCTTGTCTGGGATGTCACGTTCCGTTTACCAAAGAAAAATGTTTTGCATTTGGAATACGGAGACATCCGTAAAGAACTTGAACGCCAGCAATTAGCGGCGGATCCTCGCACCATTGCCAATGCCGTGATTCACATACGTCAAACGAAACTCCCTGATCCACGCGTGATTGGTAACGCCGGCAGCTTCTTTAAGAACCCCATCGTTTCTAAAGAAATGCGTGATTCAATCTTGATGAAGCATACGGATCTGGTGAGTTATCCTTATCTAGATGCCAACTTTAAGCTTGCTGCCGGATGGTTGATTGATCGTGCAGGCTGGAAAGGGAAAAAACTGGGACCGGTCGGCATGTTTGAAAAGCAGGCTCTGGTATTAGTAAACCACGGCGGCGCTTCCGCTGATGACGTGTGGAAGCTTGCCAACCAAGTCAGTCTGGACGTAAAAAACATGTTCGGTGTTGAAATCGAGCCTGAACCTATTCGCTGGTAAAATCCTCCTAGACCTAAGGCCGTGTGCACCGACTAAAGACTTGTACCTCAACATAGATCAAAGACACTAAGGTATTCCTGACAGCAATGTCAGAACCCAAGGAGGGGTTATGAAAATCACCAAGGTGCTCGTTGCGGCCGCATTTATTGCCGTAGGCTTTCTGCCTTTTCAAAATGCACACACTGTCGATTCCACTCAGTATTGGATGAAAGTTCGCGCCAAAGATAAATTCGAAAGATCTTTGATCGCAAACACCGGTCTTGCCATTGAAACTACTCGCGAAGATTTCGTCGTCGGCGTGGGAAGTTTGGAAGAAAAAAACGCGATTGAGCGTTTGGGCCTTTTAGAAGTCAGTTTTCCTTTAACAGATGCCATGGACTTCCCGGCGAAAGACGCTGCTTTCCACAACTATGCAGAGATGACCGAAAAGCTTCGCACGTTGGTGAATAATCACAGCTCTATTTCACAAATGACTTCGATTGGAAAATCCGTTGAAGGCCGTGATATTTGGGCTATACGCATTTCAGGAAACCTCGCAGAAGCTGATACGCTTCCCGCAACCGTATTCATGGGCGGACATCACGCACGTGAACATCTTTCGATCGAACTTCCCATTTACTATGTTGAATATCTTTTAACAGAATACTCCAAAGGCAACCCACGTATTCAGCGCTTGGTGAATGGTCGTGATATTCACTTCATTCCGATGGTAAACCCGGACGGAGCAGAATACGATATTTCGACGGGAAGTTACAAATCCTGGAGAAAAAATCGCACACGCAATAGCAACGGCACATATGGTGTGGATTTAAATCGCAACTACGCCTATGGCTGGGGTGGCGAAGGCGCTAGCACAAGTCCTAACAGTGAAACTTATCGTGGTCCTCACGCTTTCAGTGAACCTGAGACTCAAGCTATTAAAAAGTACGTCGACACTCACGAAAACATCACGATCCTTCTTTCGTTCCACACGTACTCACAGTTGATCTTGTATCCTTGGGGTCACGTGTATGAAAGCATCGCAAATACCCAAGACAAACAAGTTCACGAAACAATGGCCAGAAAGATGGCCGAGTGGAACGGTTACACTCCCCAACAATCTTCTGAACTCTATATCGCGAGCGGAGACACGACAGACTGGTCCTATGCAGAACACAAAATCATTTCTTTCACTTTCGAATTAGATCCCGGAAACAGCGGGTGGGGCTCGGGTGGTTTTTATCCCGGGGCGGGTGTGATTCCCGAAGTGCAAAGAAAGAACCTAGAACCGGTTCTATATTTAATTGAATACTCTGATAATCCCTACAGAGCCGTAGGATCTGGAAACGGTCCGATCTTTAAGCCCTAAAATAAAAAACCCAGCTTCACGCTGGGTTTTTTATTTTTATCGTGTTCCTTCAAGAGCTTTTCCGCGCAGTCTGACATTGGACCCGCTAAATTCTTTCGCCCGTTTTTCTTTTGAACCCAGATGTTCATTCACAAAACTTTCACACTCACCTGCTAAAGGATCACCGGAAGGCTTCTGACAGCAGCGAATCACGGCTGCCGGAAGTTTATTTAGTTTTACCTGAGGATCTTGCGCCATAGTTACAGAATAATCCGATGCACTGTGACCCTTGTTAAATCTTGTGACCTCTTCTCCATTGATCCAGATATGAGGACCTTCCCCTTTGTTACATGTGATTTCAACTGTCGATTTTGGAGTTTGCGCCAGCATTTCACTGATTTCTTGAATGCTCGAAAGAGCTTGGCTGTTTCCGTACTGGGAAAGACACTTTTTCGTCATGTCTTGATTCTTGTTGAAATAATAATTGTCACGACAGCGCGCCAGTGGAGACTCTGACGAGGCTTCGCGCACAAGCCACAACGAGGCCGCCATAGAAACTTCGAGACATCCTGAACTCACCACCATATTGCAGGTCAAAGAAGCCTGAGCATAGGGAAAGAACAAAGACCATAAGCCCGCCCCTTTTGACTTTGTCGGCAATAGCTTCATACTGACCAAGCGGCGCAAGTAGGACATCTTTTCTTCTAAAGACTTATAACGATCAACTTCGATCTTGTGACCGTTCACCAAGAACTCACCGCGAAAATAGTCCGTGATTTCCACAGAGATCTTCGTGCCATCAGAAAACTTGTAGTTAATGACTTGATCCTCGCTGGCAACTTCGGGCATCTCGACCCAGAGCTTTTTTTGAATGAGGCTTTCCAAATATCTCACTTCGCTTTCACTCAAGCGAGGTTTCAATTTTTCTAAGGCTTCCGTGGGAGACTTGATTCGCGAAAGGCTGAGAGCAGTGTCAGCGATGATCTTTTTTTCAACGTCCTGTCGGGGCGCCGCAAAGGACGCGATAGAAAAAAACAAACTGAGGATCAGTGCAGAAACTTTCATGGGAACCTCTAATTGTTATGACCCTTATCGTATCGGTTTGTTACACACCTGACTTTAGAAAGGGCGTCCTCTAGCCCCGCCATTTTCGCCCCCTGTCTCGAAGTTAGACAGGGACCCTTGCCTAAAAACAAATATAAAGAAGCATACGGCGCCCTGGTTTTGCACTATACAGCCATGAGGGAAAATTCGTATGCGCCAATTCAAGCTGTTCGTCGCCTTCATACTATGCTTTTCATTTACGTCGGCCTATGCCCAAAGCCTTTGCCAGGTTACTGGTAAAAGTCGATTGGCTATGGATCAGCGTGATGACTTAAGACTGAAATGTCTGAAACAGAAAAAAGCGCAGCTCAATGTTTCTTCCTGCTTAAACATCGCTAAAAAGATGGAATATTCTACCAACGCTGAAGACGCTCGCTTAGTTTGTCTTTATGATCTTCGCGGCATTACGATCAAAGAGTGCCACGCTATTTCAAAAAGCATGGAATACGCCGACACCGGCGATGAAGTTCGTTGGGAATGTCTTCGCCGTTTCAATCGTTCTTTGACGAAAAAACAGTGCAACACTTTCGCAAAGAACATGGCGTATCCCGCTAACACTCAACGAGCGGAAGTTTACTGCGCGCAAGAGCTCGAGTGACCGAACTCTAATATAGATCACATTCAATACTAAGAGCCTGTTCATTACAGGTTCATTACAATTCTGTAAAAAACCAGACTTGCCCCTCTATGCAATGCTCCTTATTCTGTCCTCATAGGACACGAATCCAAAAGTGCGTATTTAGAAGGGATAACTCGGTCATGACTCAATCTATTGAGAAAGAAAAAGCAAAGAAAACTAAGATCATCGTGAAAGCTCCGACACAAGAACGTTCAAGGCAAACTGTAGCCACGATCTTAGATGCTTGTTCTCGTCTTCTTATTTCAGAAGGCTTCTACTCTATTACTACAGACAAAATCGCGAAAGAAGCCGGCGTCAGTATCGGGTCTCTTTACCAATTCTTCGGAAACAAAGAATCCGTCGTTCAAGCTGTGGTCAAAAATATCGTGGAAGAAGATAAACGCATTATCAGCGAAAAAATGCGTGCGATTTCTCCATTGCCACCTGAACAGCGTGTAAAAGCGATGATTGAACTGGCTGTTGAAACAATCCGCCGCAACTCTGAGCTTCGCGCGAAACTGACAACGATCCAATATTATGTTGCTGAGGCATCTTATATGTCCGAGTCGATCCGATTCTTCCAGGAAGTTGTTCGTTACAACCTTCCGCAGATCCCGGGTCGCGACATGGAAAAAGTGTCTTACCTCGTAGTGAATGCTTTCATCGGCTTGGTGAATACAATGTCTATCGATAGACCAGAAGCTATTCATGATGCAGGCATCGTGCAAGAAATCACGCAAATGTTCTTCAAATATCTAGATATGGAACCTACTACCACAGCAACAGCCTCCGTAGGCGCGCGTGCTAAAGGCGACTTTATCTAAATTAAATGATCACCCAGAAAATAAAAAAGGGAGCGAAAGCTCCCTTTTTTATTCCGTTTTCGAAAAGTCTCTTAGCGACCTTTCTTATCTTCCATCGCCACTGTACGATCTTTTCTTGCCAACGAAATCAATGCCACATTGTATTTGTCTTTAGGAACTGAAATCACCGTTTGCGCTGGGATTGGATGCCCTTTGCGTGCCTTGTGTGTCAGATGTGGGTTGTAAACCTGTGCCTTAGAATCATCGCCATCAAACCAGCTGACGATTTCTTTGTACTTCACAGACACCGGAAGTTTTAAATCTTGCGCGGGCAATGGTTTCGACCAAACCACAGAACCGTAATACTTGTTGGCGTTTTTTTCCACTTCAAGTGCCGCCAGGAAGCTTGCATAGAAGTTACGTGAAGCAAAACCGAAGCTCTTACGAGAGCGCACATTTTGAATCAACTCCCCCAACTCGCGAGTTTCATAACTCTTTGTCATTTTTAGAACGCCCGTAGGTCCATGGTTGTAACCCGTCACCGCCAAAGGCCATGATTCAAGCATCCCATAGTTTTGACGAAGAAGTTTCGCTGCTAGCTTCGTTGCTTCCAAAGGATGATTTCGTTTATCCACCACCGGAGAAATCATTTTATAAGGACGAGCCGTGTAAGGCATGATTTGCCAGATACCGCTCGCTCCTACTTTTGAGCGCGCCATGATATTGAATGAACTTTCCACGAAAGCCAAACGAGTCAGCTCGACAGGAACTTTGCTGTCTCTGAAGATTTTTTCCATGTCTTCAAGATAGCGGCCGGAATAAAAGATCGCGTCTTGCATGCGGTCTTTTTGACCTAATTGAAAACGCAGACGTTCACCTTCTTCAGGAGTCGCCAAACGAGCCGCGATGATCTTTTTAACTTCATCGACTTTCTTTTGCTTTTCGCGCTCGGTCTTTAAACCTTTAAGATCGACGATTTCATAAACGGTCTCTACGTTTTCCGCATCATGAATCACGCCTTGTTCCGTCGTGTACTTCGTATAGACGTCGATCCAAAACTGAACCTGTTTTTCCATACCCTTAGGAATCGAGAAGGCCGATTCGTTGTACCCTAAGGCAGCTGATTGATCGGCAAAAATAGGCGCACGCCAAGGACGAATCTCCTCAGGGCTTCTGCCTAATACTTGCGGCACTACTTGCGCAGCAATATCGCCTTGCGCTCCCGCGACTGGAGCAACAGATAAAATCGCGTATAAAATTGAGACACTCAGCTTTTTCATCGAACGTCCACCTTCCTGGTTCTCATTCGGCTTATTTTACTAGATAGATAAGTAAATTATCAAAAAACGCACGAATCTTTGTTTCATCCGTAGACCCGTTATAAACAAACGAAAACGTGATCACCCGACCATCCTCTAATCCCGCGTAACCCGCTAAGGATACGACGTTCGTGAGGAATCCCGTTTTAGCACGCACCCAACGTTCTGCCGCTGAGTTCTTCATTCGCTTTTTGAGCGTGCCATCGACGCCGGCAATGGGCAAGGACGTAAGAAATTCGGGCTGGACTCGGAAATCATCACGCAAGTGGTCTAAAACTTTCCACATGGCAAAAGATGAGATTCTATTTTCACGCGACAGACCCGACGGCGAGTTTATCTTATACTGATCCGCCGGAAGCCCGAGACCTTGCAAATGCTCATTGATGACTAACACCCCGTCCGCCAAAGTCGCACCTTTTGTTTTTTTCGCAACGCCCAAGTTCTTTGTCAGCATTTCCGCCACGTAGTTGTTCGAAAACTTGTTCATGTCAGCAACCATCTGCTCAATCGGTTTGCTTTCCGACTCAGCTAAGACATCTGACTTCTCTGGTGTGACACCGTTCTTCACTTCTCCGGTGAGTTGAATTCCGCGCTGAGCAAGAAATGCTTTCAAATTGTACCCTGCCCAAAGGTCGGGCTGCTGTACGTTTTTGAAAACCACGATCTCTTTCAAGCCCTGTCCGATTGAACCGCCGACGATAATCACATCGCCGGGAAACTTTTTATCATCTTCACGATCAGCCAAAAGATTATTTCCAGATCCGGAAACTGTTTTTGAGCGATTGATCAAACGGATGTATTCGTTTTCGGGATCAATAAAAACTTGCGCAGTAGAGCCTACACCATTGGGTCGGACGAAAATATTCACCGAGTTCCAGTTAAAACTCATCGCTCCCACCGGAGCGTCGTACGCGCGATCGACGCGTTCTTTTTGTCGACTGAGGTCGTAACGGACTTTGTCAAAAAGAGTGTCGTCAACGACGATATCACCTTCAATTTTCTTTACGTTATTACGAGTGAAAGCATTGACCAGATACCACATGTTTTCGGAGACGAAAGAAGGATCACCGCCGCCTTTTAGATAGAGGTTCCCTTTAAGAACACCGTTTTTTGGTTCTACATTCGATAAAAGCTGCGTTTTAAATTTGTGACCCGGAGGAAAGTGCTCGAGGACGGCCGAAGCCGTGGCGATTTTGGAAATAGACGCCGGGATCATCACCTTCGTACCGTTGGTGTCCAGAAGAACTTTCATTTCCTCCCCTTCACCGACAGTCGCATACATGCCTAAGTCTTTAGCATCCACGCCGAACTTTTTTAAAAGGGCCTGATATTCTTTTTGCAGATCCGCGAATTTATCTTTGGATTCGGTCCCCGATGCTTGAGCGTTGGCGAAAACAGAAAAAAGCAGAATGGTGGCAATAAGATATTTCAAGTCCAGCTCCCCTCGGGCTTACCCGTCTAGGTATAGTAAAGGCTGAAGTTTTTCTTCGCAAGAACTGGTGTGAATTGTTAGACTGAAGTGCATGAAAAAACGCGAATGGCTTATAGTGATTCTTCCTTTGCTCGCAACCTGGCTCGTGGACCGTGTCACGAAAATCTGGGCGACAGGAATCACGCAGCTAAAATCTTTTGGTCCGGTTCACTTTGTTTTGCATCACAATCACGGCGCGATGCTGGGATTGTTTTCAGATTTACCGTCAGTACTAAGAATCGTGTCTCTTTCTACGGGTGGAGCTTTCCTTCTTTGCACCTATGCTTTGATTCAATACCTTCTGCCGATCAAATCCTTAACTTTGCGAAGCGGTCTTTCTATTCTTATTGGCGGGATCATTGGCAACGTGACCGATCGGATTATCTGGGGTTATGTCGTGGATTTCATTGTCCTGGGCACGCCTTCTCTTTCCAGCCCGGCTTTCAACTTAGCGGATGCATTGCAATGGCTGGGTTATGCGCTGATCGTATATGCGATCATTCGCGAGGGTGAACTTCTGTGGCCCGAAAACAATGTTCGTAAGCAATACTGGGTGAACATGCCATTTCAGTTGAAGTACTGCTTCATTCTGATGGCCGTTGGTCTAAGCCTGACTTTGATTTGCTTGGTGTTTTCGTACACGTATATGCGAGTGACGATTCAAGAGCTGGTGGGGAATAACGCTTTCTTATTGAATAAGTTTCTGGTTCCTTACGTCATCACTTTTATAATTATCTGTATCGCCTTTTGCGCGATATTGTTTGCGGTGGGACGTTTGATCTCTCATCGAATCGCCGGCCCACTCTATGCCTTTGAGCGTTTTTTAAAGACTTCTTTGGAAGGAACATCGTCGCCTCTTAAACTTCGAGCCGGAGATGAGTTTAAACATCTGGAAGAACTGGCCGAACAAATCAATGAGCGGCTAAATCAAATTAAAAAAGAGCGCACCGTCAACGTCATCGAATACAAAGAAGATGAAAACTAAAAAAAAGGGAATCTGTGAAGATTCCCTTTTTCGTTATTAAGCCACATCATTCAAGGGCAGTAAGTCTTCGTTCGTCTTTGCGACCGTTTTTTGTACGGCTGCAGATGAACGGGCTTTCGACGCCTTTACCGGAGGAGGCACCGGCGATGCCGCAACCTTCTGCTCCCCTTTGATTGTTTCTACCAATGTACCAATTACCTGAGTCATGCTATCAGCTTGCGCGGAAAGCTCCTCTGCCGCTGCGGCCGCCTCTTCTGATGTCCCGGCATTGATTTGGGTTACCTGATCTAACTGATTCATTGCTTTGCTAATCTGGGCAATACCATTGCTTTGCTCTGTACTTGCCGCCGCGATCTCATTGTTTAATTGAGTCACCTTCTTCACTGCATTTACGATTTCACTAAGAACAACACCACTGCGTTCAGCTTGCTCACTGCCCACTTCAATACGTTCGACAGAGGCTTTAATAAGATCCGTAATATCTTTGGCTGCCAATGAACTTCTTTGCGCTAAAGTTCTTACCGCTTCCGCCACGACCGCAAAACCTTTACCCTGTTCACCCGCTCGAGCCGCTTCCACGGCCGCATTAAGGGCTAATAGATTTGTTTGGAAGGCAATATCATCAATCACGTTGATGATCTCAGCAATTTTCTTAGAGTCTTGGGAGATGCCCGACATCGAACCTACTAGAGTGCGGATTTCCTGTTCGCCCCGAGTGGCAATGGAACTTGTCTCATTCGACAAAGACGCTGCTTCCGCCGCGTTGTTGGAGTTGACCTTCACCATAGAAGAAAGCTCTTCGATGGTCGCCACTGTTTCCTCTAGCGAAGAGGCTTGTTCAGTGGAAGCCTGCGATAATTGTTCAGAGGAAGATGCGATCTGTTGAGCCGCTCCCGAAACTTGCATGGAAGCGCTTGAAAGATTTTCGATGACAGAATTAATCGCTCTTCCAAGTGAGACCAGGACAAAACCTGCCAAACCTGTCCCTAAAAGAATAGCGAACGCACTCACCAAGATCATCAGCATACGAGCGTGTTCGTAATTGCTTTGCGCCATTGCGGCTTCTTCTTCCATGCGCTTTTCATTGCGCTCTACCGTCGAATTGATGATTTCTTCACCGAACTTTCTAAGCGGAGCGCCCTTTTTTTGAGTCATCTCTAAAGCAGCCTTATCGTCACCTTTAGTAGAGTGATTTTTTACCTCCGCCGTTGTATTCCACCATGTCAGATAGTTTTCTTTGAATTGCTCCATCTCTTTTTTTCCAGTTTCGGTTGAAATGGCATGCAGAGAATCAATTTTTTTAAGCATTTCTTCATGACGTTTCTGCATCAATCCCCAGGCTGTTTCCATAGCCTCTGGGGAATCTTCTAAAATCAAATTCTTTTCATTCATCATTTGCAGATAGAACAACGCTTTAATGTCTTTAACTAAAGAAACGCGCACGCTTTTTTCTTCGACAATGGATTTTAAAGACAGATTAATGCCTTCCATACGACTAAGACCAATACCTGCGATAGTTAATGAACCAAGAACAAGAATGGCCATCACAAAGGCCAACTTAAAGTTGAGACTTCTTTTTTTCATTTAGATTTTTCCCCTTAATTACGCACAACACATCTTGCAATTGCATGCAAAACGACGAGGGGATTTTCGGAAGATAAACAAACAACTAAAGTTTATTTTTAAACAAATTTTGTTAACACGTTGATGCGTCCACCTAAATAACTTCTCGGAACACCTCGAACAAAAGTTCGATTTCTCCTCTGATAAAACTGCTATGGAATATTAAGCGTAGACGACAGCGACGTCATTGATGCGATTTAGGTAATACCGCTTGGCTGTTTTTTCGTTGTGACAAAAGGCTTGCAAGTAATCCCCGTCCGGATTTCTTACAATACCGATAGGAGTGATTCGGCGAACTTCCCCTTTTGCAGAGCCTCCCATATAAACCATGTCGATATCTCGTTTAGCCAAAATGGCCTCTTTGATAAATTGAAACTTTGGTTCATTCAGCGCAGCTAACGAATAATCACGCCACCAAAGATTCTTCGCTTGGCTTTTGATCACTTCAGCCAGTGTGACATTTTCGTTCATCTTTTGAAAACAAGCTAACGCGACATAAAGACAAGACTTCGCATCATCATAAGCGCGATGTGCCTGGCCGCCATCGATGGTTAAATGCTTCACTAATGTTTGGAGTTTGTGATTTTCAACTCCATGTATCCACTTACGCGAAAGAAGACTTGTGCACAACGCCGGCTCGGAAGGTAACGGCAAATGATTTTTCTCGAAGTCTGCCGCCAAGAATCCCATGTCAAACGGGGCGTGGTGAGCCATCACAATCGTCCCTTTGATAAAGTCATGAATCTCGCGAATTTTTTCTGACATCGGTGGCGCATCGGCGACCATCTCGTTTGTGATGCCGTGAATACCAATGATGAAATCGGTCATTAACTCACGCGGCTTAATTAGAAATTGCAGCCGCCCAATTTCTTCCCCTTTATACCATTTCACCGCGCCGAATTCGACGATGTCATGTCCCACCGGATAAGCTCCGCTGGTCTCGGTATCAAAAGCGACAAAGGTATATTCATTCAAAGGAAGATCTAAATTCATAGGAACAGGCACCATAACACCTTTTTGTGTCAGCGACCAGAGCCAAAAGTCCAGTCCCCGAAATCTCTGGCAGTGAAGTCTTTGTTTTTCGCTCGCGATTAGTTCAGAATGAAAAGCACTTATCTATGCGAAGATACATTGCTTTTATAATTATTCTAATGAGTTCGTGGACAGCTCAAGCCGCCGACGGGACATCGCCGACGTTTGATCTATCTGGTGACATCAACCTGCTATCTCATTACGTAGAAAACGGTTTATCCCAGTCCGATAAATCGCCTGCCTTGCAGGGTTCATTTTGGTTTCACTTTGGCTCTCAATTTCGTTTAGGAATTTGGGGTTCGAATACCAATTTTGAAAATAGTGATGATCACTTTAATTTAAGACTTCTTGGCGACATCAAAGTCTCTTTTTCTCAGAACACAAACCTGATCATCAGCTATGCCCAAAGCCAGTACTATAACGGTGGCGATCGCAATGGAAACATCATTGGTGTGCGTCTGAACTCATTCGATTATCGCATTATGTACAGCAGTTTTAGTAACTGGGAAGGCACTGACGAGAATTCAAAACGCTATGCCTTTGGAAAGTTCTTCAATGTTTTCAATGGTTGGAAGTGGGATAACGAGATTGGTTACAACACTCCCAATGTTGATGAAATTAATCCTTATTTTGATGCACGGACGGGGCTGGGAACAAAGTGGGGAGTGATCTTTTTTGAAGGAGCCCTCACTGGAACCAGTGAAAGCTCCCAATTTAATGGTGCCGGAGATTTCTTCTTTATTCTGTCGGCGTCGACGGAGTTGTAATTCCCGCGGCTTCGTTCAGCTCTTGATCCACTTGTTCTTTCAAGTTTTTCGGAGCTTCTTGTTCTTTTTTACGGTTGCTGATCTGATTCACGAAGTTGTCATACACAGACATATCCACACGTGAAGGACCAAACAAAGTTTCTAGCTTACGCGGTTTACGACCGTCCGAAGTGATTTCTTTCTGCGCGATCTTCACGCGAATGAAACCCACAAGCTTCGCCGGATCGATCTCGCCTCTTTTTTCCTTCACACTGATTCCGCCGGTGACAGACACTGTGTTTGTTTCCAAAGAAGCTAGGATCTTGTTGCGAACAATATCAAATCTTTCTGCCGCCACTTTGTTTGCCGTCATCACGTTGCCATCGGCCACCGCTTGCACAAACAATCCGGACGTTAATTTAATATCTGCGTCTTTCAAGCCCGTTGTAATGCCTTTGATCTTATCCATGACTTTGACAAAACTTGCATTTGGAGTCGACGTGCCTCTTTCAAAAAGCATGTAGTCAGGAATATCAAAGTCATAACCTTCCGGAGTGACTTGCACGTTTTTGGCAACATCATTCATCTGGTCTGCCAAATAAGCCGCCACCACTTTTGTTGAACCCATATCCAAAAGATTTGGAGTTTGATCGGCAGGTTCCATAAAGCTTTGGAATGCCTTCAAAGGTTCATTCAAAATATCCAAGAATAGTTTTTCTAGAGTGATCTCGGCACCGAAGTTCTGGAAATTGTATTCAATCACAGACGGTGTAGAGAAATAATCTGAAACGGCTTTTTTCGTTTCTTCGGATTGACCTAAAAGCCACATCACCAGGAAGAACGCCATGAGGGCCGTCATGAAGTCGGCCAAAGCCACCTTCCAGGAACCGCCGTGATGGCCGCCTCCTGAAACAATGATCTTTTTGATAACAATGGTTTGCTTTTTTTCTGCCATTTCTTATCCAGTTTTCTTGAGGTTCCGTCCTCAGTACTTATTTCTCAATCCGTTCAGCTACGCGGGCTGAAGCCCGCTTCGCCTGCTCGACAGCCGATTACGCTGCCTTCTTAATTTCTTTAGTCGCTTTATCAACTTCGTCGAATGAAGGACGCTCTTCAGGCATGATTGTACGGCGAGCGTACTCAACACACACGATAGGAGGCGCACCTCTTTGCAAAGCAATCATCGCGGCTTTGATACAAGCAAGGTAACGACCTTCTGCTTCGATATCCGCACCCATTTTTGATGCTGTTGGAGCAATCAAACCGTAGGCACAGAAAACCCCTAACATGGTTCCAACCAGGGCGCCGGCAACCAAGGAACCGATCTTTTCAACCCCTTCAGTTAAGTGGGCCATGGTTTTTACGATACCCAGAACGGCGGCAACGATACCCAATCCAGGGAAACCGTCGGCGACTGTTTGCACCGCGTGCGCGGCCATGTGTTCTTCGTGGTGGATCGCTTTAATATCGGCATCAAGAAGATCATCCACATCATACGGAGACATCTCTGCTGACAATGTGATTTTCATCGTGTCACACAGAAAGTGAACCGCGTGGTGATTGTGCATGAAGCTTGGGTAAGCTTTGAAGATGTCACTCTTCTCTGGTTCCTCGATGTGTTTTTCAATTCCTTGCGGACCTTCTTTTCTGAACGCTTGGAAAAGTTGGAACATCATCTGCAACAATTCGACATAATCCTGCTTCTGAGGACCTTTTGCCGTCATCGCCTTGATACTCAATTTGATACCAGATTTAATAATTTTCATCGGGTTCGCAATAATATACGCACCGAGTGCGGCTCCCCCGATAATCATCATTTCGATAGGCGCTGCTTTCAAGATAACGGACATGTGACCGCCGGCTATAATGAAGCCCCCGAACACCATCACGAATACGACTATGATACCTACAAATCCCATAAGATATGACCTCTTCAGTTTCTCTATCGGAGACAGTTGTGGTAATATTGAGTCATTGCCGAATAAACTTGCCCATGGTCCGGACTGGGACTAAGAGGAAAAGCATGAAACGCAGCCTGAAGTACATTTTAGCATTCACACTTTTACTTCTGACGAGTCCTTGGTCTTGGGCGCAGCTCAACACCAACGACACCGATCCTCTTCTTGTAGAAACGAAAGTAATTCCTTTTGAGTGGAACCCCGGCCAGGGTGGAACTCTTGAAATTAAAATGAAACTTCCACCGGGTTATCACGCCTACGACGATCAATTCAAAGTCGTTATCTTGGAGCCCGATGGATTTCAGGTGGCGCCACTGAATGTTGCACCCTTAAAAAAATGGTTCGATAAGTTTTCAAAAAAGGAGCGCTTGGGAATTGAAAATGAGGCGACTCTGCAAGCGCATATTGAAGCTCCCAACCGGTTCTTGAAAAAACATGACAAGATGAAGCTTGAGCTGACTTATCAAGCTTGCTCTGACCAATTTTGTCTTTTCCCTACAACGAAGTTGATTGAAGTTCCTATCACAGTCACGGTTGTCGAAGGCTCACCGCAAATCGTTGAACAAGAAACCACACCGGCCATGACCTCCCCTTCTTTCTTCGACTCTGGAAGTTTTCAAAAACTTCTGGGCGCCAGCATGTTCACCGGACTTCTGTTTGTTTTCTTGGCGGGAGTCTTCACAAGCTTCACACCTTGTATCTTCCCGATGATTCCTATCACCTTGGCCGTGTTAGGAAATCACGCGAATGAAAGAACACGTCTGCAAAACTTTATCACGGCGTGTGTATATGTTTTGGGTATTGCCACGACTTATTCTGTCTTAGGCCTTGTAGCGGCTTCTACCGGCGGCGTTTTTGGCGCGACCTTAGGAAATCCCTATGTCCTTGCCGTGATCTGCACCATTTTCCTGGCGATGGCCTTAAGCATGTACGGACTTTATGAGATCCAAGTGCCTGCTGCAATTCGCAATCGCTTCGGAGCTGGTCAGCAGAAAAAAGGTTTGGGCGGCGCTTATCTAACCGGGTTGTTTGCAGGCATCGTGGCCAGCCCTTGCGTCGGTCCTGTGCTTGTTGCAATTTTAACTTACGTCGCGTCTACGCAAAACAAAGTGATGGGTTTTCTTTTCCTATTCACTTACGCCGTCGGCTTGGGATTGATCTTTATCGCGATGGGAGTATTTACCGAGCTTAGTCGAGCCCTTCCCCGCTCAGGTCCTTGGATGAATGCTTTTAAATTCATTCTTGGCACTTTAATGTTGAGTGCCTTCTATTATTACTTAGAACTTCTTCTGCCAGAGCGTTGGTTTGATCTGGCTTTGGGTGTGGGTTTAATTATATTGGCAAGCGTTTACGGTGCTTTCTTGGCGGCGGATCAGGTGGCCGCGCCTTTAAATAAAATCCGCAAAGGACTGATGCAAGCCGTGCTTCTTGTAGGTGTGGGTTACATCGCATTAGCAGCTTTTGAACTTCGTCCTTACATCCGCGGTCGCATCATGGCTAACGACAGTCTGAATCAAATCCAAAAACTTCAGTGGCAAGTCTACTCGGAAGATCTTTTGGCAGAGGCCGCTAAAAATGGAAAACCTGTGATCATCGACTTCTGGGCCGAATGGTGTGCCGCTTGCCACGAACTGGAAGAGCATACGTTTTCAGACGCTCGCGTGCGCGCGATGGGACAAAATTTTGTGTTCTTAAAGTTTGATGCGACAAAAGACTCAGACAAATTGCGTGAGCTAAAAAAGAAATACAACATCCAAGGATTGCCCACGGTGATCTTTATTAATCCCAACGGTGTCTGGATTGATGCTCTGACACTGACGATGTTTGAAAAACCGGATGCGTTTTTAAAGCGCATGGAAAAAGCAGCTCAATAAAAAAAAGCCGGTTATGACACCGGCTTTTTTTTCTTTTAAAATATCTGAAATTTTTCTTACAGACGCTTTAAACGAGCGATTTCCATTTTTGCTTCATTCAAAGCGGCTTGCGAAGAAATCATCTGCGCTTCTTTTTCCGCCAAAAGTTTTTGCAAGTGGTTCATGCGAACTTCAAAACTTTTGATCACGTTGTTATGGCGATCGACCATTTCTTGAACCTTCAGATCCAGGCTTTTACGCTCGTTCACACGTTGCGCCAGTTGCGTGATCTTTTGACCGGCTTCAGTGGCAAGCCCGTTATGGCTTTGCTCTAAGCGGCCCAAAAGCTGGCTTTGTTTTTCAAATTTGATGTTAGAAGATTTAATCAGTTCGTTCACCGTCGCCACCACCTTGTTCAGCTGGTCAGCTAAGGCCTGGTTCTGAGCTTTCAGCTCGAAAATCTGACGATCTGTGTTCAAATAGTTGTTTCCTACTGTGCTCATGTTCGTAGGAATTTCCATTGTAGGACTCTTGGCGACTTTCTTTTCCCCAAATAGTTCCGGATTTAGTTCTTTCTGCATAAGACGCCCCTCCTAGGACTTCAAAAAAATCTACGTCTTCTATCATATTTTTTCTGGACTAAAATTTCAAATGTTCATACTTTATGCGCGAAGGGGGAACCGCATTTTGCTTAAGGTTGGACAACTTTTAAAATTCGTATCTGATCTAAATCCGCAAAATACGCCCACGCGTCTGTCATTCTTCAATTTTTTGCGTGGTTTTCCTCATCCTGACGACGTTTTGACCCCAGAATTGATCGAAATGTTTTTTAACTACTGCATGGACTACCCGCACTGGGCGTCCAATAAGCAGCAATTGGGTCATGAAGTTCAGTTTTTGTTAGAGAATTTCAATAGCTTCTATCAGCAGAAGTTTGACTTGAGTCCCATTCGTTTCCCGCAAAACATGCAGTTGATCGAAATCGAGCATTTCCATGACTTGATTGACGCAGTCAGCTCTTATGTTAAGACGCTTTGCGGCGAAAATGACAAGTTCCGCGTTCTTCCAGATCAGAACAAACGCGTGATCGTGATTCTTCTTCGCGAAGACAAATCTTTGGAAGTTCGCAGTTTTGATCGCAAGTTCACTTTGCGCAACGGTCAGTTGGAGCCTCTTCGCAAAGACTTGGTGCTTTACTACAACTCCGAATTGGAGTTGAGCAGCCAACACACCCACAAAATTGAAGTGGCTCCTTACATCACGGCTCAGTTCCGTGTGATGGGCGAAAAGGTCACAGGTTCTTTGCTTCGCGGGTATGTTTTTCAAAAACTTCAAGAAATGAAAAGCGAGCCTCTGGCTGAACAGACGCGCGTTTTGTTCCCGATTAAGCGCCTAGAACAGTTTTTTGTCGATCGCCGAACGGATCCTTACTATCAGGATTTGGTCAGCCAACTTGAAAGAACTTGCGCTTTAATCCAACAGGGTGATTCTGAGGCGCTAAAATGGTCTTCCATCGTCTTGAACAAAGCTGAAACCGCTCTCGATAATATCTTTATGGGAGACAAGCTCATGACTCTTCTTGTACGTGACCTCCGTCACGGCATTGGAGAATACGGCCGTAAGAATATCTCCTCTTCTGACCTCACTGGTGGTATATTGTCTTCACAACAATTACCCGAGGCCGATGAAGAATGTCTGAAAATAACTCCGCTCAAAGAGTTCGACTTAATAAACTAATAGCTGATTCAGGATTAGCATCCCGTCGTCATGCCGACCGCATGATTGAAGAGGGACAAGTCACTGTAAACGGAAAGCGCGTTTACGAGTTGGGTATCAAAGTGGATCCTACCGCAGATCGCATCATGATTGACGGTAAGCCTCTTCGCAAACCTTTGTCGCAAAAATACTACCTTGTCTTTAACAAACCCAAAGGTGTCTTGACGACAATGGATGACCCTCATGGCCGCCCGACAGTCGCTGACTACTTGGGCGAGGTGCCTGCACGCGTATTCCCTGTGGGACGTCTCGACTGGGATTCAGAGGGCATGCTTCTTCTGACGAACGATGGTGATTTTGCAAACAAAGTCATGCATCCAAAAGCTGAAGTAACAAAAACTTATCTAGTCAAACTAGATGGTCAACCGCAACCTCACCAAATCGAAAAGCTAAAAAAAGGTGTTTCGATCGTGGGTGGTCGCGTGTCGGCTCGTCACATTGAAAAGATTAAAAAATCCGGCGACAACAAATCTGATAAATACGAGTGGTACAAAATCGTGATCACTGAAGGTAAAAACCGTCAGATTCGTCAGATGTTTGCTAAAGTCGGATTCGATGTTTTGAAACTTCAGCGTGTGGCAATTGGTCGCTTGCGTATGGGGGCTTTGAAAGCTGGCGAACTTATTTTCTTAAACGAAGTGGCTGTAGAGCGCGTCTTCTTGGCGGATGATCCGGAAGAAGTAAAACAAAAGCGCACCTACAAAGGCCGCACGGCTTCTGTTAAAAAGACGGCCAAACCCGCTTCGCGTATCCGTGTGAAAAAAGAATCTAAAGGCAAATAGTCCATGTCTTCCATAAACCCACGCTTAAGAGGCACGATTGAGATCTCTATTGCCAGCGTGGGTTTTGGATTTTTAGGTATCTTCGGTAAGTGGGCTTTTGCTTCCGGTCTTTCGGTCGGCGAATTTCTTTCTTACCGATTTACTTTAGCCGCCCTTCTGATTTGGATCTTCCTTCTTTTATTTAAACCTCAGTGGATCAAACTTACTCGTCGTCAGACGATGATTGCCGCTCTTTTAGGGGTTTTCGGTTACGCTTTATTCTCGACTCTTTATTTTGAAGCCATCGATGGCTTGAGTGTCACACTCGCAGCTTTATTGCTATACACCTATCCGTTTTGGGTGAATGTGTTTTCTCACTTTTTCACTCACGATAAAATTTCAAAAAAGGAAGCGCTCTGCCTGGTAGGAGCTTCTTTGGGATTGGTGCTTTTACTTTGGGGTCATATTGAGGTTCGTAACATCTGGGCGATTGCCGCAGGATTAGGTTCGGCCATCAGTTACGCGATCTACGTGATGTTATCTGGACGATTGCAACAGGGTGTGCGACCGATTTCCTCAAGTCTTTATGTGATCACCTTTGGTGCGATCACGCTGTCATTATTTCACCGCACGGATTATTCGCACGTACAAAGTCTGACAAGCTTTCAGGCCAGCTGCATTTTTGGTATTGCGGTTATCTGCACGATCTTGCCTTTGACCTTAGAACTCGCGGCCCTTCAAAAATTGCGCAGCAAAGAAGTCGCGCTGCTGATGATGATTGAACCTCTGACCGCAGCTATTATGGGCGCGATGATCTTTCACGAAAGCCTTAGTCTTCGTCAACTTTCTGGGGCTCTTTTAATCACCGGTTCTTTAGTCATCAATACTTTTAGCAAGCAAGACTCACCTTAGGCCCTTCAGAAAATCTTTAACAGCCGTTTCAATCTGAGACGAAATACTTATAGTGACGCAATATCACGTCTTTTCTCTTACAAAATGCTGTTAAGAATCCGATAAGAAAGATATGAGATCCGGAACGTCCATCACATTCATTCTCATGATTTTCTTTGTTTTTTCGGCCCACTCTTCGCCGAGAACCTTCACGTATCAAGGACGTATTCTTAAATCCGACGGAACTCCTCTTGAATACAATAATGTTAGCTTTGCCTTTGAAATTACAAACGCCTCTGGAAATTGCGTTATCTATAAAGAGCAAAGAAACAATATCAATATGCAAGGGTCCGGTGGGGTTTTCGATGTTCCCATCGGCTCGGGCGTAAAACTTTATCCGACGACAGCCGGTTATGATTTAAGAACTGCTTTTAACAATGCGGTTTCTCATAATTGTGAAGGTGGATCGACTTATCTTCCACAAGAAGATGACATTCGTATTCTGCGCGTGCAGTTTCATGATGGAGTCGGCTGGAAAGCGATAACTCCCAACAATGAAATTCGTGCGGTGCCATTTGCTTCCTTTGCAACATCAGCGTCTAAATTGGGCGATAAAATCGCCGATGATTTCGTTTTAAAAACATCCGTTGGTGCGTGCGCCCTGGGACAGTATCTGACTTATGATGGCACAAGTTTTTCTTGTCAAAACGACGCCGGTGGCGCGGGTATGGTTAGCGATGTGAATGTGACAGCTCCGCTGACAAAAGGTGGAACGGCTTCTATTCCAAGTCTTGGCAT
Organism: Bdellovibrio bacteriovorus; assembly: GCF_001592745.1. Lineage (NCBI taxonomy): Bacteria > Pseudomonadati > Bdellovibrionota > Bdellovibrionia > Bdellovibrionales > Pseudobdellovibrionaceae > Bdellovibrio > Bdellovibrio bacteriovorus. The sequence continues at coordinate 789,187 of NZ_LUKD01000001.1, forward strand.
TTCGGTAGGCACGAGTGCGGGAACAGTCGCTGCGGGAAATGATGCGCGCTTTTTGAATGCCGAACGTCTGCGTGGAGTGAATGTGTCGTCAACACTTCCGTCCTCGGGTGGACAAGTTCTTCAATATGATGGCAGCCAATGGGGTCCGGCAGCTTTAGGAATTTCGAGTATCACGGGATTGCAAACGGCTTTAAATGACAAAGTGGCTGTCACAATGTTTCCAACGTCTTGTTCCGCAGGACAGTCTTTGGTTTTCGTCACACCGGCAAATAAGTTTGATTGCTACAATATTCAAATCTCTGAATCGCAAATATCAGGAACGATTTCTGGCGCAAAAATTTCTGGAAATATCACTGGAAACGCCGCAGGCTTCACGGGGAATTTGAGTGGCGATGTCACGGGAGCCCAAGCCGCAACGGTGGTTGGAAAAATTCAAGGCGTCGACATCGATACGACAGCGCCCACCGCAGGTCAGGTTTTAAAATTTGTCGGTGGCAAGTGGACTCCGGCTGCCGATATCGGGACATCTAATGCGGTTACCAATGGCGGCAACGCAACCAATATTAAGGTCGACACCAATGCGAACCGGCCCGCGACAGGCGCCGTCGGTGACATTTACATCGCATCAGATATCAATACCACTTTCGTGGGCTCCGGCGCCGGTTGGAATACTGTCGGTACATCCAACTTAGCTTTTACTTCAGGAACTCTGCCTATCGCGCGCGGTGGTACAAATAGTACGACAGCTTTGACGAACAATCGCGTGATGATGTCGTCAGGCGGTGCGATTGTTGAAGCCCCTGCTTTAACTGATGGACAGCTTCTAATTGGTCGAACTGGAAATTCTCCAGTCGCCGCGAATCTTGTCGCTGGCACTGGTGTGACATTGACGAATGCGGCAGGTTCAATCACTATTTCTGCAAATGGAGGACTAGCTCCAGGCGGAACTGCTGGTGGAGACCTCAGTGGCACTTATCCAAATCCGACAGTGGCAAAAATCCAAGGAACTTCTGTTTCAGCGACGGCCCCATCAGGAACGGGACAAGTCTTACGTTACAATGGGACGAATTATGCCGCGAATTTTTTAAGTCTTGCGGATATTCGTTCGACAGTGACTCCAGCAAATACTATTTTTCCTTCTTCACCGTGTGCAGCAGACAAGACTCTGAACTGGTCCGTCCTGACGGATACATTCACCTGTCAGAATATTGGAATCGCGGATTCGCAAATCACTTATGCATCTAAATCAGCGAAAACTTTCTTGGCTGCTCCTACTGGGGCTGCGGGTGCTCCGACATTTAGAACTTTAGCTTCCACAGATTTACCCACAAGTGGCGTGACTGCCGGAACTTACACTTCAGTGACTGTTGATACTTATGGTCGAGTGACCTCTGCTTCCAATCCTACAACAGCTTCTGGATATGGCATCACAGACACCTTCGTTCAGAATGGAAATTCATTCGCAGCGGGCGCCGTCTTAGGAACAAACAATGCTCAGCCTTTGAGTTTTGAAACAAATGGCACAACTCGAATGAACATTTTATCGACGGGAAATATCGGCGTGAATGTCGCGACTCCCCTGTCACCTTTGCATGTCGACGGAATATTCATGGCTGGTGAAAACAGCGAACGCGCTATTTCATTACAACCTGATGTGAGTTCAGGATTAACCGGGGCCGCTTCTGCCGCTCAAATTCGTATTTCCGAGCCCAACTTTGATGAAGGGACTGCGGGTTCCACGTTTCTGACTCACGAGTCCGATGGATCCACCGTTTTAGGAAATACAAGAAACAATGCAGGCTTATCAAGCGTGCGTTTTGTGACGACGCCAGATGCGGGTTCACCCACGGAAAGAATGCGCATTCACTCGGATGGCTCGGTGAGCGTGGGATCAACAGCCGCTCCCGTATTTATGACGGTGAATGCCGGAGGGACTGTTGCACCTTATGTTCCAACAACGGACCGAATGGCCGTGATTGGCACTGGCAACACTGTTATTCAAGTCACGAGTCCAAATAATGCCGCTGGTGGCATTTACTTTTCGGATCCAGAAGACCGTGATCCAGGTGGGATTTCTTACTCTCATCTTTTGAATTCCATGGCATTCAGAGTGAATGACGCCATCAACATGTATATCGACTCGAACGGCTATGTCGGGGTCGGAACAACAACACCTGGGTTTAAGTTTGAAGTCAAAGGTGGAAATGCTCAGATAACTTCTAATACCACGATGGCTAATACTGGCGCCGTCGGCGGACTTCGTATTTTCAACTCGCAGTCTTCTAATGCCGCCGACTATATCAACATCGGATGGATCGGTGAAAACAAATACGGAATTCAATCCGCAGATGAACTGACCAATCGTGATCTCTTTCTTAATCCGTTCGGAGGAAAAGTCGGCATTAACACGACGGCTTCAACTCATGCGTTGACGGTCGCGGGACAAGCTTATGTCACTGATGGAGCAGGCTTTGTAGAAATTCTTTCTCGCGCAGATTCTGCACTTAATGTCACTAATGACAATGGATCTAAGCGTGGGTTCACTGTTCATCACAACGCGACCACCCTGCTATCGCAGTTCTATTATTGTCCCGGTGGCGCCTGTACCTCGAAGATGACTTTTGATTACAACGGCAATATGTGGATAGCTGGAACTTTAACTCAGGCTTCGGACCTGCGACTGAAAACCAATATCGCACCTCTAGAAAATAGCTTGGATAAAATTCTTTCTTTGGAAGGCGTCAGTTATGACTGGAAAAATCCTGAAGGTCGAGGCCATCAGATCGGTCTTATCGCTCAAGATGTCGAAAAGGTTTTTCCCGAGGCGGTAGAAACCAATAAAGAAGGCTGGAAGGCCGTTGCTTATCAAAACTTAGTGGCTCCTTTGATTAATGCAATAAAAGAACTTCATGCCTTGGTTATGACTCAAAATGGGAATCAAGATCGCGCTATTGCGTCCTTGCAAGAGTCTAACGAAGTTCTGAAAGCAGAAGTTCAAAACCTTTCAGAACAGAATCGTCTGCTGAAGGACGCCCTGTGTGAATCTCATCCTCAGTCTAAGATCTGTCAAAAAAAGTAAAAAGCTTTGCTTCACAGAAGCAACAGAATAAAATAGAGATATATGCACGTTTTCACTGTGACCTTGCTCTTAATAACCTCTGTAGCAACGGCGGAAGTTTGTCCCGACGGTCGCAAAAGTTCCGACTTCATTCAAGGTTCCTTGCAGTTTGTTCGCTGCCAGAACATTCAAAATGCTTACTTTGAAAAAGATCTTCTAAAGGGAGCGGACGCTTCTGGAAGCCATTTCTATAAAGTCGGATTCAACAAAGTAAATTTTGATAATGTTCAAATGACGTCCGTCGAGTTCCGGGAAAACACTTTTGAAAAAGTAACGGGACTGAACTGGAATATTCAAAATTCGCGATGGATGGGTGGGATAATAAAAGACAGCCATCTATCCAAGAATCGCCTCGACGCTTCCAAGCTAGGTGGAGTTAAAATCTATCGTACGAATTTAAGCGAAACCTCATTGAAGGACACGACTTGGAGCAACTGTTATTTCGAAGACGTAAATCTGGAAGGCGCTGACCTACGCGGAGCCCGCTTCGACATGTGTGTCTTCTTAAACGTACGTATGAAGGGAGCTATATTTAATAAATTCACGAAGCTTCCCATTTCTGACGCTCAAAGATCACTTCAGGGCATGGTGTACTCTCCATGAACAAGACACAACGGCTGTACGGCTTCTTTCTGTCTTTGACCCACATTGTGACCCTTTGGTTTTGGCGGGCCTTTGATTTCGATTACGGGCTGTCGCACAAGCTTCAGAATTTAGAATGGAATCCTTGGCCATTTATTCCTGAAGGGCACGTCTTATTTATTCAGGAACATGCGGTCGCGGTCACAAGTGCCTATATACTTCTGTCCTTTCTGACACCTTTACTGTTTCTGTTTGAAAAGCCTAAAGACCCCCTTCGTCTTGGCGCTTTCACACTGACTCTATTCATTAAGCTCGCGATCTTTTTTTCCTCTTATGATTTTATGGGTAACTATCACTATATGGGGAACTTGTTGTTGGCCCTTTATGTGGTCTCTGGTGCCAATCTGCTTTTTTTACAGATATCATTAGCGCTTTTTTATTTCGGCGCCGGACTTTTAAAGTTCAATGCCGAATGGATCACGGGTTCAGCTCTTCTTCGCGAAACATTTTTGCAAGGATTCTGGTTACAGGCAGCCTGCGTTTACGTCATCTTGTTAGAAACAGTCTTGATCTGGTTTTTATTTGCCAAAAATAAATATCTTCGCCTTATTACTTTCGCCCAACTCGTTGTCTTTCATATTTTCAGCTGGCACATCGTCGGATTTTACTATCCGTCGGTGATGTTTCTATTACTGACTGTATTTCTTCTTTATCGGCCTACGGATTTTAATTTCAAAAATAGCCTTCCGAAATTTGCACCGGTCTACTTTGCCCTGTTCTTAGCGGCTCAGCTCTATCCAAAGCTGCTTAATAAGAATGAAGCTTTGACCGCCGAGGGAAGAATGCTTTCCTTGAATATGCTTGATGCCAAAACGGAATGCCTGGCATCGTTTGAGCTTCCAACCCAAGACGGATATTTGTACCTGGATCAACCGCTTTCTTACGCGATTCGCATCCGCTGTGATCCGTTGGTTTATTTTAACTATGCAAAAAAACTGTGCGCGCAATCTTCAGATGTCACTATCCCCAGCGTTAAGATAAACCTGAAATCACGCAAACAGACCGATTATCAAGACACATGGGTCATTCGCGACCAAGAAATGTGCGATAAAGAAATTACCTATTCGATCTTCCTAAATGATTGGGTTCACGCGAGTCACGAACTTTCTGCGCCGACATCAGCACCGGAAAAAGCTTACTCGCATTGGCGGGAAAATCCGCAACGGACCGGAGAATCTCGTCATCTGATGAAAACATCGTTTACTACCACCTCGCTGCCCTTTCCTTTTCAGGAAAACATTCACTCCGCGGGTAAATCCAGTCCAATAGCCTTTAAGAGTCTTTGGTTTGTAGGAAGCGACAGTGGTTCGTTGTACGCCTTTGATAATTCCTCTTTTCTTTGGAGAGATTACTTCCCGAAGCCTGTCTTTGGCTTTCATGGCTCTGGTGTGACCACCGAAGATGGAGATCTCTATCTTGGTGCTTACGACGGAATTTTGCATAAGATCCGCAGTAAAGATGGAAAACGAATCTGGTCCGTAAAGTTGGGAAGTGCGATTGGCTCTTCTCCCCTTTTGGTAAATGGTTCGCTTTACGTCGCGGTAGAAAATCTGCCTGATAGCAGCACTTTCTTTGCGCTGGATCCGCGCAATGGCGCCATCCGCTGGAGTTCAAATAAAATCAAGGGACTTGCCCACGCTTCGCTGAGCTATCACGCCAAAAGTGATCAGGTATTTGGGGCCACTGGTGCGGGCGAAGTGATTTCCTTTCACTCGAGATCCGGAAAAGAAATGTGGCGCATAAGCGTCTCGGGAAAGATTATTTCTACGCCTCTAGTCACTGACGAAACAGTGGTCATTGTAAGTACAGAGGGAGATGTCCAAGCACTGAATGTTCGTAACGGGACCTTGCGCTGGCATCATCAGTTAAGCTCGGGATCTCGGGCCTCTCCTTCTTATCATTCTAAAGAAAATATCCTGATAGTTCCCTCTGAAAATGGCGACATCACGGCTTTACAAGCTTCCGACGGGGCCGAGCTTTGGCGGAAGGTGAATGCCCACCTTCACGTATCGAGCGGACTCATTGCCCGTTACGGTAAGGTCGATGTGTATATAGATCAGTGCCAGGAAAAGACTTTGTGTTTTCTAAATGTGAAATCCGGTGCGGTGCTGGAATCTTATTCCTTACCCGATAGCTTTTCATCAACGCCTATGCTTAAAGAAGACGGGCTCTACATCACTCTTGATGGGTCAGCGGGCTTATGGCGCTTGGGTGAGAACGTAAAGACCGCAAAACAGTCTGCAAAGTAGTCTGGTAAATTTCTTGAGCCTTGTGAGAAGGCTCCGCTTTCTGCAGAGTCTCGACGACCTTGCCTAGGTACTCAGTGCGATTTAAAGTTGTTCGATGTTGATACTGCGTAAGTTGATAAAGCAAAGACTCATAGCTTTCCGGTATCGCCTCTGTCATATTCGCTTGCAAAGCCAAATCTGCATGCAAAAGCTGCCCCGCTATGGCCACAAGAGGATGGTTGTTCTCTACTCCCCCCGGCAAAGGGGAAGGCTTTTGAATAACATCCAATGGAAAATGAATCTGAAACTGATTGCGAATGTAGCTCATCGTTAAATTTCGACAGAACAGCTCTTCTTCCGTCATTGGCCGGTTGTTAACTTCACGGTAAGCCTTTATAAGACTTTTTTCATCACAGTTATTGGACGTTTCAAGACAATTCAAAATCTTCGGAAGAACACCTTTACAGACACCCGGTGTTGCCCACGCCATGTGATCCGAAGACTTGGCGGAAATGATTTCCAAGCGGTTTTCCAACTCCGTTAGTTTTTCGTCCTTGGATTTAGACATAAAAAGATTTCGTTCAAAATTTCGAATCAATATGTCTGAGGATGGAATCATCAAAAGTAGTGTGGTCAGAACAGCACTCAGCGCAAGAGGTCTTTGAAACTGAGAAAGGTTTTGGCTCGCGACGTATGCAAAGTTAATGGCTAAGATCGGAAGGAAAGAATAGATAAAGCGAGCTTCTCCGGGGTTCGAGAAGAAAACAGCAGCGCACTGACAGAGAATAAATAATAGGAAAAGCCGGGTTATCGGATTTGAAAGAATTCGCGAAGCACAGAAGAGTGTACAAAGAAATGCAAAAAGATAAAGACCACCTAAGATCTTACTGAGGGCCGTCATTCTTCCTTTCATTGGATCAGGATAGAAAGGCCCGTCAAAGATGTTCAACAAACTGCGCGACTGCAAGGCCGCCACCCACGGTCGCTCTTGCACACATGCCTTCGCCGTTTGCACATAGTAAAGCGTGTCGCGAAAGTCATTTTCTAAAAATAAAGATCGCGTTTCTCTGAGAGACCAAAATGCAGGTGGCCGAAACCAGAATGAATTCTGCTCGTTTTTAAAATCCAACGTGGGTGCCTGACACCAGGCCTGAGCGATATTGGCACCACGATTTAAATTCAAAGACGCTGTTCCTTGCCGATCAAATCGACTGTTCACAAGCGAAAGACCCGCTAGCAGAAACACCATGAGCATCAAGCCCGCCAGAGTCTGCTTGCGGGACATCCTTGTTGCCTCGGTGGAGAAAGTGAGAGCGTAGAGCGGAAAAAGCAAAAGAAACGGCAGAATGATATTTCTTAACGCGAATGAGAGACCTAATAAAATGAAAATGCCTAAATGGCGTGTCCACAATGACACTTTGAAAGTTTCAAAGTAAAGCCCCAGAGCCAACACCGTCAGAAACTGAAAAAGGCTTTCGCTTATGTTTAACGAATTCAAATAAATCTGCATGGGATTAAGCAACAAAAAGAGTCCTAGAACGCCGTTTTGCCATCGTGAAGAGACATTAAGATGACCCAGAAATCGATAGACCAAATAGGCGGTGCCCAGCCCTAATCCCTGATTCAGCCAATAAAGAAGACTCAAGCGATATTCTAAAAGACCGATGGAATCTAAGATTTTATAAATAAAGGCCAGCCAAACCGGATAAGAACCCCATGCCGCAAAATTTCCGAAAACTTCGCCAGAAATCACAGCCAAGGCTCGCTCATCGAAGCGAAAAGCCATGTGAATATTCCACGTCTCGCTTTTATAAAAGAATACGAAGAAAGCGAATCGAAGAAGAATGCTAAGAAGAAAAAGTCCCCGTAAGCTTAAAGAGATATCACACCCGTCCTAAGAATGTCGTTACTGATCGTCGTGGAAATACTTTTCGAAGTAACACGAACCAGATCTGTGTAGGTATCAATCATTTTCAGAAATTGTTTTAACTCAATCTGATTTTCACAGGCACCAGGGAAGGCGTTCTTCCTTAAGTAACAGTTGTTTTGCACAGTGAAAGTTTCAATGGCAACGTTCGTTCCCTCGACATTCTTAAAGAACATTCCAAATCCCGCGCCTACAACAGGGTTTCCGGCATTAGATTTAGGGAACTCTTGAACGGAGATCACTCTTTCATTGTTATCGAGATCAATGGAGTAAGCCTTAAAGAAAAATTTAGAAACTGATCCTTCTGTACAATTGGGCGAGTTCGGAAGACAGCAGGTAACACTCATCGTGCCATCACTGCGATGAGTGATGAAGGGACGACGTTTCATGGCGCCTAATACGTACAGTGCGGTGATACCCGGAAACTTATTATCTATCTCAAAAGCGTTATCCGCCTCATCACATCGTGCGACCATAAGGCGTTTGGTTCTTTTTTGCATTCCACCTTGGCTTCCGGTCAGACGATGTTCTTCCAACAAAAAAGAATCAAGAATAATATCGTAAGCCGTTCCTGATATGGCTTCCGTGGCTTTTTCATACAGGTGACTTCCCTGAGCATTCTTAGCCCATTCTTGAGGATTTATAATCATTGAAGGCGCAGGTGAAACTGCATTGCTACCTAGACTCGCTGCTCCCGTATTGAGGGTTTGATAGAAAGTTGTCGGCATATTCAGACGGCTCATGTTTAAGTTTCTTGCCGAACGACGAATAAACATATCCATTTCTTGAATTTCACTGACCACTTCTTGCTTCTTTTCAATACGCTGCATCTCTTTTACGAAGACAATCGTTGCTTGGCTTGATGCTAAAAGCAGAATGGCCATGATGGCACTGACCACCATGACCTCAACCAATGTGAATCCCTTCTTATCCAAAATCATGGTTTCACCTTAATAAAATCCAGATACCCCAGATCAAAATTCGACTTCTTCATCACCCACAACATCGAAATCAAGGGCTTTTGTAAATCAGCTTCAAGTAGGCGGTCTTCATCGGTTCCACAGCCTTGCGCTATATCCCGAACAGCAATGTTTCTATTTCTGCTTGAATAACAAGCGACCTTGATTTTCACCGAAGGATCTGGAACCCATTCAAACTCCTCTTGCTGTTGCGCTTGAGGCGAGCTTTGTGGGCCTTGGTTGCTCTTATCCACTTTGACTTTTTTCAGCAGTCGGCGCGCTTCAATAAAGGCACCGTCTCTATCGACAAGCTCCTGACTGAGCTCTTCAAATCCGGGCTTTTTAAACGCCAGCTTAGAAAACTCTCCTTGAAGCGCGGGTGCAAGATGCGCCCCTTGCAGAGCGACCCATACTGCACGCGGTTCGGAAGCTAACTCTGGAAACGGATAATAATTTCCATGAGGTGCCACCGCCATGAGCGAACTCAACCAACCCGAAGAAGAATGAGGCGCAACGAAAAATCCATTTGAAGATTCACAGGCGCTACCACCGTCCGCAAAGTTTTGCGATGACTTGCCGCGAGTGACGAAGAATCCACCGCTCTTATTCTGACAGAGGAATTCGTGCGAGCTTGTCTGTTCAGAGGCCACAGGAACAACGCCGCGGAATTTCACGTGATTGAAAAGCACGTAGGCTGTTCCACCACCGGCAGGCGCGCGCACGTAAGAATAAGGTGTTTCCGAAACAACCGTATGGGTCTGTACGCCAGCAGGACTATAATAAAGCATGTGCCGTTGATCGACGTCATTTGAAAGCATGGCTCTAGGCACATCTGCCACGACACCGGCGTCTTCTACTTTGAGCGCCGTCCAGAATTCGCTAGAAACTTTACTTCCAAAAGATTTTTTCAAATCACTTGCAGCCCGAGAACTCTCTTCTTCTCCTTGTGGAGAAACAAAGAATCCCATTTTTGCTAGATTCAGTAACTGATAACGATTCGATGCTTTTGGAATCTCATCTAAGCGGGCCACCGACCCACCTTGTTGCAGAATACCTTCGCGCAACTGAGTCACCGGATGCGATTCGCGTCCCATATTTCGGCAGGCCTCCGGAGCCTCGGCAAAACTCACGGAAGGAATCGTCGAACTTCCTAGAGTGCGCGCCAAAGTATATTCACCGAAGGCAAAACACATCGCAGGAAGCTTGTCGTTACAATTTCGCGACTGATAGATCAGCTTTCCATTTTCAACCTTAGCCGAAATACAACGGCCTCCTCCTGCCAACGCAATGTTTTGTTCAGCATAAGGCAGGATTTTTTCGGCTTCGTCTTTGTTTTCAGCAGCACATTCAGGAATCTGCGCATCCAAAGGTTCTGGTGGTAACTCGTTCAATGGGCCAAAGGTTTCTAGCCCCATGCGAGTGCATCCTTTAACAAAACACATCGTACAGTGGAGTGGCATTGAAGCGGCACCGATTTCTGCCGCCCACTTATCTTCGTTATCCAAGAAATCCGGAGTGGACACGGTCAAAGAAGGTCGTGCCGAAATAGGATTGGTCTCAGAACACACTTTGCGACAAAGAGGTTCTGCATTATTCACTTTCACCTTCAAGCCATTGCCGCCCGGACTGAACGACATAGGAGCACTTGTATCCATTCCGCCTTGAGCATCTATCGGGTAAAAAAGCTGGTTGGAGTGTTGACGATAAGATGTCGTCGCTGAGTTTGTGTACTCTATCGCAGTTCCCGAATTGTTCAGAATATTCTTCCCATTAGTATCTAAAAACTCCAGCTTAGGACTGACACGGACGCGTTCTCTGTAACCATACTTGTTTTTAGAAAAATAGTTCGCAAAAGCCGTGACGTTTATAAACGGTTTGTAGTCGCGCGTGTGATTTCGCGCCGGGCAACGAAAACGGGTTTCGGTACAAGCGGCGACGACGTTTTTAGTTCGATCTGCGGAAAGACGACCATCAATGTAACGACCTTGAACCACTTCCGTAGCTGAAAACGAAATTTCAAAAGGACTGACACCGGACTCTTCAAAAATAGTATTATTATAAATAGTCCGTCCCGAAGGGTCTCCGACACCGGTGCCTGCGGGTGACATCGAGAGAATCACACCATTAGCATCGCGGACATCACACGAGCCCACGTCCAAAACTGAAATAAGATCTTTTGAATCTGCGGAACGCTTAGAGCGTTCTCCGTTGTCTAGAATACGGTCATAGTTCGTGACCGCCTCAACCATGAAGACGGCGGTCTTTGAATCGACTCTCTGCAAACCCATAGGTAACAGAGAAAATACGGCGCTGGATTTCGTCGGATCCATTGTACGAATGCTAATACTTAAATCGACTTGTAAAGTTTTGAAATCAATAGCTTGGCTGGTCGCCAAGGTGTTCTTGCCCTGAACGGGGGCTAATGAGATTTTGATTTCGCCTCTATCTGAAACTTTATAATCTGATACCGACCACTCGGGTGCAAAAACCTTTTTCCACACGGTCAAAGAAAACGCGGTGTTCAATCGCGCCTTTGCCGTGACAAGATCTATGGGTTGAATTCCGGGTTTAATCTGCTTTGGCTCTAATAAAGAACAAATGCCTTTTGTTTTAAGGCCTCCCGACGTCTCGGCTGTTTCTAAAAGGGCCGCCCGTGTGCGGTTTAAAACGTCAGTTCCGATTCCAGGCAGTTCCTGTTTTGCAACAGAACTTTTCGCCATCGTCGAATGCTGGCTGACTATGGCAGCAATGGATAGTATCGAAAGAGCTACGATACCCGCGGCGATCACGCCTTCAATCACGGAAAAACCTTGTATAGATTTGCTATTGTGTTTTTTCATAGATCTCCCGCACATAAACGTTCAAAAAAGAGTCTAGTTATCACCGTCGCCATCACCGTTCGACTGAAGGACTTCGACAGGGCGTGGTCGGACCACCATCGTTGTGACCGTCGTAGTTTCCGTGACGGACTCCTGAGGCGACGTCACTTCTATCTCAGGAAGTTGCACCCCCAGCCGCTTGGGCTCGATAACGGACAAAGTTGGATTCTTCACGAAGGTGCTTGCCACGTAGGGATTATAAGTATTTCTAAACGTAGGTTTCGTGGCTTCCATCGGTGAATATCGAGAGACACTGATATCAAATTTTTCGTAGGAAAGACTTTTAAAGCTACTAGCCACAGTGACAGAGGTCGAAGTCGAGCTGCTTGCAGAGTCCCCTTCCACTTCGCGACTGACCCGTTGAGTTTGGAATACGCGCACCGGCGAATAGCATTTGCGCTCAACTTCCGCGTTGAGTTTTTCCCCAGGCATGAAGACTTCTTGCTTACCCATGGCATCGACCAGCATCACGTCTTTTTCCCGATTCGGATAAATTTCGCTATTGTAGGTCGTCGTTCTTTCATACTTTAGCTTGTAGATAGCCCCTGGCCCCAAATTTGTGATGCGCACACCGATCATCGCCGATGCTCCATCTTGGGGAGCCCCCAAAGGACCGCGACATTCTGGATTGTTCGTCAGAACACTTCCCGCTTCACATTCAAAGATGCAGGATTCTCTTCCCGTATTACTAATCACCTGCACGTCAGGAGTTCCGATAGGTCGGCGGATCGCTCCACTTTTACTGACTTCTTTGGCTCGGCCGTCTGTTCCCATGAACTGAGTCACTGCCGTCATCACAACCATAAACCGATCGTCATCCGAGAGAGAGTTAATGAATGGAATTTCGCCCACAAGAGATCTAAATGAGCTTTGTTTCGACCAATCAACAAGATCCATTTTCAATTCGGTGGTATAAACCTTCTTGTTCTCATCTTTGTTTTCCACAACAAGAACCAAAACATCGTCCTCATGACGAACGGATTTTATATTGTACTTACTTTCAGGAATGCGCGGAGTATGGTATCCACCGCCCCAGCGGCATTTTTTTTTATTACTTCCTAAATCTTCCCAACCATCTTCGCGACACAATACCAGGTTATGAGCGACGAAATATCCGCCTAATCCCAAGGCTTTTTGATTACCTAGATTTGTCTCCCATTCAGAATAGGCGTAAGACGACCTTCTAAAGATATCCAGTCCCATCTGAGACATGGCAGCGACGCTCAATACGGAAATAACCGATATCCCTGCGACCATTGGCAGAATGCCTGCGCCAGAGTGATTCAACTTCACAAAAACCTCCGACCGAAACGCACAAATGAAGCATTTTAATGTTGATTCCCCAAATTTATCGGCAATTTTTCGCGGCGAATAAACCCTAGGTGCATTACGATGTGTGGCTTAAATTTTTTTTGACTTCGCGTACTGCTTCAAAAGAAGACGACGTTCCAGAATTTTTAAAACTGCGTAATATAACCGTCTCACTCATAAAAATGATTTGCTTTTAACTCAGTAGAACTGATCTTCGTTCTCGACTTGCAAGATGGCGCGAAAACCGTGGCGGCCCGCTATCGCCGTCACTAGATGGCGAAGGCAGTTGATAGTTCTACCTCCACTTCCCAAAACCCGGCCGAAGTTATCTTGATCTGTTTTTATGTAATAGACGGTGGTCTGTTCCCCCACGGAGTATCTAAGACCTACACTATTCGGATCGCTGGCAATTTCTTTAAGTGCCAATTCGACAATGCGCTGAATGTTTTCTCGCGCGATATTGAACCTTTCTGAAGATCCGTCTTCCATCTTCCGCACTTTAATCACCGCCACTTGCTTTCTTAGCGAACTCATTCCTTGGCCCCTTTTGTGACATAGTTCTTCATCTCTTGTGAAATGTCTTTAGCCGAGCTTAAGTTACTGTGTCGGACTCGACTGTATGCCCACAGATTCAAAAACTGCGACCATGCGAGGAGCAGATGAACGAACTTTCAAAAATCCTGATTCGCGAGTTTGAAATGAAGCGCCAGCGAAATCTCAAATTTTCACTAAGGGCTTTTGCTAAGTTTTTGAAAACAGATGCCAGCAATCTTTCAAAGATCCTTCGTGGTGAGAGAATTCCTTCTGCTAGCTTTGCTTTGGAGCTTCTTCAACGACTGAACATCAATACGGATGAAAGAAACATAGTCTTGAAATCACTTGTCGAAACTAAAAGTCATCTTAAAGAAGAAAAGAAAGAAAGGTCGAAAAATCTAGAACACAAAATCGTGGCGTCTTGTCATTGGCTTCACCTTATTTTACTGGAGCTCTCGCAAATAATGATTTTAACGCCAAATCAGCTTGAAAAGATCAGCCGAATTTTGAATGTCTCTTTGTATGAAGTTAAGGTGGCCTACGAGGAATTGGCAAGATGGGACTTATTAAATGAAGATGGTATCGATAATTATAGTACGATGTGTGGGCCCATAACTGCGGAAAATCTTCGCGCGATTCAAAGACAATTTTTAAAGATGGCTGTGGATGCCATGGAAATCTACGACCTGACAGAACGGGAAAACACGACACTGACTTTCTCGATTCCCAAGGCGCACATTCCCGAAGTAAAAGAGATCTTAAAAAAGACTCGCGATCGGATCAATCGTTTATCCAACATGAAGAAAAATCAGAAAAGCTGCATCTACAATATTTCTATGGCCCTTTATCCCGTCTGTGATAGCGCTGATCTATCCTAAGTTGTATCAAGTTGAAACAGTTTTCGTAAAAAGTATTACGTTCTGTCTATAATTCCGCTTTTCACTCGGACTTTCTTGTTAAGAATCCGATAAGAAGAATATGAAACACGGAACGTATCTTGTCTTGATTCATGTTTTTCTAGCATCCCTAGGAAGCTTCGCCGCTCCTAATCTTCTGACATATCAAGGCCGCATCGTGAAAGCGGACGGTTCCGCCCTTGAGTACAATAACGTCAGCTTTTTATTTGAAATCACTAACAACACCGGCGCCTGCGTGATCTATCGAGAGCAGAAAAACGGAATCAACATGACGAACAGTCATGGTGTTTTCGATGTTCCAATTGGTGCCGGTACAAAACTTTTCCCTTCTTCACCGACGAAAACTCTTTTGAATGCGTTTAATAACAGTACGACTCACGATTGTGCAGATGCTGATAACAATGTTGCGGGCTCTTATACACCCGCTGTCGGACACACGCGTCTTTTGCGCGTTCAGTTTCACGACGGAACAGGTTGGAAGGTCATCAGCCCGGATAATGAGATTCGCTCTGTTCCCTTTGCGGCCTACTCTCAATCCGCTGAAAAGCTTGGCGACTTAGGCGCCAATGACTTCATCGTAAAAACAGGCATTCCTTCTTGTAATACGGGTGAATTTTTAACTTGGAATGGAACCGCTTTAACTTGTGGCGCGGTTTCTGGAGCCAGTGGTGGAACGGTCACCAATGTCACATCGGCCAACTCTTATCTCACAGTGACTAACAACACATCCACGCCCCTTCTTACACTGAACGTGGGTACCACTGCTAACACCGTCGCTGCCGGAAATGATCCGCGTTTGTCAGACTCTCGTCCCCCGAATGGCGCCGCAACCGGTGATTTAAGTGGAAACTATCCAAATCCTACAGTGGCAAAAATTCAAAATGTGGCAGTCGCGACGGCGGCGCCGACAACGGGGCAGTTTTTTAAGTTCGATGGTGCCCAATGGGCGGCTTCAGCCATTGCGATTTCTGATGTTACAAACTTGAATTCCACATTCTCTAATTATCACACCACCGCGGCCTTCAATGCCGCTGTCGGAAGTGCGAACTGCGCCGCTTACCAAACTCCTTACTGGAATTCGGTTTCGGGCTCTTTTCAGTGCCAAGCGATCAACGTATCCGTCGCTGGCGATGTCAGTGGAAGTATTGGTGCCGTATCGGTTAATAAAATTAAAGGTGTCGATGTTGATACGACCGGATTGTCTTCAGGACAAGTTTTAAAATACGACGGAACGAAGTGGGCGCCTGGAAATGACAGTAACGCCGGTGGTACAGTTACAAATATCACAACCGGCACGGGTCTTAGCGGTGGTCCGATCACTTCGACGGGAACTATTTCTTTGGCAAATACGACGGTGACAGCAGGTTCTTATACGCGCGCCAATATTACGGTGGACGCTCAAGGTCGTTTGACTGCCGCAAGCAATGGCTCGGCCGTGAATCTTGCCACGGATATCACTGGAACTCTTCCAATTGCAAACGGCGGTACTGGCCAAACAAATGCGACAGAGGCCTTCAACGCGCTTTCTCCCCTGACAACAAAGGGCGATATTGTCGTGAACGACGGAACCAATGACATTCGTCTTCCAGTAGGTACGAATGGACAAGTTCTTTCCGCAAACTCGGCCCAGGCCTCGGGCTTACAATGGGTGACTCCCACGAATGGAACTGTCACCAATGTTTCAGGTACAGCACCTATTTCGGTTTCATCCGGCTCAACAACTCCTTCAATTTCAATCGCGGATGCGACGACCTCAGCAAAAGGGGCTGTTCAAGTAGGAGCTGGTATCGCAGTCACCTCAGGGACTATCAGTGCTGATCCCGCAAACTTTCCTTCAGCGGTGCCCGTTGCTAAAGGCGGTACGGGTGCCACTTCGTTAACGGCAAATAGACTTCTTGCTTCCAATGGAAGCGGCAGCGCGATCACCGCATTTAACTGCGCGACGGGACAGCTTCTTACTTTTGATGCGACAGGTATGATGACTTGTACATCTTTTGCAAATGCATCGGTGTTTGTGAATGGCGGAAACTCTTTCGCAGCGGCAGGAACTTTGGGAACGAATGACTCCAATGCATTGAATTTAGAAACGAACAATGCGGTTCGACTTACAATCAGTGCTGCGGGTGACCTCGCCGTCAATACGACGGTCGACACAAATGCAAAACTCAAGATCCGTTCTGGATCGGCGACTCAAGCCCCTCTGAGTTTAGACAGTCCGGCCTCAGGTATTCCTAGCATTGATTTTCTTCGCAATGGAACTTGGAAGGGAACTTTCGGGTTTACAAATGGTGCGGGCGACGAACTTTATGTCTCTAACGGTGTTAACGGGCCGGTGATCTTTGATACGAATAACGACGAAAAAATGCGCATTCAAGCTGATGGTAAAGTTGGCATCGGTTCTAGTGGCCCAGGGGCTCTCTTGCAAGTCGGAGCTTGGGATGCGCAGGCGACTTACAACAGTATATTCGTTGGAAGTTATCACAATACTTTGGGGCAAGCTCAGTTCGTTGGTAACTGGAACAGCACGGGATATTGGGGTATTGGTCCTGCGACAAATCCGGCTAACGGTGTTGTGCGTATCGGTAATGCGAATACAGCCGGCGACTGGAGAGCCACTCAAGATTTGGCGCTTCAAGTGCCCGGAAGAATTGGTCTTGGTCCTACGGTCACAGCTCCTGAAAGGGTGTTGCATATCAAAGGAACTGGCGGGCTTGACGATGATCTTTATATTCAATCGCAGCACAGTGCGAGTGGCGAAGGTTCTGTGATTATCACGCGCGCGCGCGATTCTGCGGGAGCTCCTGCCGCCGTTCTTGCTAATGACAGTTTGGGATTTCTGGCGATCCGTGGTTACGATGGATCTGCCTATGTACAAGCAGCAAGCATTAACGCCTACGCGGCATCTGACTTTGCGACTTCAAAATCATCAACGATGATTTTCAGTACAATAGCTTCGGGAACGTCTGCTGAAAGAATGAGAATTCATTCTGACGGAAATGTTGGGATTGGAACCACGGCACCTACAGGACACCTTACAGTCTCCTCTGCGGCGGCCTATACGATGATCTATAATACCAACACCTCCGCCGGCGGCCAGGCGTGGCGATGGCTTTCCTCTTCTACCGCCGCTCCTCTTGGCGCCAATGCTATGTGCTTCGCACTCGGCGCCTGTTATTTTAGTTTATATGCTTCAGGTAACGCCACCCTCTCTGGCACCCTCACTCAAGCTTCAGATGTTCGTCTTAAAAACGATATCCAACCAATCCTTAATGCCTTGGATCGAATCACAAATATTCACGGCGTGACTTATCAATGGATCGACAAAAATAAAGACCAGACAAAACAAATGGGTCTTATCGCGCAAGAAGTGGAAGCTGTTTTCCCTGAGGTCGTGAAAACGGACAGCAAGGGATTTAAATCGGTCGCTTATCAAAATCTTGTTGCTCCGATCATCGAAGCCATTAAGGAGTTGAACCATAGATGGTCTTCAGATTCGGAAGTCATTCATAAAGAATTAGTCGCGCAAAAACGAGAGATCGCTTCCCTCAAAGAAGAAAACGAAAAACTCAAAACGCAAGTTGAAGAAATCTCTTCGATCAAAAAAGCCTTGTGCAAGCAGGATAAGAGTCTCGACTTTTGTAAAAAATAACTCACAGAAGTTCGCTAAACTGTGTCTCACTTCGAGACACTTTTTCTAAATCGCGCTTACATTCGAATAATTCTGGCCCAAAGACCTTCGAAATAGTTGTTAAGATTCCGATAAGATAGGTATGAGAACCGGTACGTCGCTTATTCTATTTCTCGTTTTCTTCGCCATGCATGCAGCTGAAGCTGCTCCTGCGCTGTTCACTTATCAAGGACGTATCTTAAAAGCCGATGGTCAGGCCTTAGAGCACAACTCTGTCAGTTTTATTTTTGAAGTCACCAACCCTAATGGCACTTGCGTTATTTATCGCGAACAAAAAGACGGCATCAATATGGTGAATTCTAAAGGCGTCTTTGACGTGCCCATCGGTTCGGGCACAAAACTATTTCCAGCCGATCCGTTTTATTCCCTCTTAGACGCTTTCAATAACGCCAAGACACATGACTGCGTTGGTGGCGCAACTTACTCGGCTTTATCCGGAGACATTCGCCTTCTTAAGGTGCAGTTTCATGATGGCAGCGGTTGGAAAGTCATTTCTCCCTCAAATGAAATTCGCACGGTTCCTTTTTCAGCTTATGCTCACTCGTCTGAAAGATTGGGCACTAAAACTGAAAATGATTTCTTCGTAAAAACAGGATTACCCGCCTGTTCTGCCGGAGAATTCTTAAGCTGGGATGGAACTGCTCTGGGATGTGCGCCAGTATCAGGAGCCAGTGGCGGTACCGTCACAAACGTGACTTCTGCCAACGCTTACATCACGGTTACTAGTGGGACTTCTACACCGCAATTGACTTTGAATGTGGGCACTGGAGCAGGCACCGTGGCTGCGGGAAATGATTCGCGCTTGAGTGATGCACGTACTCCAACCGGAGCTGCCAGTGGAGATCTTAGCGGAACCTATCCAAATCCCTCCGTTGCCAAAATTCAGAATGTGACGATCGCCAATGCCGCGCCTTCAGCGAATCAGTTTTTTAAGTTTGATGGATCACAGTGGATAGGATCCGCCATCGCTATTTCAGATGTTACAAACTTAAGCGCCACACTCGCGACTTACAAAACGAATGCTTCATTTAATACGGCAGTGGGCAGCGCGAACTGTGCGGCTCACCAAACTCCTTATTGGAATTCAGTGTCTAGTTCTTTTCAATGTCAGGCGATCAATGTTTCTGTTGCCGGAGACGTTAGCGGAACAATCGGCGCCGTTTCGGTTAATAAAATCAAAGGTGTTGATGTCGATACAACAGGCTTAATATCTGGCCAAGTTTTAAAATACGATGGAACAAAGTGGGCTCCAGCTAATGATAGCAACGCTGGTGGAACCGTTACGAATATTGCAACGGGCACAGGTCTTAGTGGCGGACCTATTACCACGACGGGAACTATTTCGCTTGCGAACACCGCAGTCACAGCGGGATCTTACGGTTCGACGACCCAAGTGGGAACTTTCACTGTGGATGCTCAAGGACGCTTAACTGCTGCAAGCAATACAGCAATCGCATTCCCCGTCACTTCTGTCGCAACAAAAACGGGAGCCGTCACTCTTGATTATGGTGACATTAATAGCGCCGCTTCAAAATATCTGACTTATCGTCCTAACAATGTCGCCTGTACCGACGGTCAAACTTTGAAATGGGTGACGGCGAATTTACGCTGGGAATGTGCGAACGATACGGATACATCAAGTGGCGGAACCGTTACCAATATCGCCACAGGCACGGGCCTAAGTGGTGGTCCGATTACTTCCACGGGAACTATTTCGCTTGCAAACACGGCAGTGACCGCGGGTTCTTATACTCGCGCAAATATCACTGTCGATGCCCAAGGCCGTTTAACTTCGGCAACAAATGGCGCCGCAATCAATCTTGCAACTGAAGTCACAGGCACCCTCCCTATTGCTAACGGCGGTACGGGACAAACTTCAGCAACAGCCGCTTTTAACGTTCTTTCTCCTCTGACAACCAAGGGTGATCTTGTTGTTAACGATGGCACAAATGATATTCGTCTGCCAGCAGGCACCAATGGACAAGTTCTTTCTGCAAACTCGGCACAAGCATCAGGCTTACAATGGGTGACACCTACTAATGGAACTGTGACCAGCGTTTCAGGAACAGCCCCTATCGCCGTCGCAACGGGAACTTCAACGCCTGTTATTTCTATTAGTGATGCAACAACGAGTGCAAAAGGTGCCGTGCAAGTAGGCGCGGGTATTGCGGTCTCTAGTGGTACTATCAGTGCCGACCCAGCCAATTTTCCAACGGCAGTTCCCGTTTCCAAAGGCGGCACGGGAGCTACATCACTGACTGCGAATAGGCTGCTTGCATCGAATGGAACCGGATCCGCTGTCACGGCATTTAACTGTGCGGTCGGACAGCTTTTAACATTCGATGGTACGGGAATGATGACGTGTACATCGTTTGCGAATGGCTCTGTGTTTGTAAATGGAGGCAACTCTTTTGCGGGTACAGCAACATTGGGAACGAACGATGCCAATTCACTTGTACTAGAAACTAACAACACCGCTCGAGTAACAATTCTATCGGGTGGAAATGTCGGTATCAAAGAATCTGCTCCCGCAGGAAATTTGCACATCACTGACGCCGCGGGTGCAGACATTCGCTTACAAGACAATAACGCCACGACCCCTGCGGCCCTCCGCATACTTTCAGAAGGTGGTGTAAACTACATCGAATCCGGTGCAAACTTCACCTCGGGTTCCGCGGCGGATCTTCACTTCACGGATATGATGGGACAAAAACGTTGGATGACGGTTAAAGCCAATGGTTGGGTGGGTATCGGTGATACGACACCGTCCTCTCAACTAGAGGTCACAAGTGCAAGTACAAATCCTACCGTCGTTGCTCGCTTTAATATGCTTCCTGCGCCCACGGCCGATGTTGCAGGAAATCTGCACGGCTCATGGTCATCCATTACTCCAAACAATGCCTTCAATTATACAGGCTCACTTTACGCGGCTGTGAACCGTGTTGAAACGGGAACAAGTCAAACAGGCTCTATCAATAGCGCTGTTGGTATGACCGCAGATGTTTACAACAGATCTGCAGCAACATTCGGTACAGCAACGGGTGTTTATGGAGCTGTTTTAAATACTTCAACTGGTTCAATCTCTGCCGCAAGAGCTGGATATTTTACGGTAACAAACACTGGCGGTGGAACGCTCAACACTGGGTATGGCGTCTACATTGATGGCATCGCAGGCACATCCAAATACGGCCTGTATCAGGCTGATGCTGGAGCAAACAATTACTTTGCTGGGAAATTGGGCGTCAACACGAATGCCCCTCTGGGCAACCTTCATATCGGAAGCACAGGAACTGGTGCTTTCGCCTACTCTTCCTTTCAGATGGGAAATGATGCCACGGCCACTCACAACTTTCATTGGGCGAACGAATACACGAATGGAGCGCGGTCACTGCGTCTCTATAACGGGAATCTGGGCTCAGGCACACCGTTAATGTCCGTGAATGCGGCTGGCGGAGTCACGATGGGTGAAGGAACTGGTGGCGCTGGACTTCTTACGTTGAAACCAGGAAATATCGATCACGTTTACTTACAGTTGTTTGCGCGCACAGCATCGCCGAATACACGCTCCGCATGGATCGGTTACGGCGCAAGCGCGACGGTTGACCTTTCGATTACGAATGAGCTTGAAGGCGGCCAAATCTATTTCAACACAAAATCAGGCGGCGCTCAAAGTGCGCGAATTATCTTCGCTGCTGACGGAACGGCTTACAAACCTGGCGGTGGATCTTGGGCCGCTACTTCCGACGCTCGTCTTAAAACAGATATCAAAGATTTCAATCCGGGGCTCGAAGATCTTCTTAAAGTTCATCCGGTTAGCTTCCGCTACAACGGCAAAGGTGGGACTGTCGACGACGGTAAACACTATATCGGGGTTCTTGCACAGGAATTAGCTCCGATTGCTCCTTATATGATTCAAAAAGAAAAAGCGAAAATCAATAAGACGGACAAAGAAGAATCGGAAATTTATAAAGTGGATCCTTCTGCATTCACATACATGATTATCAACTCGATTAAAGAGCTTTCACAAAAGCTCTCCTCGTTCGAGAACAAAGTGAAATCCTGGTTCAACAATCATGAAGATCGTCTGCAGCGCCTAGAAAACCAGATGGTTTTATTGCAAAAGCAAAATGAAGAATTGAAAAGACAGAACGAAGAGCTTGTGAAGCATTTGAAGTCTCAAGGTGAGACACGTGCTCCGGCCTCTTCACAGTAAGTGCTTAGGAAAACATCAAATTCAACCGATAAGTATGAAGTCGGAGGTTGTACGTGAAAAAACTAATTCTGCTCTCGCTAGTAGTATTGGCTACGGGTTGTTCGATGGAAGCCTCCTTAGAGCAATTGGCGAAGGAAGTTCCGACCATTAAGTTTCAAGATCCTGCAAAAACAACGGGCTTGGTTTCTGGTTCTACACAGACGGGAACTGCGTCCGGTGGCGGTGTCACTTATCACGTGCAAAGCACAGTCGGTAACTACATGTCAGGAATCGAACAAACCACTTCAGACAACTCTTACAAGGTTTATAGCTCCGTTCAAGGGGCGATCGTTTCTAACTAATTTATTATCTTTACTGTAAGTTGGCGACAAATCTCCTCTGTATCAAGAGGAGATTTTTTATTTATTAACATAGTAGTTCCTTACTGTTAGCGCTCTTGCGTTCTTGTAACATACAAAATCCCTCACAATAAACCGATAAGTCTTTATATGAAAATCTTGAGCGTTCTGGTTTTTTTCATGTCTCTATTAGGGGCTGCAACGACTCACGCAGTTCCAGGGTCTCTAACTTATCAGGGAAGAATCAAAAATTCCGACGGACTTCCGCTGGAAGTTAATGGCGTTCGCTTTGAATTTTCTATCACGAATCCTTCGGGCTCTTGCGTACTCTATAAAGAAATATCTTCGTCCATTGACATGCGCAATTCTTCCGGAGTCTTTGACGTGCCTATCGGAACAGGCACAAAAAATTATCCCGTCGATCCAGGATTTAAGCTCTTAGATGCCTTCAATAATGCAGCGGCTTTGAATTGTGAAGGTGGAGGAACCTACACTCCTATCGCCGATGACAAAAGGCTTTTAAGAGTCCAATTCTATGATGGCACAGGTTGGAAGCTCATCAGTCCCGACAGCGAAATCCGCAGTGTTCCATTTGCAGGCCATGCGCAGTACGCTGAGTCCGCGCAAAAACTAGGTTCAAATACAGTCGCTGACTTTATTTTAAAATCCAGTGTGCCTCTTTGTGGCGCTGGCGAATATCTTCGACATATTGCGCCCGCTGGCACATTTCAATGCACAGTTCCCGTTGTGAATGGAAATGACGTCAGCGGAAATATTTCCGGTAGTTCCGCGGGCTTTACTGGAAATTTAAGCGGCGATGTCTCGGGAACTCAAAGTGCGACAAGCGTTGATAAAATCAAAGGCATCGCCGTTAATATGACGGGCCTGGCTTCTGGAAAAATTCTTAAATACAACGGAACAAATTGGGCGCCTGCAGATGACACGGATACTAACACTGACGATAAAATCCGCGGTGTCGATGTTTCTGCAACCACACCGGTCAGTGGACAAGTTTTAGTTCACAACGGATCAGCGTGGGCTCCTCAATATTTCGGCATGGGGCAATTACGATCGACGGTTACGGGCACAGCGCAAGTTCCGGCATCGTGTTCAACTGCTGATAAAACTCTGACTTGGAATTCAATCACAGACTCATTTGCTTGTACCACGATTGCAATCGCGAGCACTCAAGTAACAGGCCTTGGAACAGCGGCTACGAAAAACTTCGGAACCTCTTCCGGAAATCTTGTAGAGCTTGATGGCACCGGAAGAATTCCGGCCTCACTTCTCCCTGCTTCTAGCGGAAACATCATAGATGGAGGCAACAGCACGGGCGCCACTTTGAACGTCGGCACCAACGACGGGCAAGCGCTGAATTTCGAGACCAACAATTCGGCACGAATGACTATCACGAGTAACGGAGATATTGGTATTGGCACAGCCTCCCCCGGCTATAGACTTCAGGTAAATAAAACCTCCAATGCGACGGCTGCCAGCAATATCGCTGCTTCTTTTAATTTCATGTGGGCAGCACCAACTAGTTCCAGCGCTAGTACTTTTGTCGGTCAGTATAACGGCGCTGAAAGTGACGGCACGTCGGCAGCTATCACTGGCGGTATTTTAGCGCAGATCAACTACACTCACCACAACGGTTCAAATGCTTTAGCTAAACTCGTGGGCTCCTGGTCCGGTACTCACAATAAATCTTCGGCAACGGTGGGATCCTCACTGGCAGTTCAGGGTGAAGTGAACAATGACGCTTCGGGAGTTATTTCACAAGCAATAGGAATTCACTCGCGCATTACGAACAGCGGCAGCGGCTCGATCACGAATGCTTATGGAGTGTACGTTGATGGAGTGCAAGGGACGAACAAGTGGTCCATTTATACGAATGATCCTTCAGTGCCATCGTACTTTGCCGGTTATGTTGGTATCGGAACGAACTCTCCAACAGCTCCACTGGATGTCAATGGAACGGTAAAGGCCACTAAGTTTTCGGTGGGTCCACAGATTGTCACCGCGACTTGCAGTAATAGCGCTGCAGCCTCTTGTATGGCCATCGCCACGTGTCCCGCGGGAAAAACACTTCTGTCAGGAGGTTATTCAACCTCTTGGGCGGCCACCAGTGTTGTTCAGTCTGCCCCCTCTTCAGGGACTACCTGGTCCTGCCAGTTTTACGGCGACAGCGCCCTCGGTCCGCATACCTGCTACGCCCTTTGCGCCAATTTCGAGTAAGAAAGAATTATGAGCGATCGCTAAACTCAAGTCGAGTCGGTGCCGCTATTTCTGCAACAGACCTTAAGTTTCATTTTAAGACAGCCGATAAAGCTTTTAGACAAACCATGGAAGGGTTTTCTTATGAAGTTTATAACTTTAATTCTGCTTCTTGCCGGTTTCACGATGAAATCTCAAGCCGCCGATATCACCATCGTCGATGTTCGTCGCAATATCACGATGTCTGAAGATGACACCGTTTACAAAGACTTCTACATCAATGCAGGTCCCTCTTCAGGATTAAAAAAGAATCTTGTCGTCACGGCCGTTCGCAAACTCAATATTCGTGATGCCAGTGGTGCCAACGCTGTCGGTGAAATCACCGTGCCGGTGGGCCAGCTAAAAATCATCGCCGTTTACGACAAAGTCGCGGTCGCGCGCGAGTACACTCTTTTATCTCGTGATGAACTTCCGATGCTTGAGCAAGTAGGGATGATGACCGGAGACCGCATAGATCTTCAAGGCTCATTCATTGATAATTCTAAGCCCAAACCAAAACGCAAAGTAGCCGAAGCCTCTAGCGAAACGACCGCAACAACGGCCACGGTGGTTTCACTCACCGTCGCCCCTTCAGCCGCTGGTTTAAGCACAGGGGCAGGAGCCCTTTCCCCTACCCCGGCCTCCCCCGCGGGAGCGAACCCTGTAGTTTCTGCCAATTTAAAAGCGGATAGTATCCTTTCTGCCGCAACTAATAGCAGTTCAGCCCCTGCCGCCCCTGCGGCTGCGGCATCCTCGGCTACCGCCGGGGAAACCCTTGAAAAAACGGCGGATTCTGGTAACAACACTCTTCATGAGTGACAATTCTTATTTCCGCGTCCGCCTAAGCCAAGTACCAGCAGAGCTGGAAGACATCATCACCACGCATAGTTTTGAATGTGGAGCCTCTGGAGTGACAGAGGCTTTGGCTTTTATTCAACCAGATCTTACCTACGACCCTAAACTTCTTCACGTCCGCTCTCACGAAGTCGATGTGTTCTTCCCTGAAAAACCGGCACAAAATTTCTTTGATGGCCTTCTAGATATCAACGGTGGCATCAAATGGAATATTTTCGAAGAAGAAAACAAAGACTGGCTGGAGGAGTGGAAAAAAGGTTTTAAACCTTTCAAGCTCGTCGGTGATTTCTGGGTTGTTCCAAGCTGGTTGCAACCTCCTGAAGAATGCAAACACGCGATCTTCATTGATCCGGGTATGGCGTTTGGAACGGGCACACATGCAACCACGCAAATGATGGCCTTCTTTATTCACAAACTCGCTGAAAAATACAAGAACGACGTGAAAGAGTGGGCTCTTCTAGATGTCGGAACCGGCACGGCAATTTTAGCAATGCTTGCGCAGATGAGCGGCATGGGCCTTGTCACTGGGATTGAAATTGATCCGGAAGCGCGTCGAGTGGCTCGTGAAAACGTGAAGTTGAACAAGCTTGAACAAATCGACATCCCCGAAACACAGATCGAAGACATGCGCTCGCAGTACGATGTCGTAGTTGCGAACATCATCGATGGAGTTCTGATCAACATCAAATCAGATCTTCTTCGTGTGCTAAAACCAGGTGGTCATATTCTTCTGACAGGTATTTTAGAAGAACGCGACAATCACTTCTTTGAAAAGTTCATGGAAAACTCAGGCCTCACCGTTCTTCGTCGTTTAGAAAAAGACGAGTGGGTTGGATACTGGGCGCAGTCAAAAGCATGAGACGTTATTGGATAGAGAAAAAAGATTTATTCCAAGATCAGGTGAATTTCACCGGCGATGTCTTTCATCATATTTTCGATGTCTGTCGCCAAGAGGTCGGTTCAAAGTTTGAGGTTCTTACCGAAGACAGCAAAGCCTACTTCGTTGAAGTCACTCAAGTCTCAAAGAAAAATGCCACCGCAAGAATTCTAGAAGAACGCGTGATTCCTCCATTAAAGGAACCACACATTCATTTAGCACTCTCTATTTCGCGTTTTCCAGTGATGGATGCGATCATGGAGAAAGCTGTCGAAATGGGTGTTAAAAGCATTCAACCTTTCTTTTCTGAATTCAGCTTCCTGCGAACAGGCGAAAAACTTTCTGACAATAAAGTGGAGCGTTGGGATAAGATCGTCCGCTCCGCCACCCAACAATCTGGCCGCGGCGACCTCATGAAAGTTCAACCGGCAATTCCGTTTGAGAAAGTTTCAGGTTTGATTAACCGAGATGCGGGACATGTGGGTCTATTTGCTTATGAGGGTCCGTCGACTCTTAGCATCAAGGATTATGTTCAACAGGTGAAGTCCCAAAACCCTCAAGGTGTGAAAGCCATCTGGATTATCGTGGGCTCTGAAGGGGGTTTCTCTCACAATGAAGTCGAAAAATTCCAGGAACTAGGCCTTCGCCCAGTCACCTTGGGACCCCAGGTTTTGCGAGTTGAAACGGCTTGCATGGCTCTGGTATCAGTCCTAAAGTATGACTTTGATCTGATGTGTTGAAAGGAGAGGGAATGGATCCCTTCGAGGAATTTGAGTTTAAGCCACTCACGGACGGTCTAGGTTTTCACAAAAAGAAAACAACAGGCGCTGCCAAAGACGAAGCTCAGACAGAAACGTTTTCTAAAAACCGTATGATGGATCAAGGCTTGGAATTGATCGAGGAATCCTCGGTCGATCCTTTGCGTCCTCCTCTTCCACGCAAAAACCGCAACTCTTCAACACAAATTCAACCGACTCCAGGTGCTACAGAAGTGGGCGGAGACGGTTCAGCCGCGGTTGATGAAATTCTTAAGACACTTCAAAAAAACCGTCGTTTGGATTTCGACAACAGCAAACAAAAAATCTCTCAAACTGCTGTTAAAGAAGAGTACAAAAAAGCGACTTGGAGTTTTTCAGCTGCCATGCTTGATGGCATGCTTGTCGTAGCTTCGAGCCTTCTTTGCATGATCATTCTTTTGGTTATCACGAAAGTGGATTTGATTGGCAACCTTACGAACCCAGACTCTCAAGGTATGATCTATCTTGCGACTTTGTCTTTGTTCGCGATGGTGAGCTTTGCTTACCTAACAGTAAATCGTCTATTCATGGGTTGCACTCCAGGCGAATGGGCTTTTGATCAACGCGTAGGTCAACCTGCAGAGTTGAACAAAGCTTCTTACTCTTTACGTGTAGTCGCTCGTTCCTTCCTCGTGATCGTCACTGGGTTTATCGTATTCCCACTTCTTTCGACTGTTCTGGGACAGGACCTTGCGGGTTCTATCACAGGCGCTCGTCTGTATAAAAAGGCATAGTTCTATGGGCCAAGTTCGTAAATTTGATGATATTGAAAACAGCTTGGCTCCACTTCGCTCTCAAGGAAAAAAAGTCGTCTTCACAAACGGATGCTTCGACCTTTTGCACGTCGGCCATGTTCGTTACCTTCAAGAAGCTAAAGCCTTGGGTGACGTCCTGGTTGTAGGTGTGAATTCAGATGCGAGCGTTAAAAAACTTAAAGGCCCCACTCGCCCCGTACAAATTGAAAATGACCGTGCCGAGATCTTAGCGGCTTTAGGAGCCGTGGATTTCACGGTGATCTTCACTGAAGAAACGCCCGAAAATCTGATTCACAGAGTTCGTCCCGATATCTTAGTAAAAGGTGGCGATTGGAGTATTGAATCCATCGTCGGTGCTCCTTTTGTGATGTCCTATGGCGGGAAAGTGATGTCATTGCAATTCGTTGACGGCAAATCCACAACAAAGCTGATCGAAAAAGCGCAAAAATAATTTAAAAAATTAGAGATATAAAAAAAGGGAATACAGATTTTGTATTCCCTTTTTCATTTTAGTTCGTGGGACAGATGGCCGCGCGTTCAGCCGCGGTGATTGAAAACTTCACGTAGGGTTTGAAAGCCTTTAAACGATTGCGAATTGTCGTGAATCCAGAAGAATTCCCATCCGTATTTTTCACCCAATAGGCATCCACTTTTTCATTACTCCAGCCACAGAACTGTTTCAAGGCCATGCCTGAAATCAGGCCCGATGAATGCCAGCCGTTCCAGCAGTGCGCATAGATCGGACCATTCATTTTCCCTTTGATACGGTTGTAGACCATTTGCAGGATGGCTTCGTTTTCTCCTGCTGCCGCATATTGCTTGTACTGCATGGTATGGCTTTGGTGAGACGTGTTTTGACAAGACACACTTCGAGGTGCTGTTTCGTAGTTTTCTGAATAAAGATAAACGGAGGCTCCGAAGTCTTCTTTACAAAGATTATTCAGACCGACAGTGGGCAATGGATTTACATTGTTTCTTGGCGTGCTGAGATACTTATTATTAGCTCCCCCACGGTACATCACACCATGAAGAACAACACGAAAATTGCGAGTGCCCCAAAGCTCATCAACACCATCACCTCTGTTATCAGTGAGTTTTGCGAAAGTGTCAGCCAGTTCGTAACGGTCTTTGTACTTCTGAGCTTCTCTTTGAATACTGAATGCAGTGGAACCAGTATCTGGTGGTACAATAGCTCCTCCAGATGAATTGGAATCGTCAGGTATTTGATTGGGCTCCTCTTGACCCACATTTCCCGAAGCGGCGTCTCGCACGCCTTTCATGAGCGCAGCTTCCATACATCCTGTAAGTTGAGTAACGGCAGCGAATAAAATGATTGCGGTTTTGAAATATCCTGTTTTCATTCTCTTGATCATGCTGAAGTTTTGTCGAAACACACAATCAGACTAGACCCACTTTTTTCCTAATACGAGGCACTCGCAGATTTTCCTATCCCTTTGTAGCGGCGGGTCTTCTGTAGATAAGAATATTCTCTTTTTTGTAAGGTGCGGATGGCTCCGTTCCTCTTTATAAATGGCTCATCACCCTAAGCAGAAAAGAGTTTAAAATGAGTAAGAAATGGATTTCCGTCCTTTGTGTCACCGCGTGCGCGTCTTCTTCATTCGCCTTGAATCTCTCGGAGTTGCAAGGTGAACGCCGTGTAGAGTTTAGATCACCTCAAGGCCTGGCAGAGGTTTGTGTTGTTCCAAAAAAATGGCCAGGAGCTTCTTATCGTGCCGATGATGTAGAAAAAGAAAATGATCTTTGCAGTTACGACTTTCACACCAATATGGGAATTTGTCCGAAATACACTTCAACAAACCCCGCAATCCTTTTATTAAAACCCAACGCCTCTTATTCCAAGGCGGCGATTGATGCTTCTAACTGCGACGTTAAAAAGATGAATGTGAAAACGGAAGCCAAATTCAAGCAGTCCGTGACGTGCTCGTACACTCCGGCCATTCTTGCTTACTATCCGATTTCTAGAATTTTAGGCAACGTCGGTCGCGTTCCGGTAGCCGTTATTCGTTCCATGGATCGGGACGTCCATTCTCGTCAGACTGACAAAGCTATTGCCCATTTTCAGAATAGTGCTGATGAAATTAAATACTCTTGGAATGCCATGGGGAAAGTTCATAAAAATCCCGCGAACTACCCAACCGTCATTGATGGAACTTTGAGCCAGATTTACGGAGCTCTTTCCGATAATATTAAAAACGAAGAGCAATATGTTGAAGTCAGTGGCAAAGGCTCGTATGACACGCGCTATGAGCGTTTTTTACAGCAGCCTCCATTCTTAAAAGTTTCTGGCTCTCAAACAGTTGAACAAATGTTGGGAACAAAAGACTTTGCAACCGTGGCGCAGACCGTAACTCAGATGAAGGATGTGTCGGATTTAGTTCTCTTAGACACTCTGATGAATCAACAAGACCGTATTGGAAACATTCACTATAAATTTTATTGGTACGCCGCGAACCCATCGACCCAAAAGATCGAACGCATGAAGTCCGAAGCAAAGTGGGTGGGAAATCAATTGCAAGTCCCGCAAGCGGAAAGAGATTTGATGGCTGGAAAGCAAGCCGCTCTTATCAAAGAAATGGTTCTTAAGGACAATGACTGCGGCATCGTTAAAACCAACATGATGAGACGAGTGAGCGCATTGGAAAAAGTCCGACATATGAGCTACAACACTTACCGTCGCTTTATGGCTTTTGAGCGCACGTTAAAAGATGCCTACACCAAAGATTATTTCATGAAAGAGATGCTTTTCACTTCTAGCGACTACGGTGTCCTAGTGGGAAATGCGTCTAAAGCAAAACAAATCCTGCTTTCAAAATGCCAAGCTGGCGAATTGATTTTCGACGTGGATCTTGAAACATACATCCCAGGCGCGACGAAACCTTCTTATCGTTGTGATCTATAGTTTATCGATAAAGGATTCCTGACGAGACCACGTCAGGAATCCCTAAGTGAGTCGCCATAGAGTTGCCAAACTTAGAAAACGACCCGCCGACCAATCCAAACTTACGAATCAGATCAATCATCCAAAGCGGAATTTTCTTTTCACACTTCAGTTCTAAAACCACGCACTTTCCCGGCTCTTCAAAAGATTCCGGGTGATCGTAATGCGACAAAAGCTTCTCGTTGGGCGTAACAGTCCAAGTGTTCGCTTCGTGAAAACGCAGGTCGCGGTCAAAGGTCACACGGGCATAGTCATCAACGTGGGATATATACGCCTTCCGACGATACTGAGTCAGTATGACGGGGCCGACGTTGTAAGTGATTTTCTGTCTTAGAAAGTCCTCAAGATTACCTTTGGAGCCTTCCTCGACATTCTCCGGAATAGTGTCGTATTCCAGAATATCCGACCAGTTGGGAATAGACACCTTTGCTCGTTTCTTTTTAACGAACTCTCGCACCTTGTACTTCACTTCAAAAAAATAGGGAGGCGCTGTTCCCGCTCCATAAGACCTGATTCGCATATTAAAACTAAAGGCATTAGCGCGCTCTTTAAAATGAAGAATAAAATAAGACGGAGAATCCAGATAAAGACTATTGATCGTATAATATTTGTCGTCCGCGATCTCAGAGAAATGATCCATGTAGCAATAGGCTTCAACAAACCGGGATATAGGTTCGACCATATCGGGAGAGATCAGGTACTTTAACTCATACCGCTCTAAGTTTAAGGGCGAAACCTGAATGCTCATAAAAGGGCCTTCAACGACTTATCCAGATAGTTTTTCTCAGGCGAGTTATTTAAAACCTCAGACTCTAACAAATACTCCAGATACAAACTTAAGATTTCTTGTTGCTGATTTAATAGGTCTAGTTCCTCTTGCTGTTCAACGATTTTCCGCTCGATATTTGCCAATGGATCCAAACTGCTCGCTTGAATTTTACTGAGCTTCTGTGTGTCTTTATAAATTTCAATCAGATTTAAAACCTGCACCCGCAAAGTTTCTAGGCGATTCCCGGTCTCTTCAATATCGCGTTGTTTTAAGGCACGCTTTAAAATCAACTCGTTCTGTTTTTGTTTCGCCAGGTCGTCCGAGAAAAGAAATGGCAATTGCACCGTCACTTCAACTTCATAAGAAATATCATCATTCTTGCGGTTCTGACTGACATCCAATCCCTTAAACCATTGCTTTTCTCGTCCCTTAACAATGGTCAACTCTTGGCTGATCTGCTCGATTTCTTCGTTAGCTATTTTCTTTGTCAGTGAATCACCTTTGACGACAGTTTCTTTCAGGCTCTGCTCCACATGGTCGATGCTGATAAGGTTTAGATTGTCGAGATCTCCTTCTTTCCAAGAAGGCACCCATACTTGGATCTTCGTTTCTAGCATCTGTTTTTCCTGTTGCAACAAAGCCAAAGTGCGTTTGAGTTTCACCAGCTCACTGCGCGCCGAAACAAAAGACTTGGAAGTCACCCTGCCCGCACGCAACGACAAGGTCTGAGCCTGCACATTTCGTTCTGCAAGTTTGATCACTTCTTTTAATTTCTCGGACTTCTGACGGTTTAATTCATAAAGCAAAAGCGTGTTGTAACGGTTTTTCAAAGCCCATCCCAATGAGGTATTTCGAAGAAGCTTTTGCTCTGTCCCTTTAGGACGACCCGTCTTCCATTCCGGCCAGGATTTAAATTGAAACTTAAGACCTATTTTAGACTTGGTATCACCGTCATCATCTTCGGTTGAAACAAAACCGTCTACACTGCGCAAAGGATTTTTAGAATCCGTGGCCTGTACTTCTTCGAAAGACAGGTAAGTCTTATCGTTCCAGGCCGTTTTAAGAACCTGTTCTGGCGTAATAGCCAACGCCGAAGTAGCAAACAGCCAAGGAATCAAGAACATCATTGCTGCCCCTGAGCCGCCGCAAAAGGTATGGTAATGAACTTGCCACCTTTTTTATTGTCAAAAACTCCAAAGATCTGATGGTGGGAAGGTCCCAGTGAGATACCTTCTAACTTCTTCACATCGAACTCTTGCACCAACTCGGTCTGCGAGGTTTCCGGGTTGATTTTCCAGACCGCACTGCACTTTTCGCTCACACAAGAAGTTGAAATATAAATATGATCCTCGGTATGAATCATGTCCGAAAGATAAAGACTGGTTGTCTTATTCGGCAGTCGCAAGGGAAAGCGGTGGGCGACACTGACATTCTTTTCAAGAATACGACCCGTCTCAAAAAGGGCCTCGATATTTTTAACTTTTAAAATCAAGCCTTCACCAGCGAAGATCATTGGCCGTTTTAATGCTAAGTACAGGTCCCCGTCTTTAACAAAATGCCCTTCGACTTCAAGATCATTCAACTTTGTACCCTGACTCTGTCGGGCAATTTCTTGTAGGGTTGGATCTTTAGCAGCCGCTAAAGTCGGCAAAAGAGCTTTTCTTATATCCACTTGTTTATCTAAGGAAAACCGGATGCCATTGCGCTTAACCTTCACAAAAAGCTGACGCGCATCTTTAAGATTTTCTTTCTTCGTGGCCGAAAGCGAACTTAACAAATAGATATCGCTTCCTTCGGCAGAAATAGATTCGATGTCTTCCATTTTGTCCAATCCCTCGACGGGAAGCATTTGTTCCGCGACTTCACCTTTGGCATTCATCAACAGGATCCAAGGGTGATCGTCTGGATAGTCGTCAGAGATCATCGCAAACTGACGAATCTCGGGGATATAGGTCAACCCTGATATTTCAGGTTGAAACTGCTCGGTGATTCGCGCGGGAAAATAAATTTCTTCAAGGCTTTGAAAGCTGTCAGTTCCAATTTCAGCTTGTTCGGCCTGAGCCGTGCTGAACAAAGTAATACCCCAGGATTTTTTAACTGTTACCTTTTCCCCGACTAAAAAACCGTTGGCATTGGGAATCTTAATAACAACTTCACGTCCCCAGGCCGGAAGGGTTTGAATACGCATAACACGATCAGGAATCTGTACAATACGCGTTCCCACACTGACGACACGACCTTGAATCTTGTGGCCACTGGCAGAAACCACATCGACCAGCTGACCTACGTTGATCGTCGCATGAAGATTTTCATTCACATAGCCATTGATATAGCTAGGATTCACAGGAACCAGAGTTAAAAGTGGAGCAAATGCGGGAGCCTTTTCGCCGTTTTTAAAATTCACTGCTCCAACCGCACCATCTACTTCCGCAAAAACGAAAAGGTTGCGCAAGCGGTTCTCAATCAGATCCATTTCTTTTTTTGTATCGTTAAGATCCACTAGCAGTGGGTCCGCACCCTCGGGCATCTTCGCATAATCTTTTGTAAGATGAGAGATCTCTTGGCGTAATTTAAGCTCTGCCAGCAAACGGTCGTAGCGAGACCGAAGAATGCGCAATTGATTGTCCAATTCTTTTTGACCCAGCTCCAAAAGAAGGTCGCCTTTTTTCACAACTTGGCTAGGCATCACATGAATTTGCTTAATTTCGACAGCCGTATCAAAGTTGACTTGGAACTCTCGCGATTCTGCGATTCCCAAGATGCTGACAGTCTCTGAGTTTAGAACAAATCCAAAACTAAGTATGATGAGCACGGCCACACACCAGGTCGCGGCCAGGAACTTATTGTCCGAGCCTACAAAATCTTCCATAAAAGTCTTAAGAAATGAGCGTGCGGCTTTCATCATCACACCTCGATCACAGACTCTTGGTTCATAAAGTTCAATCCACGCACTGAATCCACTTTGCCAAGGTCTTCAATGAGCTGGGAAGACGTCGTTTGAGGTTTTAAGCGCACTTGATAGGAAAAATCCAAACGATCCCCTTGCCCCATTTCTCGGATCGTCGCCAATGCGAAGTGACGGCATTTGCCTTCAAGCACATTTTCAATCTGTCTTTGTTGTTCGGGGTTGCGTGCTAGGTTAAAGCGCAAAAGTCCGTCAAATTGTGGACCTGCTGCGAATGAAGACCCCTGCAGCACCAAAAGGGCAATTACAAAACAACCCGTCCCTAAGATCGCAATTCCATAGGCATGCACCCCGGACGCAAGGCCCACTGCCAGAGAGGCAAAGATGAAAAACATATCGCGCGGATCTTTGACATTGGTTCTAAAGCGCAACAAAGACAAAGCACCGATCATCCCAATACCACGGGCCACATTGTCGCCAATAGCCTGCATAGCGATCGCAATCACGATCGGCAGTAAGACTAAGCCATGCAGGAAGTTCAACGAATAGGACAGCCCTCGGAAAGTTTTAACGTAAATAACGGCCAAGACCGTACCTAATACAAAACTCAACAGGAATGCGTATACGATTGAGATCCACGTCGGATTTGAAAATGATGAATTCAGAATAGAAAAGTCCAACATATAAAGCCCCTAGAAAAACAGGCTTCATCCAAATCACTATTCGGGACAATCAAATTGAACGGAGTTTGTGGATAGACAAAGCAGTCTTACTGACTTGTAGATAAAGGACACCGACTTGCTTACTAAACAGAAAGGAGAATTGCGGAACTGACAGAAAACTTTTAGAAACGATAACCTAATTTTCCCGAATAAACCGAATCCGCGTAACGATCGATTTGCAGAGCTAAAAAGAATTTCGCGATATCGACATTGATACCAAACACCGTGTGATTTTCGACGATGTCCTCTTCAACGGTATTCTGGTCATCAGTGATCCCATCGGTGCCACCGATAAAAGTCCCAATCGCACGAACACGGCCACCACCAAAATAGATTGCGACATTATTCATTGCGACGGAAGCAATCAGATCTGCCCCGAGAGTTTTCACGTTAATCAAATTTGAAAAATTCGCGCCCCCGCCTGAAATCATCGCCGTCAATGTCAGAGGAAAAAAAGGTGCCTCATAAAAACCCCAACGCACTTGTCCACCGAACGTTTGAATTCCATCACCTAAAGCCGGAGTGAAGTACACATGCGTGTCGACGTTATAGTAAAGGCCTTTTCCAAACGTCAGCGTGAGGTAGTTGATCTCTCCCGTGTCCGTAGTTTCTGACCCCAAAGTCGCCAAATCCTCCGTAGGAATATACTCCGACGCAATTCCAACCTCGATACCGGAGTAACCGCCGAGTGGATAAGGATTATCCAAAATTTTTGAAGCCGAACCAAACCCCAGAATTTCAAGCGCGCGAACACGATCTCCTGAACTGAGGTTTTTAGGTAAATCATAAGAAGCACTCGCCGACCAAGTGGTGAAGATTGTCAGAATGAAAATAAGACGGCTTAAACGCATAATATCCCTAGGACTCAAAGTTCTAGGGATATTCTTGTCAGAAAATGGAATGCTGTCCAGTTTTAAAGAGAAGCGACTGCAGTTTGCAATTGCCCTAGGCCCGTAGCCGCTAAATTAGCGATCGTCGCATCCGAACTTTGCGCAAGTTGTTGAAACAAAGGTACGAATTGAGAGTAACCTGCCACCGCATTTGTCGTTACATCTCCGCGCGAGTTGCGTGGATCCGTGTTTGGCGTTACGCCACCCTTTGCACTTTGATAGCCCTCAATAACAACCTGCAACGCGGCTTCCACTACCGAAGAGTCGTTAGATTGCAAAACAGATTTCAAAATACCCAAGCGCGCTGTGACCGCGTAACCCGCAAGATATTTATCGGCTTTCGATTTCAGTTCAGGCGTCATTTGCTCATAATACTTCGCTGTGACCGCAAAACTTCTAGAGTTATAAAGGGATTTAACTGCCTCAAGACCCAACGCCTGCGTTTCCGCTTTATTGGAACTGTAAAGATCTGCGACTATAGAATAAAAGATACTTTCGCTCACTTCACTACGGCTGAATGCAGCGACAAGTTGAGCGACATTTTCAGCGGTAGGTTGTGCTCTTAAACGAGCTTGCCACTGGTCGCCCGTTAAAGTTTCTTTGTCAGCACCCGTTTGTTCATTCTTAGGATTGTTGTTTCCTGAGTTATCCACAAATTGTTGCCCCGAGCCCGTACCGGAATTCATGAATCCGTCGTCGCCAAATCCTGTCGGTTCATCCGCACCCACGATTTGAACGTCAACAGTCTTTTTTGGAGTTTCGTCTGCTTTTTTCTTAGCTTCAGCTTTCTTTTGCGCAACTGGTTTCACTGGAACTGCAGCATTTTTAGCATCGGCCGTCTTTTTTGCGTCTTCTTTTTTCTTTGCATAAGGATTTACGTATTTACGAGAGATCTCGCGGTCGCCCAAGTCAAAAAGAGCTGCCAAAAATGACGTCTTAGGACGTGGCATTTCATAAATCACTTCCAGCTCTGCAATCGCTGATTGAACAGGGGTTTTTAGAACGTAACCTAGAGCTCCCACCATCACGATGGACAACCCGATAATCGCCGTTTCTAGTTTATTGTCTTTGAAGCCCATTGTAGCCTCCTGTTCTTACTTGGTAGTAAGAGCAGCGCTTGTGCCACCTAGGCTCGCATATAGGGAACTTGGCATAGATCAGTCTGAGACAGAGACGTGCAGCGCGCACCCCTGTCAAAGAATCAGGCAATCTCAAAATGAGACAGGACTAAGTGCTACCTGGACAGAAACCAGGACGAGGCCCTATAGAGGGAAATCCACGACAGGTATCGGGACGTTTTTCATAGACTGTACAAAGACGGGTTTTTGAATCTAAAAACCAGCAGTCGCGATTGGCTTTTTGCGAGAGCATAAAGAACTCAGTCCCTTGACGGTACGAGGTGATATAGCCCTCTTTCATTAAACGTTTTGCTAATTTTTTGATGGAGCCCGCGGCCTCATCTTCTGTCGTCAGACCTAAACGAATCAGGTCTGAAATTTTGATTTCCACAGGCATAGTGCAACAGCCGCCCCAGCAGCCTTTGCACATATCAGTGCGATAGGATTTCCAAGTTGAGGGGCGATCGACATCAGGACGTTTCATTTGAAAACTAAGGGATTCTTTTTCTAACCAGTTTGCTGTTGTATTTCGCTGATGGGTCAGCGGATTGAAGTAATACAACACTGTACCCACGAGTGTAAAGCTCGCGCAAGAATGTCGGCATGATTTCAGCCGTTTTCCTTTGGATGTCATGGAAAAGAATAATGCCGCGTCCTTTCGCTTCTACCTGGCTCAAGGTGTTGCGAAGAACATAGTCATTGGATTGAGCTTTCCAGTCTTCACTATCAATCACCCACGCAAAGTCCGCTGTTGAACTAGATTTTAAAAAGTTTCTCAGCTCTGGAGAGCCCTCGGCATAAGGGAAACGGAAGAAAGGATCAATCCATCCCAAAACGTCATAAATCGCCTGGTGACCTTTACGAATCTCTTCAACGGCTTCACTGAACGTGAAGTTACGCCCGTGCATCTTTCTGCACGCATTGCTATTGCCAATACAGCTATGTGCTTCTGTGTGCGAACCGATACCATGGCCTTGAGAAGCTACAAGCTTCAAAGTTTCAGGATTCAAACGAGAGTTCTTACCCAAAGCAAAGAAGATAGCCTTTGCATTCACTTCATTTAACGAACGCAAGATGGAAGGCGTGTAGATGTTGTTAGGACCGTCATCAAAAGTCAAAATCACTTCTTTACGGGCCGTATCACCGTATGTTGCGTAGTACCCATTGGAAGTATCGCGTTTCTGAACATTCGTAGGAAATTTGAAGTTGTTCGTCGTGCGCGCAGGAACCAGAGCATTTACGCTTACAGACATCTTCTGTCTTTCTGCCGCAAAATAATTTTCGATATTTCCAAGAAGATCTTGTTTGCAGTCCTTAAGCAAAGCTTGGTTCTGCTCATCGCGAATTTCATTTTCAAAAAGAGTCAAAGATTGTGAATCCAATTGCGAAAGACTTTCGCAGATTTCTTTCGGCAAGCCATCGCGAGACTTGCCGCCATTGGATTCACGCCATTCTTCAAATAGAGCTTCAGGATTTGCTTCGGATTGTTCCCACTCTAGGTGAGACTTCGCCTCTTGATTATCCGTGACTGCTTGTTGCACTTTTCTGTTAACACTATTTCCGCAACCTACAAGAGTCCCCGCCAAACCAATCGCAAGCGTAGTAACAATCCAATTTTTCATCGCACATCCCTACTGTGAAACGTCTGTTCCCTGTCCCACATTGACGACATTCCAAGCGATCTTTTGCGGATCTTCCGGTTTGTCAGCCTCTTCGGGTTTGGGCTCAGGCTTTTTCAGACTGAATTTAATTTTAGAGTTTTCGATAATGACACGTGGGTCGGCAGAGTGGTTATCAAAGATAACCAAGTTGCGCGAAGCCTGTGCTGTAACCACATGTGGATTCCAAAGGTATTTAAAGTAAATCACCAAAGATCCCACAAACTGGCTTAACAACAAAGACAACAAACCCAAACTCAAAAGGCCGATCTGCGGCAACGTATTTTCCCAACGGGCGCGCTCTAAAACTTCAAAACGCGTATCGATAGAAAGCTTTTGTGCCTCAAGCTTCGCAAGATTTGTCGTCAACTCTTTGTAACGAGCAAATTCAAGCTCAGATTTCTTTTTAAGATCGTCGACCATTTGCGCGGCAAACGGCAACTCTTTAGCGTCCCTTTTCAAACGATCAATCGAGGATTGAACCTGACCCAACTTCGTTTGCAGGATGCTATTTTCAATGCGCAAGGCTTCGATTTTACCGCCGACACCGTAAAGAGCGGACTCACGCTGACTTGAACGGCCTCGTTGAAGGTATTCAATCATTTTGTTGTTCTCGGCCATCTTCAACTTGATTTCGTTAGAGCGAACTAAAAGATCCGAGATGTAGTCGCCCATTTTGTCTTTAGAAGCTAAAGGTAAAAGAGCGCCTTCTTTGTTCTGCATTTCAGCGAGCTGTTTGCTTAATTGCACCAGCTTTTGATCTGCATCGACTTTTTGTTTTGCCATGAAGTCTTCAACACGAGCGATTTCATTCATCTCGCGCTTTTTCAGAATCTCTGCCGCTAGCTCAGAAGCGGAATTAGATAAGAACAACGACATAGCTTTGATCGGCGTCACTGCGGACACGCGAATTTCAAAATCCGAATCGATATTGATCTTCGTCCAACTGTCCAATCTTTGGAGGACTTGAACACGTTTTTCAGGCTTATCTAAATCACCAAGA
This sequence comes from Bdellovibrio bacteriovorus, assembly GCF_001592745.1. Taxonomy (NCBI): domain Bacteria; kingdom Pseudomonadati; phylum Bdellovibrionota; class Bdellovibrionia; order Bdellovibrionales; family Pseudobdellovibrionaceae; genus Bdellovibrio; species Bdellovibrio bacteriovorus. The sequence goes on from NZ_LUKD01000001.1 coordinate 829,502, forward strand.
TAATTGGTTTTAAGAATATCGTAGCCGTTACGCTCTTCCATCGTAATAAGAGGGCTGTTGCCACGAACTTGAATTCGCTGCAGAAGAGCCTCATAAAACTCACGGGTTTTAAGATACTCGATATGCTTAGAAAGCAAACTGCTGCCTTTTTTAGATTCCTGAACTGACTTCGACAAACCGAAAAATTGGTTTGAGAATGCCTGCAATGATGAGTTCTGCGAATCGTTAATAACAATTGTCGAAGACGCGACAAAAGGAATCTTAACAACGTAAACAAGAACCGCTACCGCAAATAGTCCTGCGGTAAACAAAGCAAACATGCGCCAATGGGACAGATAAAGTTTAATAATTTCGCCCACTGTTAATTCAGGTTCTATATGCTGATCACTCATATATCCCCACCTTCTGTGACATATCCCCGCAAGCATTGGTTGTGCCACTGAATTAATGCCTTGGCCTGTGTTTAATGTGCAATGAGGATTAAGAATTTGAAATTACTTCAGGGGTGTGCACCCAATTGACATCCGCGGGGCGTGAGATCCGCTTCAGTAGGGGCTTAGTCTTTGTAAAAGACAAAAGAACTTTTGGAGCAAAAACTTTAGTCGCTGTTGTGTTTTTTAAACTCGTTTGATCAGTAACAAATATTAGGACTGCTCAGAAGATGCGTCCGAACGAAGAGTCGACGCCGCGACAAAGCCAAAGACCATCCAGTAAAGACGGTCCGCCATTCCACCAATCGATAAGTGGATATGATAGATCACCAGGATTGGAATATGGGACAGCAAATAAATAGCGACCTGGCGTTTCGCGATACTTGGCGATGTCAGAGCTTTAAATGAACCCAACAACATAAAGATCAAAGCCACAATACTTAGAACAATCAGAGGCCAGCCTCCGACAACACCCGCTGAAATAAAGATGTTATGCGGATCTTTCATCGCATTATAATTAGAAACGTCCACGTCGTTTCCAGCAGCGAATTTAGATAGCAATCCATGCCCTAACAAGGGTTCCTCTTGAAAGATTTGAAAGCCTCGTTCGACCTCTTCCCAACGAGAGGCGATACCGTCTTGGGCCTCACGTCCACCTAAAGCGGCCTGACCCGTCGCAATTCCGCGTGCGAAGTCATAGACCTTGGCGCCGAAAAACATCGAAAAGGTAATTACAAAGGAAGTGAAAGCGAATTTAAAAATGCGCCCCTGGTTGCTTGCCGTTTTGTGTAAGATCATGGTGACTACAAAAGCCAGAACCGCGGCTCCTGCGGAGGACCTTGTTCCCGTTAAGATGATCGCGATGAAACTAGCACCCAGGATGAGCGCATCTAAAATTTTATGTTTCGCTTTTGCGTCTTTAAGAAAAGTTCCTAAAGAAAAAATAAAGGCCACGGTCGCACAGGTCACCATGTGAGGAATGTGCTTGAACACGCCGATAAAGCGTCCGCCTTTAAAAACATGGCCACTTGCCACGACCAGTAAAACCAATGAAATCAGAACCAAAAATCCAGACCAGCGTTGAATAAAGCGCAAAAAATCATCGACGCTCCAAAGACTGGGTATCACCAAACCATAGACCACAACCATGAACAAAGAGACGCCTAGCGCACCGATCTGCATGATCGCAGATTCACCTGTGTTCACATAATGAGCCTGCAACAATGTCTGCACCGTCAAGGTCAACATCAGAACATAGACGAAGAGTTTATAGAACCCACTCAAATGATGGCGCGTTCGCACACGCAACCACATGAAAATCAAAGGCACCCCAAAAAGAAAGCACAAAAAGACATTCACGAAAGGGTGCAGGCCTTGCTGAAAGATCAAAAACGAAAATCTTTGCGGAATAGGCAGCACGGCCCCAAAGGAAATCTTAGAAATGAAAATCAAAGCCGCGAGAGCTTTTATAAGAAATAAAATTCGACCGTCGCGAGCTTGCATCATTCTTAGTTGTTTCCTGTGTTCTTATCGATCAGAACTGCGGTCAAAGCGATACCAAGGATCACGGACACAAGAGTGATACCACGAGCCGTTTCGTTACTGATCCACGGAGTGCGCGGAGGAACATAGACGAAGTCGTCTTGATGCAGACGAAGCGCGCGAGTCCCACCGAACTTAATCAGCTTTTCGGCATCAACCTCATAAGCACCTTGATACTCATTGACCGCTTTAGATTTAATCTCTGCCCAAGTTTTAGGCTCCATCTTGCGAACAATCACTTCGGAAAGGTCTCCCCCGTTGGTTGTACCACCAGCCAGAGTGATCAACTTCAGAAGATCTGTGCCGGCTGGCACATAATAGATACCAGGCTTATTGACCGCACCCAAAAGCTGCACCGTCACCAAGGACTCTTTCGGTGAAGACCGGAAGATATACTCGGATGTCTGCTGAGGAGGCTTGATGTCACTTAAAAGCCCCATGTCGTCTGCATGCGCGCCAGAACAGGTGATCAATAAAACTACGGCCATTATAAAACGAAGGGGTCTTTGTAAACTCATGGTATCTCCTCCTACAACAACAACCCTGGACCTAAATCGAGAGGCTCGACCTCTGTCAATAAATTTCGATGACTTGACTTCGGTCTGTGCATCACAATGAAGTCTATGACGACTTCCGTTCCTGAGCACGAAAAACTTTTTGACGAAATTTGCAATAAACTAAACGAGTTAAGTACCCAGCATCAGGGAGAGGAACCTATGCCCCCTCAACCAAAGTATGAACAGATGCAAGTTCAGATGAAAAAATTCCATTCTGAACTGAAGGGTTCCCAAGAAGAGTTGAAAGAAAAAATCAAATCTCTTGAGAACGTCTCTTACGGACCTGAAACATTGGATGCGCAAATCAAACAACTTGCCGACCAGCTTTCTGCCGAAAGAGCCAGTAACACAAAACTCAGTGGCGACTTAGCAAAATCTTTAGAACTCAGCCTGCAACTGCAGTTAGAGATCCAAGGCCTGAAAGCCCGCGCATTGCAAATGCAAAGCGAAGAGAAAAAGTACAGTCAGGCTCTTTTTGAGAAGAACAAAACTCTGCAAAGAGATTTGGAACTCAACCAAGCGCTTAAAGATGAAACTGCCATGGAACTCGCGAAAGCGAAAAGTGCCTTTGCTAAAGAACAACAACTTTGGGAAGAGCAGCGCGAACACTTTGAGGCGGCCATTCAAACTTTGAAGACGGAAAAGCACGAACTGAAGCAAACCGTTGATGAGATGCAAGCCACCATCGAAGAGCGCGATCAAAATATTGCTTCTTTGAATGAGGAAATCGAGAAAATCTCGGCGTCTTTCGGGGAAGTGGAAGCTTCGGCGCAGCAACAAAACGATGTTCTCAAAAATTTAATGTCTGTTGCAGAAACAAAAATTATTGAGATGAAGCTCGCTTTGGATAAAAAGGCTTTAGAGGCTCAAGACTACTACAGTCACCTTCAACAAGCTCTGACTCAGCTGGGTGTCCTTAAACAAGAGAATGCCGCACTGAAAGAGTACGTCGCGAAGTTGAACTACTACCACCAGCAAGCCCAGCAGGCGCAAATGGCGGTGGCTCAGATGGCTCAAGTCGCTGCGGCTCAGGTGCAAACACCTCAACAGCAGACAGCGCAACCGCAGGCGCAACAAGCGCTTCCGCCTTCGGCTAGAAACTGAAAGCAAAGACTACAAAAATAAAAAAGGCTCCTTCTCAGGAGCCTTTTTTATTTATTTGCTACGCGGTAGATCAGGATACGCTCTTCTTTCCAACACGCCTTTAGCGACGTCGCCTGTGACTCGGAAGTAAGGAATATTGGTTTTCACATCTCCCAAACCCAGTTTTTTGAACGGGTTCGCATTATCCAACCAGCTATAATAGCCGGTGTAAAAATCAAACCTTCCGCGCCCTACGATACCACGGCCCTTGTCGCGAATAACAAAGTAGCCGTTGTGTTTCGTTCCATCCGGCAATTGCAAGCCAACAACAGCGGGAACATAGATCACTTCGCCCGGCTTGTAGATAGTTAAATCCGCCGCCAATGTATAAAAGGGATCTAAGCAAGAGCTGTTCACGCCATAACCATAGCGACAACCGTCTTCTTCAATTTCAAAAAAGCGTTCTTGTCCTTCAAAGCGTCCAATGATGTTAAAGGTGTGAGTTTTACCTTTTTGAATTACCGCACAAGAACCTTGCAAAGAACACGCGGCCCAAGTTTTTGCACAGACTTTCAATAAGACTTTTCCGCCGGCTCCGTGCAGATCTCTTTTCGCATCGTCAGCGCATTTATTTTTATCCTCGTTAAGAACAGCAAAGTAATAAACGGTTGGTTTTAAAACACCAGGACCACTAAGAACTGGCTTCGGATCTTCTTTAGGATCCTCTGCGGCTACATCGGGTTTTACCTCGGGTTTGATTTCCGGCTTCGGCGTTTCCTTGCCGCCCGACTCTTTTGGCTTAGCCGGTGTCTCGGGAGAACTGACTGTGGCCGGCCCCACCGGAAGAGTTGTTTTCGGAGCCTGCGATGGAACCTCTTCGGTCATGACCTCTTCCGATTCTTCATTGGCGTAAAGCTCCTGAAGTGGCTTTTCAAATTGTCTTGAGTTCTCGTCCCAAGAACCTACGGGATGCTCGATATTGGCTTCCATATTGCCACAGGCAACCATCCCTAATACCGCGCTAAGAAAAATTAAATGTCTTAAAATTTTCTTTTGCATACTCATAAAGCGACCCCTTACGACCGGTCGCCAGAATACCAAGACTTTCTGCTAACCGAGCAAGAATGTGATCCCGCTGAAAAGATGAAAATTGCGGTGACAAAGATGGGCCCTCTTCTAAAGGTGGGCCAGCCATTGTATAACCTGTTGATGTTTGATAGCTTTCTTGAATGAGTTCAGACAGTTTCCTCTCTATTGATTTTGGTACGAGTAATTCTTTGGTCGGCGCCTTTCACAAAGGGCAAAGATATGAAGCCCTCCAATTAGATCCTAAATCCCAAGATCCCACGATGATGAGAACTCTTCTCTATTTCCCTCATCCAGATCTTTGTTATTACGGCACGGAAGCTATTGAGCAATATATTGAACAGGACATGGAAGGTCGCTTGTTCCGCTCATTCAAGTCTCATCTTCCGAATCAGAGCTATTTAGGGACTGTGCTTAACAATCGCATTCTTACCCTTGAAACTTTGATTGGTGTCTTTCTGCTGGAATTGAAAAAAAGAGCTGAAAAAATATTAGACACTCCGATTGAAAGAGCCGTTATCGGTCGTCCCGCGCGTTATTCTATGGATCCGGTGGCTGATGGCTTTGCCCTGCATCGCATGGAAAAAGCAGCCACCTTCGCTGGTTTTAAAGAAGTGCAATTCGTTCCAGAACCTTTAGCTGCCGCCTTTGATTATCGCCGTCAGTTAAAAAGTGAAAAGATTGTTCTTATCGGAGACTTCGGTGGCGGAACTTCTGACTTTACCTTGATCAAACTTCGTCCCGAAGGTTTTGCTAAAGAAGACGTCTTAGCTATCGATGGCTGCCCCTTAGCAGGGGATGCTTTAGACAGTGTTTTTATGAGCCACCGCTTGAATGAATACTTCGGAGCAAAATCCCGTTACCGCCTTCCAATGGGTAGCAACGTTCTAACTATGCCGCCCGCAGTTTCGCAGCGCTTGAATCATCCCGCGCATATTGTGCATCTCAAAGAGAAGGATACTTACGAGTTCATCCGCGAAGTGAAAAAGTGTTCGCTGACTCAGAAAGATGCAGACGCCGTCGAAAGACTTTTCGTTCTTATCGAAGATCAACAGATATTCCCTTTCTTTGAAAATATCGAAAAGACCAAACGAGCTCTTTCAGGCAACGAGTCCACAGAGTTCTCTTATGACTATCCAGGCTTGGAAATGAAAGAGTCTTTCAGCGTAAAACAATTCATCGATTGGGCTACGGGAACAAAAGAAAAAATCTTTGCCGCTTTAGATGAGTGTTTGAAAAATGCAGGTGTCACATCAGATCAGGTGGATCTCGTATGTCTGACAGGGGGTACGGCGAAAGTCCCATTCATTCAGCAAGAATTAGAAAATCGATTTGGTAAAGAACGTCTGCAAACTCAAGCGCACTTTCACTCGGTGCTATCGGGTTTGACAGAGTCCGCAGGCTTTTGGGCCCACGGACAGAAGGTCACATAGACTATACGTAGTGCACGTACATCTTAAGATAAAAACCCTCAGGGAACTGCATCAGCGTCGGATGATCCGCGGCATGTCCCCCACGCAAAACGCTGCGCACTTCGAACGAATTACGAAGTGAGGCTTTACGAATGGCATCACGGAACTCTTCTTCCTCTAACAACCCAGAACAAGAGCACGAAGCGACAAACCCATTGCGCTTCACCATGCGGAAGGCATGCGTGTTCATCTTCAGATACGCGTGTTTACCAATAGGAATATCTTTTTTAGATTTGATGAAGGCCGGAGGATCTGCGATCACGATGTCATAGTGAGCGCTTGGTAAACTAGTCAGGCCTTCAGATACGTCCATTTCATGAACAACAACTTCAGCGCCTTCGCGTTCCGCATTTTTCTTGGCGAAAGCCAACGCCGTTTTAGAAACATCCACCAAAGAGACTTCCACTTCAAAACCCAAGGATTTTAAACCACGAGTGATTTGCGTCGACCAGTGGCCTACATAACAGCACAAATCTAAAACACGAAGTTTGCGTTTAGGTTCTGTCTTTGCCCAATTCTTAAAAAGGTTCACTGCCAAGTGAATATTGTGTGTCTGATCTAAAAAGAAGCCTGTTTTCTGTCCTTCTTTCAAATCACAGCTCATGGCCACAACACCGTCATCGGCAGCAGCATTCAAAAGAATCTCTACGTCGGTCAAATCAAAGTCAGGAAGATCTTTAATAACGTTAGGCTCTTCAACGTTTAAGCCTTCTAATTTACGAATGCCGACGTCGTTACGAATAACAACCGCCGTTTCATTCCATGAAAAATTAGAAAGACCTTGTTCGTGCGCTTTTTGCACTAAACCTTTGAAGAAATCTTCGGCATTCTTCAAAGCTTCATTCATTCCCGCCGTTACCAACTGAGCCGCAAAGACCTGCGCCTTTTTGCCTTTTTGTTCGATAACGTAATAGTCCAAAACTAACCCTGGAATGTAATCAGATTCACCGAAAGCCAAACGGAAACTTCCACGAAAGCCCGCGGCCTTACGTACTTTCCAAGAATTTAAGATCTTCCCCTGCAGGAATTCGAAACTCGTAGGTTCTTTTTCCTGGCTATTAAAGCTGAGAGCACGAAAAGCGATCAAGGAATGAGGATTGCCGTAACCGCGAGCTAAAAACTGCCCCTTAGAGTCTTGCAACTCGACCGGAGTTCCCGGCAACAAACCTTTTGGACTTGCTGAAAGTTCATTAGAAAACACCCACGGGTGTCCACTGCGAATACGTTTATCTGCTCCAGGGCGGAGTCTCCATACAGTCGTCATCACTCACCTTCAACGGCAAAGACCAAAAGCTCGGTCACTTCTTTCTTAGAAAAATTATCGTCTACCATTACCAGAAGAGAGCGCCGTCCGTCTGCTAATTTCGGTCCCCAAGCCATGGCCTCGAAATTTTCTACACTCTTTCCAGGTCGAGATTTTGTGAGATCCGTTTCAAAATCAATTAATGAGGTTTTAGAGGCCCCCTTGAACTTGCCCGCCTCTAACTGAGGCAGCTTGGAAACATCCGTGGCGGCGGAGAGATCTGCCAAATAAAGCTTCGTGGTCTTTCCAAGAAGGCTCTTGGGAGAAACTCGGACCCCTCTTTCCATAACAATCAGTTTATTTTCGGACAATGCCAGAATTTCAGAAACTCCACGAAAGACCTCGTGGCCATTATCGGTGCTCGCAGGCGCATCCAAGTTATACGCGTACTCGGCTAACACCTTATAGCCCCCAGATTCTTTATCTTCGTACTTAAGAACGCGGATCCAAGCGCCCGTCGAGGCTTTATCAACAAAAGAGCTGTCTTGAAGAAGAGGTGATTCTGTGGCTGCGAAAATAAATTTTCCATCGCCAAAAGAAGTAAGCCCTTCAAAGGCCACATTGTTCTGGGTGCCTTTCTTTTGTTGGCCCGTCAGTTCTGGCAAAAACTTCTCTGGCAGTGGCAGATCACTTTTCCATTGACCGTCTCTGGATACACGGAAAAGTCTTGGCATTTGACGAGGCTTTGCGTTGTTATTGCCTTCAGAAGAAATAACAAGATCGCCGTTCGGTAAAAGCACCAAGCCCTCGGCATCAAGGGCATCTTCCTTGCCTTCGTGTTTCGGCAGATTTTTAATAAACAGCACATCTTTTGGTTTGAGCGTTACAGACTTCTTTTCAATGGAAAGTTCAAACTCGTAAAATCGCGGCTCTCCGAAACGGCCTCGATCATCCGAAACCGCGTAAAGAGAATGTCCTGACCAGGCAATGCCAGAAAGACCACCGATCGTGGTCTTTTTAAATTTTTGCGCATTTTTTATGGAAGTTTCACCGACGTATTCCAAATGCAAAGCCTGCGCTTGGAATCCCAGAAATAAACTGAAGAAAATCCCGCAGGCTTTAAGCATTAACTTCTCCAGCGAAGTTCTGTTTCTTTCACCGGATGATTGAAGTCGCGCTTTTGTTCTAAGTGATCGTGGTATTCCGTTTTCAAAGAATAATACCACTTCGCTTGGGTGTCGGCGTCTTTGATTAACATCAGGCTAGGATCGTATTTCAATCCTTCTTGCTGTTTTGTCACCGCATCCATATCTTGACCCAAGAAAGTTTTTGAGAACTGATTGATCGCCGGTTTCAAAAGCGTCAACCAAGGAATGTCCCAGTAAGCCAGCTGAGTCACGCGCGTATTCTTTTCATCAACCGGAGTTAGCGCTGTGTAAGAATAAAAATTGCGAGGTCCGACTTCGATATGCTCGACGCGAACACAAGGAAGAGTGAAAGTGATCTCTGTCGTCGGAGTTCCACCCAAAATTTTATAGGCCTTCGAGTTTTTAGAAGGCTGATGGCGCACCATTTGGAAACCATAATTCACCGGCGCAAATTTTTTGCGTTTTTCCAACATGGTTTTTTCTGAGCGCCAGAACCAGCTCTTATGCACGTAAGGTCCATGCGCTGGATCCATCAAACCGATCACCGCGTGATCTACGTGACACGGAAAATTAACAACGTAAGTCAGCCTTGGCTTCACATCGTTGCCAAAGGCCTTCATCACGGGAATTTGCGGCGCTTTAGTCATGTCATAATCTTTATCGCCAATGAAAATCCAGATCAGGCCCTGCGCTTCGTGCACAGGATAAGAACGTACTTTGATTTTATTCGGATTCAAATCCTGACCAGGGCACAAAGAAGGAATCTCTGTGCACATACCTGAGCCGTCAAATTTCCAACCGTGATAAGGACACTCGATAGTGTCTTCGACCACGCGACCATAGCTCAAAGGAATGCCACGATGAGGACAGATATCACGAACGGCAGAAACTTTTCCTTTAGAATCGCGGAAAAAGACAATAGGTTCATTCATGATCTTACGAGCTTGAGACTTTCCCACAGCCAATTCACTGCTAGGTAAACCCACGTACCAAACATTCTTTAAAAAACCGGTATACATTTCTTTCCTTTTTTACTTACAGACCTGCGCGCTTTTCCGCCAGAAGACAGGTGTTCTGAAGAAGAGTTGCGATCGTCATTGGACCCACTCCCCCAGGTACAGGAGTCACCGCTTTCACCCATCCATCAAGCTCTTCCGTGCGCACGTCGCCACAAAGCTTTCCGTTCGGGCCATCATGGTGCATTCCCACGTCGATGACAATAGCATCTTTCTTAAAATCTTCACGTCCCAAAAGGCGCGCTTTACCTGCGGCCACGACGACCAGATCAGCTTCTCGGACTACGGTGGATAAATCTTTTGTTTTCGAATGACAAACAGTCACAGTGGCATTGGCCTCTGTCAGAAGCTGAGCCATGGGTTTTCCCACAATATTACTGCGCCCTACAACCACGGCACGCAGTCCTTCCGCAGAAATTCCATAGTGCTTAAGAATCGTCATGACCCCTTCTGGAGTGCAGGGTTTCACGATCGGTTTTCCCGCGAAAAAAAATCCCAAAGACGCATATGTTAAACCGTCTGAATCTTTCTCCGGTGATACCAGTCGAAGTACCTCATCCGAACTCAAATGACCTGGCAGAGGAAATTGCACTAAGATGCCATCAACGGAAGCATCGTTATTAAGGGCCTTGATCTGAGCATTAAGTTCTTTTTGCGTGGTGTGCGCCGGCATCGCAATGATTTGCGAGGTCATGCCAACCGATTCACAAGCTTTCTTCTTATTTCTTACGTAGATATGGCTGGCATCATCATCACCGACAATGACAACCGACAGATGAGGAGCCCGTCCCACTTTTTGTGAAAAACTCGCGACTCGAGGAGACAGCTTTGAACGCACTTCTTTGGCGACTTCTTTACCATTAAGAATGAGCATTCACACCTCCCAATTGCCCCTCCAATGTCCGCTATTTATTAAAGAAATTCAATGGTTTAATAAAATCCTGACAAAGACACCGCGCTCCCAACAACGCCCCCTTGGGGAGGCATTTCCAGGGCCTTCGATAGCTCGTTGTAGGCTCTTTTTCCTTGCTTCGAAGCTGCAAAATAAGGTACAAACCCTTTAAAACATTAGGGGATTTAGAATGGCTGATAAAGTTAAGCTTTCAAAAGATGGTAGCTCCATTGATTTCGTTCAATCTGATAGCTTACCCACGTCGCTAAAGAAATTCCGTCAAAGCCCTGAGATCGAGGGTTTCTACCGTTTCATTTTCGAAAATGATCTGCAAAAAGAAGCTTACGATATTTTAGATCGTATCATCATCCAACGTAAGGCGAAAAAAGCCGACGCGAAAAAAGAAGCCCAAGCCGAAAAAGCAGCGGCAAAAAAAGAAGCTTCTGCTGTTAAAGGCAAAAAGAAGTAAAAAAAAAGTCCGGACCTCCGGACTTTTTTTATTTCCGCCACTCTCTTCTCAAATTTCACGCAATCCCCGTCTGCACCCCGTTTGCTAAATCGCCTCCTTGAGGAGGCATTCATGAATGCAAACAAAGTTTTAAAAAATAAAAAAGGCCAAGGTCTTATAGAGTATCTTATTATCGTTGCCATCGTTGCTGTTGGTAGCATGGCCGTGATCAAAGTCGTTGGCGCCAATGTCGGCGTTCGTTTCGCCAACATCGCCAATGTCTTGGGCGGCAAAGCCGCTGGTACAAACGTGCAAGTTCAAGAAGTCACTGAATCCATGACGAAGAAAAAGGATTTCAGCAACTTCTTTGACGGTGCCACGAACCAATCCAAATCTAAGAACTAAAATGAGAACCGGAAACAGACAGGGGCAAGGTGTTGTTGAAGCCCTTTTATCTTTACCGTTTCTTTTTCTGGCCGGCTCTGCGATCACAGCTCTTCTGTATCGTGGAGTCGTTTTTTATTACATCGATTATCAATTGCATGAAGCCCTGATTTGCACTCAACACGAATCTGAACGCTTCTGTAAAAATGAATTGCATCAGCGGCTGGGAAAAGTTCTTTTTTTAAATTCTCACTACGAAACCGAAATCACTCGCAACCGCAGAACGGTTAAAGGCAAAGTCTTAGTAAATTTATCGCCGGAACTGTCCATCGAGAAAGAGCTAAAGAAATCCTTATGAAAAATGAAAAGGGCTTTGCCGTCATTCTGCTATTGGCTTGCTTGCCTGTTTTGATCAGTGGATTACTTCTTCTGAGCAGCGTCTTCGGTTTTATGCAGAATGATCTAGCGATGAAATACCAATGCCGCGTGCACGGTCAACAGGGACAGAAGCTTGTGGCTCCCAACCTTGAAAAATTGCTGTCGCTGAACAACACAGCTCGCAGACTCAAAGTAGAAGAAGTTGCCGCCTACGCAAAAATAGCGGCCTCGGCTGGAAATCCTCCAGCGTTAGCGGCAGCAAAGGCTCGCTTGGTTAAAATACAGAATCAAAAACGACAGCTCGATCTAAAACAAAAACAACTTATCAACCAAGCCAATATGTCGCTGGCTTCGTCCTTCGCAAAAACGCGGCGAGAACTTGCGAACACCCAAGAAGGCCTCAGCAATATCCTTTTTGTCGCAAATGGTTTTCATCTGTCGGGCCGCCGCCCCACCTTAGCCGTCCGTCCGGACTCCTCGGACATAGCTCCGACCTACAGTCCGGTCGCGGCTTTTGAAGAAAAACAAGCACTGGCGCATGAATGGCAATACACCTTGGCCGTCCGCAAGCCGTTTTCACAGTTCCTAGAAGGACGCTTTCATTTTAAAAAGGCCTGCGCGGTTTCGCTTATTAAGGAGAACTCTGCATGGATACCCAAAATAATAAAGGGCAAATTCTCGTTGAAGTCGGTGTGGTGACGGTCTTTATTTTATTAGTCATCTTTGCCGCGATCACCCAGCTTTCCGAACTTAAATCTTCTTATAGAAAAAATCAGCTCACTCAAGAAAGGGGTTCATATGAGACAAAAGCTTCAACTTCTCGCAAAAAATAATCTGATGATCTTGGCTTTCGTAGTTTTAGGCTTGGTGTCTTACGTCGCCACAAGACCTGCTTCGGAACCTAAAGATACGTTTTTACCCGAACCCAAATCCGTGGACACGTTCATCCCTCGCGGATTTTCTTTAGTGCCGATTGAAGTCGCCAATGCCGACTCCTTAGCTTCATTGATTGGCGATGTCGGTGGCGTTGTCGATCTATATCTAGCCTCGACGGAAAAACAAAAAGGCGGCCTTAAGGTCGGTAGCAAACTCAAGCTTCTACGTGCACCTTTAAATCCTCAGCAGTATGCCGTTTTAATTCGCGACACTGAAAGCTCAAGGCTTCTTAGTTACACCGGCCCCTTTATCGCCGTTGTACAAAATCCAGAAGAAACTGGCGCACAATTAACATCAACAAGTCCCGCAAAAATCCGCGTGGAATATCAAAACTAGGGGATAAAAATGAAGACATTCATTCTTTTAACTTTCTTTATTCCCGCAGTATCTTTTGCGCAAAACATCCTGTTGCAAGCTCCTGCGGGCAGTAAGATAAACTATGAACGCTTCTTAGCAAAGCATCCCGAAGCCCAATCCATGGTGCAGTTTGAACAGAAGACAATTCAAAGCAATCCGTCACAGGAAAATCAGCTATTTGCTTTGAGTGATACATTCAGCGATCGACTGGAGTTCGTGATAAGTTCTCTTAAAGAGATTCAGAAGCAGGCTCCTCTAACACTTTCAAGTCTTCGTTTCGTGCGTGATTTAAGCGAAAAGGCTTTAACGAAAGATATTTCGTCTCAAGACAAAAAAGAACTTCTGCATGCCTACTGCAAGGCAGTGACTTTGTTAAACGAAGGCCCTTCCCATTTTGTCTGTCGCGAAGAATATGTTGCGCTGGAAAAGCTGGCTAAGAAATTTCCGTACCACGAGACTCTTTTGATTGAATCTATGAGCTTTCCGCTCAAAGAAAAGTCGATGGCCAGCCTTTCACCGCAAACTCCTTATCACTGGACGCTGGTTTCGAATTCCCAAACGACGGTTCGCTTTTACGGTACTTACGAACAGCTGTTGAACCAGCATTTTATAACTGAAAACTGGATTGACGGAGACTGCGATAACTTCAGTCACCGCATTGAAGACATGAACGTTCTTCACCGAGGCACTGTCTTTTTCGATGAAAGCTGCACTCCCCGCTTATTTAAAGACGAATCGAAGAAGTCCTGGGTCATGGAAAAGAAAACATGGCTTTATGTCGCCGGCGCCGTTGTCTTGGGTGGGATTGTCTATTCGCTCAAAGACAAAGACATCATCGTGAACACATCACTCAAGTGATAAAAGAGACCCGTTAAAATTAATCTCTTTAACGATGCCTTCTTCAATAATCGAATAACTGTTTGCAAACGTGGCGTCTGGGTGAGAGTGCGCGACAGCCAAATCCCCTGTAAACTTACGGATCTTGGCCTTCACACTTTCATCTAACGCCACTTTATTTCTCCAAAAAGACGGTGGTTCTACCGGACTGTCGCAACCAAATGAGATGGGGATTTGCGCAGCTCTTAAAGCCTCCCAAGGAAACACATATTTATACAAATCACCCAGTTTTTGTTCTAACCAAGCTTTATCGCTCAGCCAATGACAAGGCTGCATGTGACAACGAACATGCAAGGGCTTCATCATTTGAATTGTTTCAGGTCTGAGCATTTGTGCATGTTCAATATTCAGTCGTCCCACAAAACCTTGTGCCGAAATCTTTCGCGCACTTTGCACCATGTGATGAGCGGCTTCGTCACCGATCGTATGCACCGAAAATTCCAAACCGGCTTGCCATGTGCGTTTCATGATTTCTTCGACTTCTTCTAAAGGCCAAAGCGTGCGACCTTGAGGTCCTTCGGCTTTTCCGTTGTAGGGCTTAGACAGATAAGCCGTTTCAGAACCTAACGATCCGTCATAAAAAAGTTTGATCCCTTTCATGCGAAGCAAAGGCGTTTCCGTTTTTTTCGCACGAATACAGAAGTCCAACATGCCTTCAAAGTCTGACATTTCGTGCGTCGTCACATTTTCTTCGATGGCTAATGTCAGTTCATTTTTTTCAGACATTTCTACCAAAAGGTTCCACAGCGATTCAGTGCAAGACATGTCGCGAACATGAGTGAAACCGGCTTTATTGTATGTACGACAGGCCGAAAGAACATGACGACGTTGTTGTTCTTTTGTGAAGCCCGGAAGCTTGTCCCACGCTTGCAGATGATCTTTTTCTAAAAGAAGACCTGATTCAGATTTCATTCCCAAAATCTCTAAAGCGCGAGAATTCACCCACGAACGATGACCATCCATGCGAGGAAAGAACACCGGTCGATCCGGAAAATACTTATCAAGAATGTTTTTGTGGGGAGCCTCGGGCCAGCCCGCTTCGTTCCAACCGAATCCGACAATCCAGTCACTTCGATAATAGGCAGGATTTTTAAGATCAATCAGCGACAGATCCTCGGCCTTTCTCATAAAGCCTAAGTGAAGACCTGCCGAGAATTCGCCGGTCGCTAGAAAGTGAGTATGACTGTCGTAAAGACGCGGGATCTTAAAAAGCATAAGGCCCTCTGTTTTATCAGAGGGCCTCGTTTTTTTTAACTAAATTATTAGAATTAGCGAGCCGAAGGAATTGGAGCCGGGTTGTTTGTCACCCCTCCAGAAGGAATTGTTCCTGGGAAGGTCGAAACACCGCCGGTTGCTGAACCTGGTAGTGGAGTCAGAACACCATTACCGATTCCAGTTCCAATACCCGTTCCGATGCCTGTACCGATTCCGATAGAGCCACCGATGTAACTGCCGCCGCCGTAAGATACTTGCTGGATTCTATACAACAATCCGTAAAGTTCTTGTTGAAGGCTTGCCACAACTTGCTGTCTTTGCATTTGTTGAGACATATATTGTTGCTGTTGTTGGATGTACATTTGGTATTGCTGCATTTGCATTTGCATCATTTGTTGTTGCATTTGCAGACCGCCCAAACCGGTCATACCACCCATCATTGGCATTCCCATCATACCACCGGCCATAGCTCCCATCGGCATACCCATCATGCCGCCAGCCATCGCGCCCATCGGCATACCCATCATGCCGCCAGCCATCGCACCCATTGGCATGCCCATCATACCGCCAAGCATTCCGCCGGCCATGGCACCCATAGGCATTCCCATCATTCCACCCATCGGCATACCCATCATGCCGCCGGCCATAGCTCCCATTGGCATACCCATCATGCCGCCGATCATTCCACCGGCCATCGCACCCATAGGCATTCCCATCATGCCACCCATTGGGTAGCCCATCATTCCACCAGCCATCGCGCCCATCGGCATGCCCATCATAGAGCCCATAGGCATACCCATCATGCCGCCGATCATTCCACCGGCCATCGCACCCATAGGCATTCCCATCATGCCACCCATTGGCATGCCCATCATACCGCCGGCCATCGCGCCCATCGGCATTCCCATCATGGAGCCCATAGGCATACCCATCATTCCGCCGATCACGCCGCCAATCATATTACCCATTGGCATACCCATCATGCCGCCCATCATTGGGTAGCCCATCGCTCCTGGATATGGTCCACCCATACCCCAAGGACCGGCCATACCCCAAGGGCCCATGCCAGGCATATAAATTCCGCCACCAAGACCACCCATGCCCATGCCGGCCATTGCATATGGGTTACCCCACATACCATTGCCATTCATGCCACCGTAAGGTCCCATCATTCCGTAAGCGCCACCATTCATACCCGCACAACCGAAACCACCGGCACCGATACCGCCACCGATTGCTCCGTAAATACCACTACCGCCACCGATCATTTGACCGATACCTTGAGCAAGGAATGGGAAGCCGTAGCCCCATGCAGGATATGGCTGAGTTGGCCAACCGATATTCGAGTTCGCCTCTGCAGCAATTTTGTTAGTTTGATAACCCATGTAAGTCGCTGCCAAACCAAGACCGATGTTACCGATCACAGAACCCCAGTCAGTTTGAGGTTTCTGATAAGCGTAACCGTTTCCTTGCATAATACAGTCTGTACAGATACCGCCTTCAAGTTGCTCACGTTGACGCTCACGTTGTTCGTCTGCGTAGTTTTGTTTTGCATCTTGAATGTCTTCTTTAGAACGATCGATCAAGCTTTCCAAAGCTTCGATTTCGCGTTGAACTTTATTTGATTGAGAATAAGATTTTCTGTAATCCGCAAGACCTTTTGTACAGTCTTGAGCTGTCGCACGACCTTTTTCAGATTGACGTGCACGAGCCATATTACAAACCGCACCCGATACAGAACCGGCTTTATTTGGATCACACAACGCTTTCCATTCATTGATTTGGAAACCACGAATTTGCACAGAACCAGCGATATCACCGTTAGCCACTGGAGTTACCGGAACGCCACCTTGATCACCGGCTGCTTCAGATTCTTCCGGAGCTGCCCCAATGCCTTTGTAAGCTTGGCACGTTCTATTGTTTTCAATGTGCTCGAACATAAACTCAGAGAAGTCTTCAGAAACGACTTGCTCCACATCGCGACGAGAGCGCTCCATGGATTTTTCCAGCCTTTTCTTTTCAGTCTTTTTAGAGCGGAGTTGTGCTTGCGCTTCTTTGATTGCAGCTTGAGCTTCTTTGATTTCATCAAGGTAGCTTGAAGAACCTGCCGCAGCGGAGTAGTTGTAAGGACATGATTGCATGCCACCATACATCCCTGTTCCCCACATTTGAGCTTGAGCACCAACTGCAAAACTCATCACTAGCGTGAATGGAGTTGCAATGCGCATCCAAAATTTCATACACGATCTCCTGAAAAGGATAAAAACTCTTCTACCGTTTCACTCATCGTCAGGGAACAACGCAGACTTGACTCATTTCTGAGCAAAAATGTTGAAAGAGTATGAAACTAGACTCCTGTCTAGGTGAAAAAACAGCTGTGGGACAGCAGAGTTTCTCTCTCTTCCTCGTTATCATCCATGACAACAAACCGGCCTTGTGCAAATTCCTTTGCAC
Source organism: Bdellovibrio bacteriovorus (assembly GCF_001592745.1). NCBI lineage: Bacteria > Pseudomonadati > Bdellovibrionota > Bdellovibrionia > Bdellovibrionales > Pseudobdellovibrionaceae > Bdellovibrio > Bdellovibrio bacteriovorus. Next base: position 847,041 of record NZ_LUKD01000001.1, read on the forward strand.
TGCTCTTTTTCAAATCCTACACTAGCTTTTATGGTGAAGCACACAATTCTTTGTGTAGATGATGAAATAGATAACGTTGATGCCTTAGAAAGGTTGTTTCGTAAGAAATTTACCGTACTAAAGGCCACCTCAGGTAAAGAGGCTCTGGCTGTTCTCGACGAACATCCAGGACCCGTTTCTTTAATCATCACCGATCAAAGAATGCCAGAAATGACTGGCGTCGAATTTTTAGAAAGAACTTTGGAATCTCATCCTGAGACGATTCGCATTCTTCTTACTGGTTACACAGATCTTGAATCCGTGATCATGGCCGTCAATAAAGGACAGATCTTCCGTTACCTGACCAAGCCTTGGGACCCTGTGGATCTTACGAACACCGTTGAGCACGCTATTGAAAGATTCGCGCTCGGACAAGAGCTTAAACAGAAAAATGCGGAACTTGGAAAAGCTTTGGATGAACTTAAAAGCTTGGATGTTGCCAAATCTAATTTCATGATTCTGATTAATCATGAATTAAAGACACCTTTAACATCCATCCTCAGCTTTTCTTCCCTACTGGCTGAATCCAACTTAAATGATGAAGACAAGTTGATGGTCAACCGAATCACTAAAAGCGCGGAACGTCTGAAAACTTTAGTGGAAGATGTTTTGCTTGTGGTTCGTGCTGAAACAAACCAGCTCAAGATCGACATGCAAAGTATTGCGTTCACTCAGTTTGACGAAAGTCTTTCGAAGGACGTGAATGATCTTTTACAAAGGAAACAGCAGAAGCTGGTTTCTAAACTCGAACCCGTGACGGTAAAAGCAGACGCCCGTTTGATTAAACAGGTGATGCTTCGTTTGATCCATAATGCCGCCAAATTCGGTGAAGAAGGCAGCGAGATTCATATTGAATCCATCCGCAATGGTGCGAACCTAAGGTTCTTGGTTCACAACAAGGGGCCGCACCTTCCAAACTCGGTGGTCGATAAAATCACGAAACCGTTTTATATTGATGAAGATGTTATGCACCACTCGACGGGAACGGGCCTAGGGCTTACGATCTGTCAGTCTATTTTAAAATCACATCAATCCCAGTTGCAGTTTAAGAATACCAATCAAGGCGTGATGGTTTTCTTTGAACTCGCGGTCGGTTGAATCGTCCGGACGCCGTCCCTAAGCTTTTTTAAAAGCAGCTCGGCGTCCGACTTCTAGATTGCTCTGGCCTCGGAGCATGAAAACACTTTTTCTTTCCATCACATTCTTTGTCTCTTTGACTTGGGCCCAGGATAAAAACCTCACTCTTTCTTTGGGCGAATCACGAAGGCTTGCTCTCAACGGTCAATCCACCGTTTGGATTCAAGATCGAGATATCTTAAAAGCTGAAGGTCAAGGTTCAAGCCTTACCATTCGAGGCACTCGCGAAGGTCAAACGACTTTGAAGCTGGGCTCGGTTGTTTATCGCATTCAAGTCCTTCATCCAACGAAAACAGACTCATTTACTGAGCTACAAAATGAACTCAAAAACATTGTGGGACTCTCGGCTGAAATTTCTGAAGGTGATCTCTTGGTGAAAGGTCAGCTTTATCGCCTCCAGGACTGGCAAAGACTTTCTGGTTTTGCACGCGCGCGAGGTTTGACTTATCAAATGCGTGCAAGCTTCTCGGAAGAACTTCAAACAAAAGCCCACTCCCTGTTTCGTGAAATTTTAGAGACTTCAAAGCTGCCGCCACAAACTCTTATTTTTTCCGAGGGTATCGAGGCTCGCATTAGTGCTTCCGAAGACCTTTACAAAAAATACGTCAAATTATTAAATCCGTACGGCGTACGAGTGATTCGCGACGACAGTAGTTTAGAAATTGCCCCCACGGTAAAAGTACAGATCACGGTGGCCGAAATTAAAAGAAGTCATGCCATGAAGTACGGTCTGGAGTGGCCCGCTTCTTATGCCGCTAAATTGATGCCTTCCGGAAAATGGGAGGTCGAAGATGGTCTTCCATTCAATCTCCACGCCTTAGAAGAAAATGGCGACGGAAAAATTTTGGCAAGTCCCAATATTCTTTGCCGAAGTGGAAAAGAAGCAGAATTCCTCGCTGGTGGCGAATTCCCGATTCGTATTCTCAGCTATAAAGCTTCAGAAGTCGTTTGGAAGCGTTACGGTATTTTACTGCGCGTAAAACCCAAAGCGGACTCTTCCGGCCGCATCAGTCTTTCCATTGAAACCGAAGTGACGACTTTAGATAAAGCCAATGGCACCGGTGATATTCCCGGAGTGTTAACGAATCGCGTGTCTAGTCACTTTGATCTAACTCGTCCGCAAACCATTGCGCTTTCAGGACTCTTGAAAAATGAAGAAGGCGAATCTTCGACAGGACTTCCGATGTTGTCGCGACTCCCCGTCATTGGCGCTCTTTTTTCCAGCAAAGATTTTCGCGAGAATCGTTCTGAACTGGTGATCTTTGTTCGACCGACCATTCTTAAAGAGGGCGACAGTGGCGTTGGTCAAGAGCACCTTCAAGCTCGTGGAGAAGATTTATGATGATCGCAGCAAAAACCGTTTACGACAAAATTCAAGAAGATATTCAGCAAATTCCTTTGAATGAATTTTTGCTTTCCCCGGAAGAAGCCAGCTCTTTGCGTTCAAAGAAGGTGGAGCAAATCGTGGAAAAGCATCTGACTTCCCACGAACAAGATGTCTGCACGCGTGTTTTAAACGAAATCAATACTTGGGGGCCCCTTTCGGATCTTTTAGAAGACCAAAGTATCACAGAGATTATGGTGAACGGTCCTCAATCTATCTGGATTGAGCGTGAAGGAAAACTTTTTCGTCACCCGGATTCGTTCTTTTCGGATTTAAGCTTTCGCAACTGCTTGGACCGTTTGTGTCACGAAGCCAATGCACATATTACCAAGGAATTTCCTACGGCTGACGGGGCTTTTAGGGATTTTCGTTTGAGCATGATCGGAAGTGATATCACTCAGTCTTCCGTTCATCTGACTTTGCGACGCCATCCGAAAAATCCTTGGACATTTTTGAAGCTTGCCGACATCGGCTGGTGTCGCCCCGAAGACCTGCGAATCTTTCGGGAGCTGATCGATAAGAAAAAGAATTTTTTAGTCGTGGGTTCTACCGGCTCGGGTAAGACGTCCGTTTTGAATTCATTCTTAAATTTACTTCCGGAAAATGAACGCGTCGTGATTATCGAAGACACTTCTGAAATCCCTTTGCCGAATAAAGCCAGTATGAAACTTTTGACTCGTGAAGATCCGCAAAATGTTTTACCCGCGATTGATCAAACTCAACTTGTGAAGCGCGCCTTGCGACTTCGTCCGGATCGAATTGCTATGGGAGAAGTCCGTGGTGCTGAAGCCAAAGACTTTTTAATGGCGCTGGCGACCGGACACGCGGGAAGCTTTGGAACTTTGCATGCTCAAGACGCGGCTCAAGCCTTGATTCGTCTGGAGATGCTAATCCAAATGGGTGCGCCGCAATGGAATCTTTCGGCCATTCGACGCTTGATTCAAATGTCTTTGGATTACGTGATCGTTGTCGGTCGTGAAGCTTCGGGACAGCGCCGATTCAAAGGAGCTTATCGCCTTTGCTCTTTAGAGGATAACGGATTCCTTTTAGAACCGTTCGACTTGTGAGTTCGATGATTCTGGTTGCAGCTCTGGCTGCAACTCGTCGTCGCGCACAATTTCGTACGTCACTGCGGATTTAAATTCTTTTTTGCGGAACAAGTAATAAATAAATCCCGTCATCACACCAACAAGAAAACCAATCAGATGCGCACGATAGCTGACGTTGGGCTCAAAAGCTGTGGAAGGCATGAAAACACCTAAAGCGACCCCCATCGCTCGTAAACTTCTTTGCAACCATGTGCGCTGTTCATCTAACATCAGATAAAGAACGAGCCACATACCGCCCATCCAGTATACAACTCCAGAAACACCGATAAGATTGATATCAGGCGCGTAAGTCAGAATTGTCAGAGCGTTCGTCACTCCGCCTAGTAAAAAAGCTAAAATCGGAAACACCCAAAGGCCAAAGTAGCCCGAAAGAAAATATCCGAAGATAAAAAATAGAATGGAGTTCGAGGCCAAGTGTCCTAAATCAGCGTGAGCAAATAAAGTTGTCCACAGCCGCCAATATTGATGTTGTGAAAAAACAGAGAACTGCGAAGCACTCATCCAAGTGGAGGAATTGTAGAAGTTTTGCCAATAGAAAACACTGCCAATGATAAGTAAGAGAACGGACCAGGATGCTGCAAACCACGCGCGACCTGAGGGCTTACGTGTAAGCCAAGTGGAACGTATCACTGTCCAAGTACGTGCTGCCGGCTGCATAGAGCCTCCCGTTTCGTTACTTTGAGTTCGAAACGGGAGATGTCAAGATTTAGGCGATTTTATTGTCTGAGATCTCTTTTAATGGAGCTGGCGCTGGCTGTGGGCGCAATTCCTTTTCTACAAAGAAAAGACCTTCGTTGTCTGTTGTCTTCGTCAACGCTTCTTCCGATTTCGTCATATCCCCTTCACGAGCGACTGATTTCGGGTTCTGGAAGAACTTTTGATTTAGATCTTCAATAACTTTCAACTTCTTCACTTCACCAGGATTTTTATAAACGGGAGAGGCCTCGGGCTCAGGAAGTTGACCGGTCATTTTCATCTCTTCCATCTGCTTGCTCAGCGAGATGCGATCTCCAAGAGAGTTTTTACCCATGGGTCTTCCAAGTGCCAAAGCCCCGGGTCTTGCAGGCTGCGCGACAGAGACGTCGGCAACACGCGTTCGTGGACTTGCTGGAAGAATTCCACTGATTTTTTCCATACCACACCTCCGTGTGTGTTGAATTTTGAAGGCCATCCTTGGTCTTCAAGTTATGTATCGGAATAAAACGTTCAAACTTGAGACAGACGGAGGAAAACTGGAACTAAGTCCAGGGAATGAAATGCCAAGGACTTGCAGGATGACCTAAGAGCTTCTGACAGATCTCTTTCACTTGCGGATCATCACTGCCCGACCAGAAAGTACGACCGATCAGAAAGCTTTGAGAAAACTCCATCCAGGATTCGAAATGACCTTCGACTATAGGAGCGAGTTTTAAAATTTCGGCCCAAGCTTCGTTATCATCTAAATAACCCGTAACGAAACAAAGACGAACCAAGTGAACATAGCGGGCGGCATCCCATCCTAGAATACCAGCCTCTTTTAAATATTTATTTGTACGTTGGATCCAGGAAGCAAGCTTCGTGTAATCCTCTTTGCTCATTTGCACTTCCTGCCCGACTTCGAGATCAAAGCAGAAGATCTGTTTGAATTTCTCTAAAGAGACAGCATCAATACTGCCGTCTGACGGAAGAGACGATCTTAAGACATTAAATTTTGTGCGGTGACCTTGTTGTCGGATATTTTCTAAGTTTTTCAAAGCCGAGGCCTTGTCTGTCACACCCCAAAATTCTTCAAGAATGCCGATGCAGTCCCCTTTGATCTCGGGACCGTAATTCATATCCAGACGAAAAAAGTACTCGCCAATTTCATCTAAAACTTGATCGCGGATTTCTGGGGCTAATTCTTTACCATCAATGAGATCAGACCCGACAACTTGAAACACCTCATCAAGAACTTGATTTTCTTCAACAAAGACTGCGCCCAAGCACATCATTCTTTTTTCTAAGGTGGTTTCTGGAAGTATACGGCGCATGGGGTCCTCTGTTTTCGTTTAGAATAACGGTCCCATATGATAGGGTGGAAATCAAGGCTCCCTCGAAGACGACATAGGTTGCCTTTGCTCGGACAGTCCTCGCTGACGCTGTTCCTTCGGAACATGCTGCTGCGGAACTCGCGACGGCAACCTATGTCGTCTTAGAGGGGTCCTTGCTTCTACACCGTAACGCGGTAGGATTTTGGGCTTCGCCAAGGGCTCGTTGTTTCGCACTTGGGTGGGGTTTTTTTGGTCTTCGGCGGGTTGTGGGCGCGTTGATTTGGAATATTTTTGGGCGTTTTTGGGAGAGTTGGGTTTCTATGCTTAAGAAAATTTTGATGGGTTTAGCGGCGCTCTTTTTTATTTTGGTCGGTGGGCTTGTTTTGATTATGGGGTATGTGTTTAACAATCCTGAGTCGGTTTTTACGGCTTTTCAGTCGGTGACTGATAAGTTTATGCAGGGGCAGAAGTATGAGGAGCCCGGAGAGTTTTTTCTTCAGGGGATTTCTGAAGTTTCTTTGAATGCTCGTCGTGTGGATATGGTTGTGCGTACGCATTCGGGACCTACTCTGAAAGTACTTTTGCATGGGAAGGTTCCTCGTTTTGAGCCGGGGCCTTTTATTGTTCAGATGGCAGAGAAAGATATTTTGCGTGTGGATTTTCAAGAGCCTTTGGCTAGTAACTGGATTCAGATGAATGTGAATGGCGAAGAGTTCACGCAAGAGTCGGATTCAAAATTGACGGCGGATGTTTATTTGCCTCAGTCGTATAAAGGCAAAATTCTTATTAAAACCGAAGAAGGCAACGTGACTTTGCGTCTGCCTGAAGATCTTTTCTATGAAACGGATTTACAGTCGGTTTCTGGCAAAGTGACTAATAACTTAAAACAAAAACCCACTTCCGAGATTCTTCCTTCAGAAGTGGGTCATATTAAAATTCAAACTCAGTCTGGTGCTATTGTCGTTGAAAACGACAATTAGACCTTCTTCATTTCTTCTAAGTTTTTCTCTGCTAGCGGGCTTAAACGAACGCCGACTTCAGTTAACTGATCGCGGCTGACTTCGCTTGGGCAGTCCGCCATTAAGTCTGAAGCTTTCGCTGTTTTTGGGAATGCGATTACTTCACGGATAGCATCAGTTCCGCACAATAACATCACCAGACGGTCCATACCCCAGGCGATACCACCGTGTGGAGGAGCTCCGTATTTCAAAGCGTCTAACAAGAAACCAAACTTCGCCTCTTGTTGTTCTTTATTCATACCTAGAAGACGGAACATCGCCTGTTGCAATTCTGTGCGGTAAATACGGATACTTCCGCCACCCATTTCATAGCCATTACAAACAAGGTCATATGCTTTTGCTAGCATTTTACCGTACGAAGACTCATCCCCGTCGATCAAGGCTTGCATGTATTCGTCCTTCGGTGATGTGAACGGATGGTGCCTTGAAACCCAACGTTTTTCATCTGGAGAATATTCAAAAGCTGGGAAGTCGATCACCCATAGGAAATGATCCTTGGAAGTGTCGATCAAGTTCAATTCTTTACCCAAGTGCAAACGAAGCGTTGATAGAGCTGCGCAAGCTGTGTCGAAATCATCGGCTACGATCAAAGCACAGTCGCCGTGATTTGCGCCGACTGTTTTAAACATCTCGGCCAACTTCTCAGGGCTGAAGAATTTGGAAACTGGAGACGCGTAAGATCCATCCGCTTCTGTTTTAATCCATACCAAGCCTTTTGCTCCCGCGCGTTTTGCCATGTCCGTTAGCTTGTCGAACTGACCGCGAGAGTATGACGCTCCTTTTGGCACGGCAATACCGCGCACGATACCACCACGAGCGATAACTTCGTCGAAAACTTTGAAGCCGGAACCCGTTACAACTTTTTGAAGATCTTTGATCTCCATACCAAAGCGAGTGTCTGGTTTATCGATGCCATAACGGTCCATCGCCTCTTGATAAGACATGCGAGGGATATCACCGACATCCACACCTTTAACTTCTTTCCAGATTGTGCGCAGAAGTTTTTCATTCATTTGCATGATGTCTTCTTGATCGATGAAAGACATTTCCATGTCGATCTGAGAAAACTCTGGCTGACGGTCCGCGCGCAAGTCTTCGTCACGGAAGCAGCGAGCGATTTGGAAATAGCGGTCATAACCCGACACCATCAAAAGCTGTTTTAAGATTTGTGGTGACTGAGGAAGCGCATAGAAAGTTCCTTGATTCACGCGTGAAGGAACTAGATAGTCACGCGCGCCTTCCGGAGTTGATTTAAATAAAATCGGAGTTTCGATTTCAACGAAACCTTGTTCTGAAAGAAAGCGGCGTACTAATTGCGCCACTTTGTGACGAACCATCAGGTGATTCGTCAAGCGCGGTGAACGCAAATCCAGGTAACGATGTTTAAGACGCAAGGTCTCGTTCACGTTAGGATCATCGACTTGAAACGGAGGGACTGCGGATTCATTTAAGATCTCACAGCGAGTGGCCTCGATTTCGATCTCCCCTGTTTTGATTTTTTTATTTTTCATGCCTTCAGGACGCGCACGAACGACACCCTCAAGCGCCAATACGAATTCACCACGCAGGTTTTTTGCAGAAGATGTTTCTGCTTTATTTGGATCAAGAACAACCTGCACGATTCCTTCACGGTCACGAAGGTCGATGAAAACCAAACTTCCGTGATCTCGGCGGACATCCACCCAGCCCATGAGGACGACTTTTTGTCCAATTTGGGATGTACCTAGACTTCCGCAGTAATTTGTTCGCTTAAGCTCTTTTACAAACTTCATAGATGTACCTTTTTGTGAAGGAAGGATTTAGTGACGATGCACTGGGGCTTAGATTTGCACATTGTGCCAATACAGTCAAAAAGCATCTTTTTATCCTTCCTAAAAGTAAGCCTTATCTCCGGAGGCCAGTGTAAGAGCTTTGTCTTTGCCAAATGGACCCGATATACTTTCAAAATCGAAGGACCGTAACTCAAGAGAGGAACTTTTTTATGCCTAAATTTACGATCGACCACCAAAGCAGCCACTCGGTTGAGGAAGCTTACTCTAAAATCAAAGAATTCCTTTCGAACGACCAGGATATTCGACGCTTTGACCCAAAACTTCAGTGTTCTTTTGATGACGGCTCTAAGAGTGCCGCATTGAAAGGTTCGCAGTTCAAAGCTGACATGTCGCTTACATCGTCTGGCGCGGGCAGTAAAGTCTCTGTCACGGTGGATCTGCCGTTGATGCTCACTCCGTTCAAAGGTAAAGTGCAGGAAACTCTGCAAAGGAAACTGGCTAAGTACCTTGGCTAACCTCTATGGCGAAAACAAAGGCTCGAACTCCAAAAAAGGACGCGGAAAAGAAACCGAAGATTGCAAAAAAAGCATCTTCTGGAAAAGCCGCGCCTGAAAAAAAGGTCGAGACGAAAAGTGTTGTCGCCGAAATCGTTGAAGATTCTTCACAAGACGAATTTCAACCCTCAACAGAGGCTGAAAAAGCTTATACCGTTGAAACCCCCGATGAAGATTTTGATATCGAAGAGCCGCAAGAGTCCAAAGCGGTCACTGTCGGCTCTTCCAAATCCATCACTTCATCCGATCCTTTGGTAATGTATCTGAATGAAATTCGTCGATACAAAGTTTTGACCAAAGAAGAAGAACTGGCTTTAGCGAAAAAATATTTCGAAGGAAAAGATCCCGCCGCCGCTGAAGCCCTGGTGAAAGCCAATCTACGTTTCGTTGTCAAAGTGGCGGCCGAGTATTCAAAATTCGGCGCTAAGATGATCGACCTTATCCAAGAAGGTAACGTTGGCTTGATGCACGCGGTACGCGACTTCAATCCCTATAAAGGGGCACGTCTTATCACCTATGCTGTCTGGTGGATTCGTGGTTATATTCAAGAGTTTTTAATGCGTCAGTATTCCATGGTGCGTATCGGGACGACTCAAAACCAGCGCAAACTTTTCTATCAGCTGCAAAAAGAAAAAGAAGCTCTTGATGCCATGGGTATTGAGCCTAACACAGCCTTGATCAGTTCTCGCCTGGGAATTCCTGAAGACGAAGTGCGCGACATGGCCATGCGTATGTCGGGCCGGGACGTTAGCTTAGATCGTCCGGTGGATGAAGACTCAGGAACAAGCCTCGGTGATCTTCAAAAAAATATGAATGATCAACCTCTGGACGAGATGCTGGCTAAAGAAGAGCAGCTCAGTATCTTAAAGAAAAAGATCGAAGAGATTCGCCCCGAGCTTTCGGACCGCGAAAAAATTATTCTGGATGAGCGCATCTTGAATGACGATCCTTTGACGTTGCAGGAAATCGGCGAAAAGTACAAAATCACTCGCGAGGCCGTTCGCCAAATGGAAGCGCGCCTTTTGAAAAAAATTAAAGCCAAAATGGAAGAGGACATAAAAGAATGACCTACACAGGACAATGCCACTGCGGAAACGTGAAGTTCGAAGTTGAGATGACTATTGAAACTCTGGTTGCCTGCAACTGCTCCATCTGCAAACGCAAAGGTCACCTTTTGGCTTTCGCTCCTGAGTCTCACTTCAAACTTCTTTCTGGTGAAGCATCATTGAAAGACTACCAATTCGGCAAAAAATCCATTCACCACTACTTCTGCTCAAACTGCGGCGTAGGATGTTTCGGTGCCGGCACATCTCCTGACGGCACAAAATCGCGCGCGATCAATGTGCGCTGCCTCGATGGCGTCGACTTCACAAAATTCCCAGTGCACAACTACGATGGCGCCAGCCTCTAAAGGCTGCAAGATAAGTCACACTATCCCAAAATAAAAAAAGGACGCTGCGAGCGTCCTTTTTTTATTTCAATATGTGTGAATTAATTAAGCGATCTCAAGCTCGCCGGCACCGATAGTTGCTGCCAGTTTAGCACGTAGACGAGCCACGGCTTGAGCGTGAAGTTGCGATACGCGTGATTCAGTCACACGCAGAACTTGACCGATCTCTTTTAAGTTCAAGTCTTCGTAGTAATACAAAGAAAGCACAAGACGCTGTCTTTCAGGAAGCTCTTCGATAGCTTGCGCGACAACTTCTTTGATGTTTTTAACATTCAATTGATTGAAAGGACTGTTCGTGCGTGAACCTTCCAAAATATCCATGATGGATTTTTTGTCGGTATTGCTGAATGTTGTCGCCTGATCAATCGGAAGAAGACTGACCGGACGAACTTGGTTCACTAGATCGTGGAATTCATCGATAGAAACATTGAGGGCTTTAGCAACTTCTTCATCTGTTGGTGTACGGCCCAAGTCCGCTTCCAACTGAACCATTGTTTTATCAAGAAGTTTGGCTTTATCACGGATCGAACGCGGAACCCAGTCTTGGGCGCGAAGTTCATCCAGAATCGCTCCACGAATACGGAATTCAGCGTAAGTTTTAAATTTATTATCACGTGTAGAATCGTATTTTTCGATGGCGTCCATCAAACCGATAACACCAGCAGAAATCAAATCATCCAATTCGATATTAGAGGGAAGACGAACGGCGATTTTTTGCGCGATGAACTTAATTAGCGGCGCGTATTCTCTGATAAGATCATCTTTTTGATTCGCAGCGAGCTTGCGTGGCTCTTCTTTGTACTTTTTCAACAATGCCGCATTTTTCCCCATATTTTTCCCTCTTAAAAACTATGTTAGCAAACAGGTTCGTGGCCCGAAAGTCCAAATCTGTTTTTCTCTTCTATGCAAACCCTACGACCTGATCCCAGAACATTTGCATGCCCCCGGTGCTTTCTACTTGCTTTGAAGATTTCTCGATCTGACTACACACTTGACGAATTGCTTTGGATGATTCCGCACCCACATCGTGTCTCACTATGAGACGCTGTTGTTGCACGGCTTTTTTCAAAACCACATCATTCGGAACTGAACCCCAATAGTCCAGACCAATGTAGAGGAAGCGATTCACAACATCGTTGAAGCGCTGATAAAGGCCCAAGCCTTCTTGCTCATCACGCACTTGATTGCAGATGATAGAGAAGTGATTCACTTTGTATTGCTTGTTTAAAACTTTGATCAATGCATACGCATCCGCAAAGCTGGAAGGATCCGGAGTGATCACTACGGAAACCGTTTGGGCTGCGGAGTTCAGGAACAAAACGTTTTCAGCAATGCCCGGAGCCGTGTCGATAAGAAGATAATCAAAACCCAGAGGCAAACAGCTCACCGCTTCAACCATTGCGCGACGCTCGAAGTGATTCATATGATTGAACTCAACGACACCACTGCCGCCAGGAATAAGAAATACATCTTTAGACACTTCTGTCAGGATGTCTTTCATCTCTTTACGCCCCGCCAGAATGTCATGAATATTACCCGAAGGTTTCACGCCAAAAAAGATATCTACGTTGGCCATGCCCAAGTCACCATCCAGGATCAAAACCTTTTTGCCTTTTTGGGACAGGGTTAAAGCCAGATTCGCCACCATCGTTGTTTTGCCTACTCCACCTTTACCGGAAGTAATGCTGATAGTGCGTGTTTTATGCATATTGAATGAGTTCACGTTTCTCATATAGCTTCTGAATCCTGTTGTTTGAATTTCGTGATTTTAAAGATCAAATCCAAAAGACGCTCTTTAGTTGCGAATTCAAAGTCTTCCGGCACACGAGGTCCGATACCGAAGGAATGAAGTGGGATATCAAAGCGCTTCATAAAGTTGTAAATGGAGCCATGCTGAGTTGACTCATCCAAAGAAGTGAAGATCACGTCTTTGTAGTTCATACCCGCATAACGGCGTCCCAGTTCGGTCGCATCGGCGTCTTTCACATTCGTGGAAAGAACCAGGTGGATATTTGGATTTAATGCGGAAGGCGGCAGAAGAGATTTCAACATTTGAATCTCATCTGGATTCTTCAAGCTCATACCTGTGTAATCAACCAGAACACAGTCCACATTCGGAAGATAGCGCATCAAGCTTGTCCAATCATTCTGTGAACGAATCACTGAAAACGGAACATTCAGAATTTGCGCATATATCTTCATTTGATCAGCAGCGCCGACTTTAAAAGTGTCCGTCGTGAAAAGAGCAATCTTTTTGCCTTCACGAACCACCATCTGACTTGCCATCTTAATCAAAGCCGAAGTTTTACCAGCACCTGCAGGCCCCACGAAACAGTGAATTTTCCCTGCTGTCGGATTGCTAACAGTTCTGGTGTTATCAAGAACGTGACGAGCCACCCAAGCTTCCACCAAAGCTTTGTTTTTTAGTTTCAAAGCAGGAAGACTTTCTTGCGCCGAAGTTAAAATTTCTGCGGCGATTTCTCTAGCCATTCCAGCAGAGGTCAATTTTTCAAAAACAAAACTCAAATCGTAGTTGATACCGTAGTCAGCGCCAGGGTGAGTGCCGACGAAGCTTTGAGGCATTTGCTGGAACTGAGTGATAACTTGTTTAAGACTTGCGATTTCATTTTTAAGAGCCGCAATCTCTGGAGATTCAGTTTGTGCCGGAATAGCCACCCGTGCCACAGGAGCCGGAGCTGCCGGTTGTTGTGGAGCTTTCTTCGTCGCATTTCCTCTTGTCGAGAAAATTTCATCTTGCTCCTGGAAAGCATTCAAGGCGCGTTGAGCCGCGGAACGAACACGTTCTTCCGCCATCATTCTTTGGCGTTGCTCGGCTTCATCCTCGATGTCGATGTAACGACGTTGAGTGATCGGAGCGGCAGGTTGACTCTTTTGCACATGCTTTTCCACCATTTTGTGGATGAGCTCTTTCTGCTGACGAGCCGGGCTTTTTAAGAATTTTTCGCGATCTTGTTCACGCAGGCGAGACTCTGCAAATTTCTTTTTTTGCAAAGTTTCTTCAGAAACGGCCGCCGTGATTTCAACGGAACCTTCCCCGACCAAGCCAAAGCTTTTGTTGTTATCGCGGGCAGAAAGAATGATGGCATCAGGTCCCAACTGGGTCTTCACCATCTCTAAGGCTTCTTTCATCGTTCTAGCTTCAAATTTCTTAACCTGCATGGCTCATCTCCACGAGTGCAACCGATTGAACATCCGCATCTGACGTCAACTCATTGTGCGAAAGCACCACAAGCTGAGGAATGAAGCGAGATGTAAGCTTATATAAATGACGACGCGAAGTCGGGCTTGTCAGAAGAATCGGCTGACTTGCCACTTCCGGATGGTTTTCTACGGTGCGCGCGATTTCATTGATCAAGCGATGCGCCGTATTTGGATCCATCACCAACTGAACCCCTTGCTCTGTTTGCAGCAACGAGTTCGCGATCAATTCCTCAATAATAGGATGCAACGTCATGACTGGAATGTTGCCTTGATCTGTTGTGTATTTTGCCGTGATACCACGAGCAAGATTTCTACGAACTTGTTCTGTTAAAACTTCGATATCTTTATTGCGAGGAGCCTCATCCGCCAAAGTCTCAAAGATCGTTAGAAGGTCACGGATGGACACTTGCTCTTTTAACAAGTTTTGCAATACGCGAACCACAGATCCCAAAGACAACATGTCGGGGATAAGTTCTTCGACGACTTTAGGATGAGATTTTTTGAAGTTCTCAATTAAAGTAGAAGCTTCCTGACGACCTAACAATTCATGCGCATGAGCACGAACAATTTCCGTTAAGTGAGTTGCCATGACAGTTGGCAAATCCACCACTGTGTAACCAGCGATCTCTGCATCTTCCTTGCGAGCCGGTGAAATCCAAAGAGCATCTAGACCGAAGGCAGGCTCTTTTGTCGCGATACCGTCAATGCGTTCTGCCACATTTCCTGGATCCATCGCCAACAAGGATTCGGGACGAAGAAGTCCGCCACCGACTTTATTTCCTTTAATCAAGACACGGTATTCACCCGGCGCCAATTGCAAGTTGTCGCGGATGTGAATACTTGGAACCACGATCCCCAGATCCAAAGCAAATTGCTTACGGATACTGACGATACGTTCAAGCAAATCACCACTAGAATCTGATTCCACAATATTGATAAGACCATAACCCACTTCGAGTTCGACCATATCCAATGGAAGCATTGTTTCGATGTTTTCTTTTTTCGGCGCAGTCAAAGCAGCATCTGACTGTTTCTTTTCAGCTTCTGCTTTTTCCAAGCGAGCTTTCTTGATAACCCAAGAAGTACCGCAAAGAAGACCACCCATCACGAGGAATGGAACCGTTGGAAGACCTGGGATAAGACCCAATAGAATCAACACACCGCCGGCGATCATCACCGCGCGAGGTTTAACAAAAAGTTGTCCCGTGACTTCTTCACCGACGTCTTTGTCAGAATTTGAAGTACGAGTCACGATGATACCGGCTGCCGTTGAGATCACGATCGCAGGGATCTGACACAGAAGACCGTCACCGATCGTCAACATCGTGTAGTATTTAGCGGCTGTACCGATATCCAAACCTTTTTGAATAACACCGATACCCAAACCACCCAAAATATTAATGATAGTGATAATAATACCGGCAATGGCGTCACCACGTACGAACTTCGAGGCACCGTCCATCGCACCGTAAAAATCCGCTTCCCCTTCGATTTGCTTACGACGTTTACGAGCTTCCGCTTCTGTGATGTGACCTGAGTTCAACTCAGCATCGATCGACATTTGCTTACCTGGCATCGCATCTAAAGTGAAACGAGCTGCCACTTCCGCCACGCGCTCAGAACCTTTAGTGATAACCATGAAGTTGATGACCATCAAGATGATGAACATCACAAAACCGATGACATAGTTTCCGCCGACAACGAAGTTGGCAAAAGACGCGATCACGGAACCCGCGGCTTTTTCCCCTTCATGTCCGTGAGTCAGGATCAAACGCGTGGTCGCCACGTTCAAAGACAAACGGAATAAAGTCGTCATCAACAGAAGTGATGGGAAAGATGTGAAATCCAAAGCGCGGTCAGTGTAAATAGCCACCAACAGGATCAAAACACTGATCGCTAATGAGAAAGTCAAAGACATGTCCAACATGAACGGTGGAAGTGGGATGATCATCACCGCCAAAATAGCCAAAAGACCGAACGCAATGAAGAGATCGGTATTCTTGGTAATTTTATCAAACCGCTTTAAGAACTGAAACAGTTGATCCATTATCTTTTCTTCCTACGCAAACGATAAACATATGAAAGCACTTCGGCGACCGCGACAAAGAGCTCTCGAGGTATAACTTGTCCAATTTTAAGTGTTTTAAAGATCGTGCGCGCCAGTGGTTTGTTTTCCACGATCGGAATGTTGTTTTCGCGCGCGACTTCTTTGATTTTTTCCGCCACGTGGTCAGCACCCATAGCCACGATTTGCGGAGCCGGAAGATTGTCCGTGTACTTAAGAACAACCGCAATATGTGTGGGATTTGTAATAACGACGTCGGCTTTAGGAATTTCCGCCATCATACGCTTGCTCGCCATTTCACGTTGAATACGACGAATGCGTGATTTGATCATGGGATCACCCTCACGCTGCTTGTGCTCTTCTTTGACTTCCTGTTTCGTCATCATCATTTTCTTTTCAAGGTCCCAGCGTTGATAGAAATAATCTGCCAGTGCAATCACCAGCATCACTCCACCAACCCCGCCCAAAAGTTTTACGACGATGCTACCTAGGTACATCAAGATCTGCTCAACAGAGAATGTCAGCATGTAAGGGATTTGACGAACTTCACCACGAAGAAGGAAATAAAGAACCAAGCCGACCGCGCCCATTTTTAGAATGGACTTAACAGCTTCTACGACCGCGCGAAGACTGAAAACGCGCTTGAAGCCCTCTACAGGATTCACTTTTTCAAAGTTTGGAGAAAGAGCATCTTCGACACGCAAGAAACCAACTTGTGCCAAAGAAGAAACCGCACCGATTAAGCCCGCAATACCGGCAACAGGCGCGATCAAGATCAAAGCTTTTTCACCGTTAAAGCGGAAAGCTTCCGTGAACTTGCCTTCACGCACTAGCACAACCATGTCTTGACCGAATGAGTATTGGAAAAGTTCGTAGAAGTTCTTGAAGAAAAAGCGACCCAAAACATACACGCCACCAGCCGCAGCAAGCAATAATGCCGCTGACGCCAGCTCTTTTGTATGGGCGACGTTCCCTTTTTTGCGAAACTCTTCCCGTCTCGCCTGCGTCGCCTTTTCGGTCTTTTCGCCGTTTTCCGCAGCCATCTCGTTCCTTCCTAGAACTTAAAAGCTTGTTACTATAAGTGTTTCATCACCGCGAACAATTTGCTAGCAGTGATATCAACTACACTTTGCATTTCCATCGTCATCAAAGGCAGGCACAAAAACACCACTGCCATACCGATCATGATTGTTACGGGCATGCTTGTTACCAAGACGTTGATCTGGGGGACTGCTCTTCCTAAGATCCCCATCGCTACGTTTACTAACAAGATGGTCACCATCACCGGTGCACACATCTTGATTGCCATAAGCATGACGTCTTGGCCGTAAGCAGCCATTTCGGCGAAAGGCCCCACATTCAGAGAAAGCGAGCTGACCGGAATCAGATCGTAGCTTTGCGCGATCGCGCTAATAAGCATGTGGTGACCGTTAATAGCTAAAAATACCAATGTTCCTAAAGTTGAATAGAATTGATCAATAACGTTCCCGTTACTGCCCAACATAGGGTTGTACATCTGAGATGCACTTAAACCCACGGACATGGAAACCAAGTCCCCTGTCATTGTGACTACGAAGAAGAACAGGCGGGTTAAAAATCCGATGCTTAATCCGACGATCAGTTCGCGGATAGCTAAGCCGATGATTTCATTGGAAACTAATGCGTAATCGACGTTTCCAACCTTCACCAAAGGGAATAAAAGAACGCTGAGAACGATAGAAAGAAGAACTTTAATCGGAACCGTGATTGTCGGAGAGCCAAAGACCGCTGAAGAAATAACAAAGGCGATCATGCGCAGGAAAACCAACGCAAAAAGCAGAATCTGTGCCTCTGTCATCGTGCTCCAGTTGATCATCTATTCCCTTACCATCACAGCGATGTTTTCAAAAAGATTGACGGTGTATGTGCTCATCACATCCATCATCCACGGACCGGCTAAGACAAAGACCAAAGCCACCACGATCATTTTGGGAATGAAGGTCAAAGTCGCTTCGTTGATCTGAGTCAAGGCTTGGAAAATACTCACGGCCAAACCTACCACCAGCGTGCTGATCAAAAGCGGAGCGGCCAGCATCGCCGTTGTTCTTAAAGCATCTTGTCCAAGTCTAATTACTAATTCGTCTGTCATCTTTCACCTCTATCCGAAACTCTTAACCATCGAACCGATGAGAAGACCCCATCCATCCACAAGGACAAAGAGCATGATTTTAAAGGGTAATGAAATTACTACCGGAGGAAGCATCATCATACCCATCGCCATCAAAACGCTGGACGCCACGATGTCGATAACAAGGAATGGAAGGAAGATGATAAAGCCGATTTGAAAGGCTGTTTTAAGTTCAGAGACGACAAACGCTGGCACCAAAACCATCGTCGGAACATCCGCACGTGTCTTAGGCGCATCGATTTTAGAGAGCTTGATAAACAAAGCTAAATCCGAATCGCGCGTTTGATGGAACATAAACTTACGCAGAGGAGCAAGCGTATTTTCAATCGCCGCATCCTGAGAGATTTTTCCTGCTAAGTAAGGTTGAATTCCGTTTTGATTCATTTCATTAAAAGCAGGTTGCATCACAAAGAATGTTAGGAACAAAGCCAAACCCACCAACAATTGGTTTGGCGGCATTTGTTGCACACCCATTGCCTGTCTTAAGAAAGAAAGAACGATGATGATACGAGTAAAACCCGTCATCATAATTAAGATCGCCGGCGCTAAAGTCAGCACCGTCATGATCAAGATCAATTTAACCGCGTTCACGACCTCATTCGGGTTGTCAGTTGTTTTGAAACCCAAATTCACTGTCGGAAGTGTGACTTGTGCAAATGCGGAGGAAGTGAATAAAAGAACAAGGGGCAAAAGTACAAGACTGCAAAGAGTCCAATTCATTTTTCTCACTGAAGAGACCTCATTCCTTTAAGGCGTTTAGAAACGATATCTTTGATGCCGCTGATCGCAAACTCATCGTCCGTTTCAATAGAAGCTGCTGCTTTTTTACGAGGAGCTGAAGCTTCTTCCTGAGAATCTTCATCGAAAGAAGCTTTTGAACCCAGAACCTTACCGAAACTTTGCGGAGTTTCTTCAGGCACTTCTTCGTCAAGCAAGGACAAAGATTTGATCATAGAGATGTTATGATCTGTCACACCGATCAAGATCGACTCACCGGCTACACGCACAATCGCCAGGCTTTTCTTAGGACCTAGGAAATGCTGTTGCAAAACTTTGATCTGAGTTTGGTGTTTCTTAGCTTTAGGAACAGAGTATTTACGAAGGAAAATAAAAGCGCCTGTTCCGACCAAGCCCAAGATAGAAAGAGTGAAAAGGATGCGGAAGAAACCGCCGCCTTCCGATGCTGCTTTCTTATTTTTATCCAAGTTCAATGGAATCTCGGATTCTTTACGATTGTCGATTTTTCCATCTTCATGCGCCACGACACCAGCTTCCGCCGGAGCAGAAATTTCTGTTTGTTCAGAAGACGTGGCTGCTGAATCTGCCGCTTGAGCAGAAACTGAAAATACAAAAAGTAAAGAAAGCAACAAACGCATCTAAAACCTCTACCTTATTTAAGTTGTTCCACGCGCTCAGCTGGAGAAATGATATCCGTCAAACGCACACCGAACTTTTCGTTGACGACC
The DNA here is from genome assembly GCF_001592745.1 of Bdellovibrio bacteriovorus. Lineage (NCBI taxonomy): Bacteria > Pseudomonadati > Bdellovibrionota > Bdellovibrionia > Bdellovibrionales > Pseudobdellovibrionaceae > Bdellovibrio > Bdellovibrio bacteriovorus. The sequence goes on from NZ_LUKD01000001.1 coordinate 866,434, forward strand.
ACGGCTTCACCGCGTGCGATCAACTTGTCGTTCACGTAAACTTCCATCGGCTCACCCGCCAATTTATTCAATTCGATAACGCTACCTTGAGTCAGATTCAAAAGCTCACTCACCGGCATCTTTGTACGACCCAATTCCACAGAAACTTTCAATGGAATGTCTAAGATCAAGTTCAAGTTGCGATCGCTTTGGCCTGTTGGAGCTGCAGAAGTTTTTTTCGCTCCGCCATCTGCCATACCGGCTGCTTCCGCCACCAACTGATCTGCTAAGTTGTCCAATGTATCGTCACTCATTTTATCCCCCTACTACTTTGTCACCGGTCGAGTCACTTGGACTGCCACAGTTCCGTGATGGATTCCGTAATAACCTTTAAACTTTTTTACACCTTCGACCGTCACGTCGAACTCTCCCGAAGCGTCCTGATCCAATGGAATCACGTCGCCGACTTTCAAGTTCATCATGTCGCGAAGTTTGATTTCTGTTTCACCCAGGTTCACTTTGATTTCCATATCCGTTTCAAGAAGCTGTTCTTGAATGATCGAAGTCCAAAGCTTTTTATCTGTTTGATCTGATTCAACCTGGAAGCCTGTTGAGAGCTTTTGTTTGATCGGTTCGATGGTCGCGTAAGGAATTACGATAGAGATCGTCCCTGTCGCATTTTCAAGTTCGACGTCGAATGTCGAAGCGATAACCACGTCTGTCGGAGGCACGATACCTACGAACTGTGGATTCACTTCCGTACGAACAAAAGAACAACCGATTTTTTCAATAGATGCCCACGCGGCTTCAAGATCGTTGATTGCAAGACCTACGACTTTTTGCACGATCGAAAGTTCAATCGGCGTAAAATCTTTACCGTCAATTTTCGTGTACGGACGATCCGCACCACCGAAGAAACTGTCGACCAAAGCGTAAGCCAATTTACTTTCAATCACGAACAAAGCCGAACCGCGCAAGTTACCAAAACGTAGAACGCTCATGCATGTCGGCATTGGAAGCGTATTAATAAACTCACCGAATTTTAAAAACTCAGTGGAAGTTAAAGTGATGGAGGCGATTTTACGAAGTGCTGAAGACAAAGAAACGCGGAAAGCACGCATGAATTTTTCGTAAATAACTTCCAACTGAGGAAGACGACCACGAATAATACGGTCTTGGCTGGTAAGATCGTAAGAAACAATCTTACGCTCATCCACTTTACCGACATTCTGCGCTTCCGGCTTGGACGTATCCGACGACGCGACATCTCCGTCAGAGACCGCGGCTAACAGAGCATCCACTTCACTTTGTGAAAGAACCTGATTCATAGTCCTGCCTTAGTTGTAGATAAATTCAGTGAAGAACACGTTTGAAATCTTTCCTTGCACTAGGAAAGAGTTGATCGTGTCTTTAATTTCGTTTCTTAATCCGTCTTTACCTTCACGACTTGCAACGTCTTCATAAGTCTTTGAAGAAAGAATGATAATAATGATGTCGCGGATCTGCGCCTTGCGCTTTTCGATTTCATCAAGAACGTGGTCACCTTTGACCTCAAGTTCCATGTTTACTTTCGCGACCTTACGGCCTTTTGATCCTGCTAAATTGACGATGAATGTTTCTAAAGGCACAACCTTCCCCACGATTTCTTTTTCTTCCGTGGCTTCTTTATGTTGTGCTTCGGCTTCACCTTTAATGACTTGTTCAATCTTAGGTTCTGCTGCTTCTTTTTTCTTACCTTGATAAAGCATAAAACCCACGCCAGCGACCACCAACATATTGATAACCGCTAGGGCAATAAGTAGAATAGGCTTTTGTCCAGATCCCCCGCTCGGAGCTGACATTTCCGCTGCTGCCGCTTTTTCTTCAGCCATTCATCCTCCATGATGAAAGACCACAGAGTGGTCCTGACAGAAAACAAAGCAACTCGGATGCCAACGCAACCATGGTCGAGGTCTAGGAGATCGCAACCAACATATTTGATCTAAGGCAAATTTTGCCGCCCAGGAAAATGTTACCGAGAAGAAATTCTCTGACAGTAGTCAAAGTTTTGGCGCGAAGATTTGACTGTTTGGCTGAGCCACGGTCTCCTGTTTAAAGAAAACTCAACCAGGAGGTCGTTATGAATAAGGACATTTTCCAAGGAAAAATCAAAGAGATTTCTGGCGAAATTCGCAAAAAATGGGGCGAGCTCACAGACGACGAGATCCAAAGAACTAAAGGCAACTCTGAAGCGCTGAGTGGTCTAGTTCAACAAAAAATGGGTTTAACGAAAGAAGAAGCCTCTAAACAAGTGAACGACCTTATGTCGTCCATGGAAGAGAGATACCGCGAAGGCGCGGATAAGGTAAATCAAGGCATTGATAAAATGAAAAACAAGCTCTCGCACTAGAGGGAGCCACCCGTAGGAGGCGGCTTCAAAAAGCGCCTCCTTCATCTAACAAATGCATCAAACTCCATTCAAATTACCGGTATTTCTGGCTCCCAAAAGACTATGTCTTAGACGTCCGTAAAAACCTTTCAAAGCCCTCCGAACTTCCCTTTATTTTGACTAGAGGTTTTGCTATCACTACCTCCTCACAAGGAGCTTTCGTGAAAACACTTTTCATTACTCTTGCCGCTTTATTGGGAACTCAACTGGCTTCTGCCGAAACGGCGCAAATTTACAAAACATTTGATGGTTCTATCGTACGCTGCCAAGGCAATCAGAAAACCAACGGCTCTTTAGGTAGCAAGGCTATTCAGGTTGAGTTGATCAATGCTACAAACTCACAAAAAGACCTCGATGCATCTTTAAAAGTTTCAGTTGTTCGCTGTGAAGACTCTCGCTGGGTGATGGACGCGAATCCTTCTCGTGAAAACTATATTGCGGATAACAATGTCGCGGTTGAGTTGACGTATTCAAATTACGAAGCCTTGGTCGTTGATAAAAACTATCAGGTGGTTTCAGTTCTTAATTTAGCTGACGTTGAAAATTTGAGTGCGCAAACACAATCTTTAAGCGTGAATAAAACAGCTGAAAACCCTCAAGACTTCGAAGTGATTGTACGTGCCACTGTCGAAGTTCGCGCTTCAAATGGTTACTACCAAAAAGAAATCAGAAGCTTTGGCTCTTACCGCCTTCGCCTTCAAAAGTAATATGATATTTCAGGCGACAGCGATCCGTTGTCGCCTTTCTTGAGAGTCAACACTTCCTCGTTAATTCAACTGTTCCCCTTCTTCGCATATTTTAAAATCTCAATATGGCCGCAAGTAAGATCTATGACGTCATCATTGTCGGTGCCGGCGCCGCAGGTTTGACCTGTGCTCGTCACCTTTCAGGCGCTGGCAAAAAAGTCTGTGTTCTAGAGGCCCGTGATCGTGTGGGCGGTCGCATTTATTCTTTACCTCACGACATAGAACCCATTGAACTGGGTGCTGAGTTTCTGCATGGGGTACATCCTATTCTCAACGACCTTATCCAAGAGCAGAATGGCTCATTCGTCACGGCACCAGAAAAGCATTTATTCTTAAAAGGCCGCTCGATGATCCCATTAAAAAATTTCGACAAAGAGTTCGGAAAGATCATCAACAAACTGAATGCCAATCCAAAGAATGATCGCAGCGTTGCGGATTTTTTAAAGACGCTTAAGAATGTTCCCGATGAATATCGCCAATCTTTCATCGCCTATGTTGAAGGATTCCAAGGAGCCGATATTGAGCTCATTGGAGAAAAGTCTTTAGCCCTTGCAGAGCAAGAGGACGAAGGCGAAATCGGTGGTGACGGTGCCTTTCGGCCTTTGCAAAGATACGCGAGCTATTTTGAAAACATGCTTGGTCAAAAAATAAATGCCCTAGTTCATCTTCAGCATATCGTCAAAAAAATAGAATGGTCGCAAAAGCACGTCATCGTCACCACGAATACAAAAGAAAAACAGGGCGTTCGATTCCAAGCGAGACATGTGGTGGTCACGGTTCCTTTAGCGGTTTTGCAAAACAATCAGCCCCTATCGCGCATCGAGTTTGCGCCGGCCCTGACGGAAATTACAGAGGCCTTGCAGGGTTACCACATGGGTCATGTACAAAGAATTATTTTTGAATTCAAAGAGCGGTTTTGGGAGAAACTGTCAAAGGAACCGGTCGTCTTTATGCGAGCAGGTCCCGATCACTACTTTCCAACCTGGTGGACAAAGAAGCCTATTCACAACAATATCCTCATTGCCTGGCAAGGCGGCCCAAAAGCTTGGGAGATGGCAACTTGGACATCGCAAGAGCGAGCCTTTAAAGCTCTTTCTACTCTTTCAAAGATGACACGGAAATCTCAAAACTATTTGATTGAAAATCTAGAAACCTATTACACCTACAATTGGAGCCGCGACCCGTTCAGCTTAGGAGCCTACAGCTACACCGGTGTTGAAAGAAAAAAATCTCGTCACCGTATTACAGAACCCATTCAAGGAAAAATTTGGCTTGCCGGTGAGGCCTTTGCGAAAAAATCCTCTCAAGGAACTGTTCATGGAGCCATGGAGACGGGAAGACAAGTCGCCGCCTCCATTTTAAAAAAAATCTGAAAATTTATTCTTCGCCTGTCATGTAGATTCTTAGAACCTGACATGTTGAATTTGTTTCTGCCGTCACGACTTCATAAGTCAGACTTCCACAGGCATCTAAATCGCCCGGCGTGCAGTGCAAAAGATCGGCTTCGTAAACGGAAATCAATCTGTTCCCTTGAAACTCCGAAGAAAGTAAATGCAATTCAGGGGGTTGAATCTCAGACTCTTCACGATCCAGTTGGGCTTGCTGAACGGCTGCTTTAGCCACTTTACGTTTGCAAGCGTCCGCAGCAAAAACTTGAGAGCTTGTCAGCGCAATGAGAATGAAAGTTACAAAAGTTTTCATACTATGTCCTCGCTTTGATGGCCCTTTATAATTGAGAATCTTCAAAACTTAAATGGGCATAGTAAGCTTTTTATTATGCGCAAAATGAATTGCGCTACCTAGTTGATCAATGTGTATGTGATTGCAGGTGCTTTTGGCAGATGTTTTGAATTTCTTTTACGATCGCGGGGTTGCCTGCAACGATCGAGTTCTTATAAGGATTGTATTCATCCCCTTTATACGTCTGAATAATGCCGCCAGCTTCTTCCACTAACAAGATGCCCGCAGCCGCATCCCAAGGCTGGATATTTCGCTCCCAATAGCCGTCAAAAACTCCCCGAGCCACTTGAGTGAGATCGTAAGCCGCAGCACCGGGGCGACGAACGCCACGGCATTTGCGAACAATCTCATCAAAGATTTTCAACTGCTCTGCGATGACATGTTCGTGTTCAGCAACAAAGCCAGTCGCAAGCAAAGCTTTCTTAAATTCCTGATTCTTAGAAATGCGAAGTCTTCGGCCATTAACAAAAGCACCCTGGCCGCGAATCGCCGTGTAGGTTTCATTCAGCATGGGAACATCAATCACCGCGAGTTGAATTTTTCCATCCATCTCCAAGGCAAGACTGATGCAAAAAATCGGAAAGCGATGAATGTAGTTTGTTGTGCCATCCAACGGATCGACAATCCAACGGCCTTCCGGTCCGGCAGGCTTCACCTCGACCTTCGCCCCGGGCGCGCTTTTCGCGGCGAAGCTTTCTTCGCCCAAGAACTCAATTGTCGGAAAATTTTTCTTAAGATGCTCTGCGATGACTCTTTCTGATTCTTTGTCGGCTTCACTGACTAGACCGGCTTGGAACTTCTCTTCGATATGTTCTAAGTTACCGAAATAATTGAGAAGCACTTCGCGCCCCAAGCTGACAGCCTTGATTGCTGTACTTAAGACCTGCTTCCAATCCATTGATTTTGCGCCATTTTCCACGGTTTTCCCTTTGAACATTTCTTCTGATTATTGACCAGTTCCGAGACTTAAAGCTAACATGATTGAAGGGCCAAAGGAAGGGCCTTAAACTTTAGAGATGCTTTGTAAAAATCAGAGCATATTAACTCAAGTGAGTTTAAACATGAGGATTGAAAAAATGAGTTCTAAAACAGACGCGGTTGTGAAGCTTTCGATAGTATTTTTTGTTTCATTGTTGTTCTTCTCTGTAGGAACATTCGTTGGCAAAAAGTACAGTGACAACCAACATCAATTGGCGGCTCTTGAACCGCAAAAAAACAATGCTCACGGCGAACGTGAAGTAGCGTCTGTTAACAACGGTCATGGCGAAACTAAATCTGGGCAGATGACGGATGAAGAGATCGCAAAGCTTGCAGAAGAATTCGTGGCTGACGAAGTGGCTCCAGTTCCAGCGGCTCCTCATGGTGAAGAAGGCCACGGCGCTTCTCACGATGAAAAAACTGTCGGTCACGATGCTCACGGCGAAGTTGCTGAAACAAAAACTCAGACAGAACCAAAAGCTGAAACAGCGAAGCCTGCAAATCCTAAAGGTGACAAGCATTCTCCAGTAACTAAAACGGAAGAGCCTTCTTCAGCGGCTAAAAACATCGCTTCTGGAAAAGCTCCAACAACTCACGACGCGACGGAAAAAGCCGCAACAGTGACTAAAGAAGAGCGTCTTCCTTCTTCACTTCCAAAAGATGTAGCGCAATACACTGTTGGAAAATTCACGGTGCAAGTAGCTTCTTACACAGACGAAGCCGAAGCTCAAAAATTGGCTTCAGATCTTAAAGGCAAAGGTTACAGCGCGTTCTACGTACCTGCTAATATCAAAGGCAAACAATACTACCGCGTCAGCGTGGGTCAGTTTGCGACTCAAAAAGAAGCTCAGTCTTACCGCACTGAACTTCTTACGAAAAGCAGAGTAGGTTCGGCGATCGTTCAACGAATCACTGAATAACAGATACACGAATCGTTTTTTTCAAATCCTGATGAACCCCGTGAGAAATCACGGGGTTTTTCTTTATCCCGTACACCCTCAAGGCAAAGTCCCACGCTGTTTCGCCTTTCATATCTTTCACCGACGCTGTCTGGTCCCGTTGCAAAAAGGTGTGAGTGACGACATCCGCAACCCATGTTTTTACATTGGCAAAGGGAGCGGCAATCACGGCGATTCCCGAGGGCCCTAACACCAAGGTGCGATGAGCTTCAGGCGTGATGTTGCCAAACACCATCGACATCACCATATCCTTTGTCGACTGCATAATACCAATATTCCAATCAGACAATTTTGCGAATACAGGTCCCATCAACGGAGCTATAAACCCATCGTCGACGGATGCCATCAGTCCAATTTTCGCAAATTGCGCAAGATAGTCTTGAGTCAGTAAAGGAGTAAACTTCTTCCAAAAGTTTTTTCCGAAATGCAATCCCGGGCTGTCAGCAATAATTGTTTTACGTGTACCGACCCCTAGGTAAGGTCGCATCGTTTCCGTGTGCAGAAGAGCCCCAATCGCTCCGGCGGACCATCCCCACACTGTCAATTCGGAAAGGTTTTTAAAGTCGATGATCCGCTGTTGATCTAAATAAGCGAAAGCCGCTGCGACATTCGTGGCACCCGTGTGATAGAGAGTCGCTCCGGTCTTATAGTGAGCCTCGTGAGTTCCGGCAAAAACGTCGCCCGTGCAATAAGGAAAGAAGAGGGCCGAATGCTCTTGCCACGGATTGCTGGGCTTTTCTTGCGCCATCACAGTGGTTTGGGGATCTCCCGGCAAGGGAGCAAGACGAGTTAATGGGCTTGAGCCGTAGCAAGTACCTTCCGACCAACAGGCTCCCCCACCCATGAATTCGATCAGCAGCCTGTCATCGTCTTTGCGATCAAGATAGACGCTATAGACTTCCCCATTTCCACAATGGGTGCCCGGAATGTCTATCTTCTGCCATGTTCTTGCTTCGGTAATAACACTGAATAATGTAATTAAGGCGAATAAAGAATATGTTTTCATGTCCTCATTTTTCGCGAGAACACGGAACGTGGAAACAACTTTGTTAACATTAGACTATGGTTAGAGAGCGAAGCGCACACCCAAGCGGATCACGACACTCCACACAGGATTTGGGTCGAAGTCCGATGCGATAAGGGCGCGACCCTCAACACCGGCAACAAAACCAAAGTTCTGAAGTCGATAAGCTCCTTCGCCACCGACAGAGAGTCCCGACATCATCTTGATGTTTTCTTTATCAGTGCGGCTGTCACCCATCAAAGTTGTCTTCACTTCTTCTTGATAGCCACCTAAACCAACGCCACCATACAAGGCGCCAGACAATTCGTTTTGCACTTTATTAACTAGATGGTAGCGACCCCACACCAAAAGTTCTTGATGAGTGCGCTCGATACTTGAAGTCGCGTTTCCAGAATCTTCAGAGTAACGCGCATATTCAGCCAGAAAACTGAGACGTTTTTTTTGATAACCAAAAGAGAAATTTAAAGGCTTCACATCTTCGATCTCTTGCGAGTTTGCCCGCTCATAGCGCATCTCGGGATTGATCAGATTGACGGTCAGATAAGAGGGAGCTTCCGGAGTCACCTTCGGCATTCTTGCACGTGATTCCTGCGCCCAGCTCACAGAAGAAGAAATTACCAACGCGAGGAAAACAAGAGCTCTCATTGCAAGCTGCTTTCTGTGACTGAAGGCGTTTCAACCGGAGCAACTTCCACTTTAGGCACCAATTTGAATTCAGACTCGGCCATCTTTTCGCAAGTCAGCGCTTCTTCCGTCGTTGCGACTGAGGAAGAAATGACTTCAGCTAAGAACTGACACTCTTCTTCACGGTAACTCTCATTCAGGGCAAACATCGACTTCAAAAATTTGTCAGCCGTATAATAATTCAAATCCAGCTTATCGAAGTCGTCTTTCATTTTCGGCAGAACTTTCACAATCAACTTTGCGATGTCTTTACGTGCTTGAAGATCTTCGATCCCACGCGCTTTAGAGTAAATGTCCGTATAACGTTTAAGAACGCGAGAGAACTGCGTTCCCAATGAATACGCATAACCCGTAACGTAGTCAGAGAAACGCGCCTTATCAGCAGCCCCGGAATAAAAGATATTTAAAGACCTTTTGATATTTTCCACTGACGGCAATGAGTTCACGGATTTCTCGTCGCGTACCTTTAAAGAACGTGTCGCTTTTTCAGAAGGCAAAGACTGCGCGATAAAATCAGGGTCGCCGGTGTACATCCAGCCCCAGTAATCAGCAAGACCTTCATTCAAACCGCGAATGATCGCCAGGTGATAGTACATGTGCATTTGGGCTTCGCTCATTTCTTCGCCCGTACTGATAGGCAGAAGACGACGGTGACGAACAGAAAGATCTTCTACGATCGCACGCTCTAAGAAGTTTTCACGATCATGAATTTGCGCGCGTTCGTCACCCATCACAAGTTTATAAAACAAAGAATGAAAGTGTTCGTGAGCCAAGATCCCACCGTTGATAGGAATTGGAAGACCTTCTGAAGAATAAGGAACTAAAAGCATGGAGTCCGTATTGCCATCATAGAAAGCGTTGTTCGTCAGACCGCCACGAACCTTCACAGCGACACCGACATCGCGAGGCCACTTGTTCACTCCACCAGCTCCTAACTCTTCATCCAAAAGCGCCAGTCTTTGCGTGTGCGCATAGATTGTAACTAATTGCTGAGTCATTTCATTGGCAGGAATGAAAGCTCCATCCGAATTTTTAATGAAACGACCTTGAGGAGCGGAACCTTGTAATTGTTTATTGGCGATGCGAGGGCTTAAGAAGAAACGCACAAACTTACCGGCCACGGTTTGCAGATCCGTGATGCCCTTCAATTCGAATATATCCAGAGAGTAGGAGCCTTTCGAGTTGCTCATAGGAGCTAAAACTCGGACGCTGCCCGTTTCCGTAGCAGAATCTGTTTGCGGCGCACAGGCTGCCAACACAGATACTGAAATTGCTGCTATGATCCGACTGAAAACGTTCTTCACAAAGTCCTCTCTAAGCACTATAAACGGAAGGTCCCTAAAGCCCATTGACCAAACGCGTTATAGTTATAGTTAAAATGGGCAAAAAACTCAATGAAAACTTAGGGATAGACAAACTTTGTCAGTCCCACTAAAGGTTCGACAGTGAAAGGGCTCTGGAAGGGGCCCCTCTTGTGACGAGGAAAAGCCATGGATGTACTTGATTTTGTTACGAAAGATTTAAACCCTCCGCAAAAAGACGCTGTCGAAACCCTTGAGGGGCCTTTATTGATTTTAGCGGGTGCCGGCTCGGGAAAGACCCGCGTTCTTACCCATCGCATGGCCAATATCATCGGCCAAGGGGTTGCCGCCCCCGATGAGATCCTTTGTGTGACCTTCACCAATAAGGCCGCCAAAGAGATGGAGCATCGTATTTACAAGATCCTTTCTGAGATGGGTGCACATGTTCGCGCTCAACTTTGGATCAACACCTTCCACAGTTTCTGCGTGCGCGTGCTTCGTCAACATATCACTTTGCTCGACTACAAACCTTTCTTCGGCATCTATGATTCATCCGATACGTTAAGCCAAATCAAAAAGGTTATGACGGTGCTGAATATCAACGACAAGATGTATCCGGCGAAAAACTTCCAAAGCCGTATCAGCAGCGCGAAGATGATGGGACTTTCGCCAGAAGCTTTCGAAAAAAATGCGAAGCGCTTGATGGATGCAAAAACGGTTGAGGTCTATAAGGCCTACGAAGTCGAAATGAAAAAAGCGAACAGCTTAGATTTCGATGACTTGTTAATGAAGACCTACGAGCTTTTCCGCATGTACCCTGATGTTTTAAAAATGTATCAGGAAAAATTCCGTTACATTATGGTGGATGAGTATCAAGACACCAATCACATTCAATATCTTTTGGTGCAGATGTTGGCGAAGGCTCATCGTAATCTTTGCGTTGTGGGTGATGAGGATCAGTCGATCTATAGCTGGCGTGGTGCTGATATTAAAAATATTCTGGATTTTGAAAAAGACTTCCCGGAAGCCAAAGTCGTCAAGCTTGAAGAAAACTATCGCTCTTCGGCTAACATTGTGAATGCCGCGACTTCGGTGATTAAAAACAATTCGCAAAGAAAAGATAAAACTCTTTTCACTTCGAACAATGCCGGTGACTTGATTCATGTTCGTGAAGAAAAAAATGAATACGATGAAGCGAAGTTTGTCGCAAAAACCATTCAGACGATGATGAATGAGGGCGAAGGCTCTTACAATGACTACGCTGTCTTCTATCGTACGAATGCGCAGTCTCGTGTTCTTGAAGAACAAATGCGCACTTTGGCCATCCCTTACCGCCTGGTGGGCGGCGTGCGCTTCTATGAGCGCATGGAGATCAAAGACATTCTTTCGTACATGAAGCTTGCGATCAATCCCGCCGACGATATTGCTCTAAAACGTATCATCAATGTTCCCGCACGTGGAATAGGTAAGACGACGATTGAAAAACTGGAAGAGTACGCTGCTCAACACGGAACCAGCATGTATCTTGCCGCGGGCAAAGCCTGCGATGATCGCATCTTCAATGCGGGAACAACAGGAAAGATCCGTCGCTTCTTGGAATTGATGGATGAATTGCAAGCCAATGCTTTGAATTTCAAGATTGTCGATTTCTATCACATCGTTTTGGATCGCACAGAGTATTTGCTGAACTTGAAAAAAGACGAATCTCCAGAAGCGCAAGCTCGTATCGAAAACTTAGAAGAACTCGACAATGCCATCGCCCAGTTCGCGAAAGAGCGTGGTGACGAAGGAACTTTGACAAGCTTCTTAGAAGAGATGGCTCTAGTCAGCGATGTGGACTCTTTAGATCAAGAGCAAAACTCGGTCACTTTGATGACTTTGCATATTTCCAAAGGTTTGGAATATCCTTACGTCTTTGTTGTGGGGATGGAAGAAAATCTTTTCCCAAGTGGCCGAAGCCTGGATAGCGATGGTGAAGAAGACGTTGAAGAAGAACGCCGCTTGGCTTACGTGGGCATGACTCGCGCTCGCCAGAAATTATGGCTGACTTACGCCAAAATGCGTCGCGTGTGGGGACAGGAGCAAATGAATCCTCCATCTCGCTTCATTAAAGAAATTCCGAAAGAGTACGTGGACTTCAAAGCGGCTATTGCCGAAGGACCTCGCTTTGTTTCACGCTATGGCTCTAGCTCTTACGATGCGGATGGAGCCTTCGACAGCCCTCGCTGGGGATCGTTGGCATCGGATCGCAACAAAGCACGCCCACAAAGTTTTGATGATAGCCAAGCCTTTCCGGACTATGAAAATGAAGGCTCGCAAGGCGGTCAGTTCACCAAAGGCATGCGTGTTCGTCATCCTACCTTCGGCGCCGGCACTGTCTATGCGACCGAAGGAACGGGCGAAAACTTTAAAGTCAGCGTGATGTTCACAGATAATACGGTGAAGAAATTCGTCGTGAAATATGCCCGTTTAGAGCGCATCTAGAATATTGATATTGAGCATAATTTGTATTTTTGTGTTGCCAAAATCATGGTTCCTGACAAATCTAGTTTGGCTACCTGAGGAGGTACTACTGTGAAAAAGTTTTTTGTTGTAGCATGTTTATTTGTTTCATCTGTTTCTTTTGCTCAAAGACCAGCTCCAGCTCGTTCTGTAGCGTCTAACGGCGAAAACACTGCAAGCATCAGCTTGGGTATGAGCAGCTCTGCGCTTAACATTGGCGGCAGATTAGAATTCAGCCAAGAACAAGGTGCCTTCGGTGGTTACGCATTCTTGCAAACTGAAAAGAAAGATGCGGGAATTCCGCAAATCCTTTCTTTCGGTGGTCACTCTTTGATCAAGCTAGTTGATGCATCTAATGTAAATGCATACATGGCTCCAGGTGTTGGTATCTCTATGATCAAAATGGATGGCGCTGATGACAAAACTGTTTTCGGTCCTTCTTTCCGTTTCGGTGGTCAAATCAAATTGCCTCGCGGCGCGGGCGCTCTAGGTATCGAGCGCATGGAAATCTGGAACTGGTTTGATGATGAAGCTGCAGGTTCTGCTGCTATCACTTCAGCAGTTTACTCTTTCAACTTCTAATTTTGAATTTTAGAATTGAATAAAAAAAGCCCGGCTTTCGCTGGGCTTTTTTTTATTCACAAGGTCCTTCGTATTTATCATTCTGAATCAAATGACCGCGGGTTTCTCGGAACGAGGATTGAACCTGTACCGCCTCCCCTTCTAAAAGATCTCCATCTCCGGAGCCACCGCCTTGATCGATGACTTGCACGTAGTGCGTGAGTTCATGAACTAAAGAATCTACCGGCGTTCGAGGATGTTTATAGGACGCGCGTTTATTCATAAGATAAATCGTGTTGGTATTGCCATCGTAAACGTTTAAGAAAAAATCAGGGCGAATTCCCCACCATTTTTCCATGGCGTCTTGAAAGACAACGAGGTCCGTCTGGCTTTCAATTTTAAGATTTACAGTGCCTGTTTTAGTGCTCTTCATTCGATTGCGAACAACTTTAAGCAAGCACTCTTTGTTGTCCTGAAGTTTGTCGGCATCCCAGTATTCAGTATTTTGAGCGAAGCTTGTGCTTCCGATAAGAAGAATCATTAACAGCGAAATTACAGATTTCAACATAGGCACCTCATTGAATACCAAAGACTCTTGGTAGCAGGTTGCAAAGGGTTGGCCATGAAACTGGCGCTTGTTTGTCGTTTTAATGGGTGTTCAGCACAAGAATCAATAGCCAAGTCCGCTTAGCGCGGGTCTATGTCAAAAATATCGACAGACTTTATTTGGAGCCCGAGCAAAGTCTTGGTGAAAATCAACGGGCGTTGCCCCTGCTCGTTCGGAACTGTAATCTTGAAGTATGAAAACACTTAAGCACGTCCTACTTGCAGTTCTAGTTCTTTTACCATCTCTTTCTTTTTCTGCACCCGCAGGTTTTTTTCTGACCAATACGAAAGAGATCACCGAAGACATGGTGAGCTTTCACTACATGTCTAGCGACGGAACCTTTGATCTAAAATGTGCGCATGTTTTTGATAAACCTGATGCCCATGATTGGGACGTTTGGTGCGGCAAAGGAACCAAGTGGTTGCGCCAATTCCGAGTGCACTTCTTAGTAAGACAATATCAGGGAAGAGATTCGCAGAAATCGGCTTTTGAAGTTTTGTATTGGGTGATTGATCGTGATCAAAAGACGCCGAAGTTTTCTTCAACATCGTCTTGGATTCAGTTTAACAATCCGTCAAAACTAGAAATTATGAGATTCAGCCAAGGTGTTGAAAACGACTACGCTTACTTGACTGTTGAACTTAAGCCATAAAAAAAAGGGATGACCGCTTTCACGGCCATCCCCAACGGAGAAATCAATTAACCAATCAGTTTCAATGCCAATTGGTTGGCTTGGTTTGCTTGCGACAACACGGAAGTTCCCGCCTGCAATAAAATATTATTTCGAACCATTTCACTGGAAGCCGCCGCGATATCGGTATCACGAATACGGCTGTTTGCTGCTGCCAAGTTTTCTTGAGTAACACCCAAGTTGTCTACGGTTGATGTCAGACGATTTTGTAAAGCTCCCAGATAAGCGCGTGTGCCGCTGACATTTGTTTGCGCATCATCAAGACGTGCCAACGCTTCTTGTGCGCCTTCTTTCGAAGAAAAATCAATTCCATCTAATCCCAGAGCATCGATCGTCGCCGCGTGTTTGCCGGCATCAAAGGAAATGCGATCGGCAAAATCATCATTGCCGATACCCACTTGAAAATCGAACTTAGGAGCAGAGCCATCAAGAAGCTTCGTCGTTCCCCATGTCGTTGACTTCGCAATACGCTGCATTTCGTCTTTAAGCTGAGTAACTTCTTTGTTAAGCATACCGCGCTCAGTTTCGCCCACCGTATCGGAAGCCGCTTGGATTCCTAATTCACGTAAGCGCACTATGATGTTGCCGATTTCGTTCAAGCCACCCTCTGCTGTTTGAATCAGGGAAATACCATCGTTCGCATTTCGTTGGGCTTGAGATGCAGAGCGAATCTGCGCTTTTAATCTTTCGGAGATAGCTAAGCCAGCGGCATCATCAGCTGCCTTGTTGATACGACTGCCTGAAGATAACTTCGCCATAGAATCATTGATAGCTCGTTGCGAACCTACCAAGTTTCTTTGTGCATTCAGTGCAGCGATATTTGTCGTAATTCTCATTCCCATAAGTTCCTTCAAAGTGGCGTGATAAATTTTTCGGTAATCACGATGGGAACTTCACAAGACTATGGGATAAATTTAGGAAGACATAGCAAACACGAGATTGTTGTAAAGGACGAGTCCTGCGCAAGATTGAATCACTTTCGTGTTTCGAGGTGAGATTTTCCCCCGAGAAGCCTCAGGGGAAAATGCATCAATGTTTATCTCGGCTGAACAACATCACATGTTGGGAAAGTGAAACTTTTAAAGAAAGAAGTTCCCGCTTCACCACGAGTCACGTGAACCTGTGTAGAAATTGTTCTTGGCACAGTCACGTCACGAGTTCCCCACTCTGTGCAAACTGGTGTTTGCTCGCCAGAACCTTCAAAGCGTAAACACTCTGGAGCTTCGTAAGTGCGAGGTGCTGTTTTGTGAACTGTTTCATAACGAGCACAAACCCAGTCTGTGATCGGACCGCCACCTTCACCTTCAGGAATGTTTCTTTTTACCGGAACAAGCTCGGCACACTCTCTTGTTGCGCTGATGGCTCTGATCTCATAGTCCGTCATGCAGGCATTTGACAAAGAGATGCCATGCAAATTGTAGCCATGTTCAACGACAGCATCGCGATCCGCGAAGATCTGACTCCAGGAACTTCCAGCATGAACGGCGAACGCACTTGAAGAAATAACCAATGTTAGTAGAGAAACAAATACTGATTTCATAAAATACCTTTTTTCTGTTGTTTTAGTGTTTTTCAAAGTTGCGCAACAGCCATGGAATGTTCCGCAAAATTTCCGGTAACGTAGCGGAACACTCCGCGAACAGTCTAAATACAAAAATGTAATTGTGGTTCAGCAGGTAAAAAGAAAGTGTGTGGTCTGAACGTACCCAGAAAAGAAGTGTCGAATTAAAGATTTTCAAATCCGAAATTTGCGAGACACTGAAGACGCTCCTATACCGGAAATTTGGAGGAGTTCGATGCTTCACGAGAACGTACGACAAATCGCTGTGGCCTTTGAGCTTGCGGGCATTGGCACCATTATTATTGGTGCCATTTATTCTACTGGAAAATATTTAAAACACTATTTTAATAAAGATCCGGAAGGATATCGCAAGTATCGCAGCGGTATGGGAAACGCCATTCTATTGGGACTGGAATTATTGGTTGCCGGAGACATTATCGGAACCGTCGCCGTTGAGCCCACTTATCAAAATTTAGGAGTGTTGGGCCTTATCGTTTTGATTCGAACTTTTTTAAGTTGGTCTTTGAGCGTAGAGATTCATGGGCGTTGGCCTTGGCAGGAAAACAACAAAGACCTTAAAGAATAATTTTAAAAAAGAAAATCCGACTCAAAAGTTTAGAGAGACTTTGAATTCTTAAGCGCAAGCCATTCTTCTTCATACAAAGAGACATCTGGCTTTTTTATTTTTTCTGGAGCGGGGCTGACGTATTCCGCCTTCACTCCGTCCCAACCGATGTAGTGACGAGTCAACCCTTCTTGCCCGACCTCGAAGTTCGGCACAAGATACGTTTTTCCTCCACCGTTCGGAATATCTAAAGAAAGATTCGGCATCGCGAGTCCGGAAAGATGACCCCACAACTCTTTTTGAATCTCTAATGAGTCTTCAACAGATGTCCGCAAGTGATCGGTACCAATCGAAGGATCGCATTGGAACATGTAATAAGGCTTCACACGTAAATAAAGCAAACGACGATTTAAAGCTTGGACAATTGCAGGATGATTGTTGATGCCGTTAAGTAAAACCATTTGATTCATCACCGGAACGCCGTTATCGACGAATCTTTCCAAAGCTTCAACAGCTTCCGCTGTGAGTTCTCGCGGATGATTGAAATGAGACATTAAAAAGACGGGCTTGTGTTTCTTTAAAATCCTCACCAAGTCATCTGTCACACGCATAGGACATACCACAGGCATACGGGAACCAATGCGAATGATTTCGATGTGCTCAATATTTCTTAGGTCCGTCAGTACACGGTCAAGTTGCGCATCACTGACAGTTAAAGGATCTCCGCCAGAAAGAATAACTTCGCGAAGGCCCGTGTGTTTGCGGATGTAGTTGAGCGCTTGCTCGTATTCGTCGTTTTTAATAAACGCTTGTTCTTGTCCGGTGAAATGTTTACGCGTGCAAAAGCGACAATAAACACTGCAGATATCCGTGATCAAAAATAAGGCGCGATCCGAATAGCGATGAATCACGCGAGGCGCGGGATTATTTCTTTTCTCTCCCAAAGGATCGAGCATCTGCTGCAAGCCTTCTTCGATTTCATATTTTTGCGGCATTAAGATCTGACGGATCGAATCGCCAGGCTCCCCCGCAAGGCTTGCGTAGTAAGGCGTTGTGCGAATATTAAAAAGTTCTTTACCACCTTGAAAAGCCAGACGCTCTTCTTCGGAAAGCGTGAAGTGTTTTTCAAAATCGCTTTGCGTTTTCAAGCTATGGCGAAGCTGCCAGGTCCAATTATTCCAATCAGACTGGGAAACATGCTCTGGCTTAGGGCTTCGAGGGAAATGAAACTTCATCGTCGTGGTTATGAATGAAACTGAGTTAATAGGCAAGACGTCTTATAAAAGTGACGTGAATGGGCGCTTTCAGGGTGTTTTTCAAAGTTGGCGGTCGTCAGCTCTAAATCACTGATTTCAGGTGTTTTTTTAGCCTTCTCAGGGTGGGACACCAGAAGTTTTACAGAGAGCCACTTGCGATTCCCTATTCTCAACATGAGAACCCTTTGAAATTTTCATCACTTACCCCCTCTGGCACCAAGCCCTCAAGTTGGCGCGGCCCTCGCTTTACATCAGGTTAGGAAAAAGGGTCTGGAAGACCCATATATAGGAGGACTTATGAAAACTTTCACTTACCCAACACACAAATGGGTCTTAACGGCGACACTGCTCGCTGTGCTAGGTTTAAATGTATCTTTCAACACTCATACTGCGGGAGTGGCGTCTGCTGACTTCGCCTCTACAGAAGGTGAAGGCATCACGCCATCAAAAATCTACACCGCCGACGGTGTGGTCCCAGTAAAATACATTGATAACGGTGAAGACAAAGTCCTCGCGTTAGTTCCAAAGAAAATGACAGAAGGTAAAGCCTGCGACTCTTGCGGCTACGAATCCTATCCATTAAGTGTAAAAAACAAAGAAGACATCGACAGCTTGAATGTCGCATTGATGAAAGCCATCGGCGCCCGCTTGACGACTCAGGAAAAACCGAAGGCGGAGGCGACGCAGGAAGTGGAAGCGTCGGGCGATGCCAAGATCAATCCATTCGCATCTCTGGAAAAATGTGACGACAAGAAAAGCAACTCTGACGTTCTTTCTTGCCGTACTACTAAATATATCCGCATTCTTAAATCAAACGCGAAATCGATCAATAAAGAAGACGCTTATGATTACTACAAAGAAAATATCGAATCTTTGATCTTGAGCGAAATCGCTGAATCTCGTCGCATCGTAAACGGCCAAAGAAGAGCATCCGTAATGCCAGGCCAATGGAGCTTCTTCAGCGAATCTGATTCCGCGATGAAAGATCCTGCGGCAATGCGTGATGAAGCACTTAAACTTGTACGCGAATTGATCAGCGGCGTTCCAGGCAAATTCGAAGATGTAAGAAGAAGATTGATTTCTGCCGAGTCAGAGATGATCCGCGCCGAAGCTCTTGAACTACAACAAACATATGTTCAAGCTAGAGACACTAAAGATCCATATCTTGGAAACTATTTGTTCAACGAAGGTAACTACCGTAGAGCAGACCTTGAATCATTGCTGAATAATGTCCTAAGCCAAACACAAATGGGTCTTGAAGGTTTGAAATCTTCTGAGACAAGTGCGACTTTGAAGAACCAGTATATGACTGAAATCAACTCGTACATCCAAAAAATCTACAACGGTATGAATACTGATGTTTACAACTTCATGGGAGCTGGAATCGGCGGAGGCACTACTGTACTTCCAGGTGTAAGCTTAGATTCTCGCCTACAAAACCCAGGGCGCATGGGAACAACGACGACAATAGTTCCAGGTGTTTCAACAAGAACAGGAGCAAACCTAACAGTTTCCCCTGGAATCGTAGTTCAACCACAAGTTACGACTGTCCCTGGAACTACTCTACCGAACTTCCTGCCGCAAACTAACAACGGCGTAAGCTTCGGCACAGTATCGCCAATCTCTCCGCAATCACTGCAACAAAGACTCGACATCCGCGGCAGATTCTAAGAATACAGCAAAAGAAAAAACTAACAGTTCCTCCAACGGGCTCACGACGGGCCCGTTTCCTATTTTAACTAACGACGTGACGCAAACGCTTACTTCCACCGTGGAAGTAAAATTTCATTCGAAGAGTCACCCCGACGATTTCAAAAATCAAATCAACGTAAAAACCGGCGAAGCCCAGAAAAAACACCAGCTCCCATTTCGGGATTTTTTTTTATTGTCTAGAGATGGAGTCGCCTCAGCAAGATTTGCAAGGGAAGTGGTTTGATGCTTCTCCGAAGGAAGGCCTTCGCCGGCGCACGATGCGCGAACCGCCTGAAAGGCGGCGGCGACGAACCACGATGGTGTGCCGACCGCAGCGAGAAGCTTCAAACCACTTCCCTTGCAAATCCCCCGCTCGAAGCCAATTCCAAGCCCCAGAAAAAAAATCCCGAGGGACTTTCGTCCCTCGGGCCCTGCTCACCACCAAACAAGATGTAATCATTTAGTCATCAAGCTGTCGTACAAGTTGCAATCAAGTTGTTATCAAAAGCTGATGGCGGCTTTAGATGCAAATCCAAATGTAAAACTATTCTCTAAACCGTCGTTGCCATTTTTAAAGGCGTCACCCGGGAAGAGAAGACCGACTTGATTCACCCACTGAATTCTTTCAGATGGTCTGTAAATCACTTCGATATCCCATTCTAGGCCCAGATCTTTTGAAGAATCAACAGAGTTTTTTACGACATTAGAAATTTGTGCCCACACGAGTGTGTTGCGAACATCCACTTTTTCATTCCATGCGTAGTTCACTGAAGGTGCAACGTAGATGGTGTTGCTCACAAGTTCATCATCCGCAGAGTTTCCAACATTCGCAGAATTTCCCGCCGTTGCATCCGCTTGAGAAACATCTGTGCGGTACGCATTCGTGTTCAAGAAATCTTTTCTGCCTAAACGGTGATTGAAAAGAAGCATTGCCGGCCCGTAGTTGCGGTTGAAAGCGTAACCGCTGAACTCTGTTGATGACGGGTCATCTCCAGTCGCCATACCTAACATCAATTTGTAATCCCATTTGGATTCATTCTTCTGGCTGTAAACTTCAGCTGCGATACCGAAACCATTCACGCTGACGTCTTCTGTGCCTTTTGTCACTCCAGACTCACCACTTTGGAAACCAGCTTCTAATTTGAACCCGAAAGCATCAAAGCCACGACCCAAAACGAAGTTCGTTCTTTGGATGTTCATATCTGAGTTCATGCTGTCGCCGCCCATTGCAGCTACTTGTCCGTCCGTGTAAGCCAAAACTTCTTTTACGCCTTTAACGTTTTCTTGATAAACGCCAAG
The DNA here is from genome assembly GCF_001592745.1 of Bdellovibrio bacteriovorus. Lineage (NCBI taxonomy): Bacteria > Pseudomonadati > Bdellovibrionota > Bdellovibrionia > Bdellovibrionales > Pseudobdellovibrionaceae > Bdellovibrio > Bdellovibrio bacteriovorus. The sequence goes on from NZ_LUKD01000001.1 coordinate 887,007, forward strand.
CAAAGATTTGTTCTCTTCACTTTCATATTGAAGTTGGAAACCCAATGTAGAGATCGTTCCACCCTGACCGTAACCGCTGGATTGTTTGCGGCTTAATTGCGGCATGAAGAACCAGTCACCTACTACGATTTTGTAAGCAATCATATCGCGAGTGTCGTACCAGTGATCAAAAGGACCTTTACCCGCGTTGTAAGTCATACCCAAACCGAATTCGAAGGGAGCACGACCGACGATCAAAGCGCCGTATTCTTGGTTCACATTCAAGTAAAGTTGGCTGACTTTCAAATCAACAGAACCTTCGTTCGTCGAAGTCGCAGTGCCTTGTGTGTTTTGATTCAATCCCCAGATTTCACCTACTTGCGAGTTCGGATATTGAGAACTGTTCAAAACATCGAAGCGAGAAATGATGTTTACGCCATCAGCCGCGATGATTTTTGGGCTCAAGTAAAGATAGTTCAAACCATAGGCTTTTCTTTCAGAAGGTGAACCCAAAGATGGTTTATCCACTTCAGTCCATTCTGCGCGGTAGCCCCCGCTCCAATCCAAACTCATGGCGTTGGCCGTTGTGGACAAAAGCGCCACCGAAAGACCCAATGCTTTCAAAAGATTCTTATTCATTTTCATTCCTTTTATTTTGCGACCACGCCAAGGACATCCCCCTCGCGAAGGATGATGAGGTCTTCGTTTTGAATTTTGATTTTATTGCCAGCGTACTCAGAGAAGATCACTTTATCACCGACAACAACGTCCATCGGTTTCAAATGACCTTTTTTGCTCATGTGACCGCGACCGACAGCAACAACCTGACCTTGTAGATTGCCAGAAGTATCTGCCACTGTATCCGGAATGTACAAACCACCTGGAGTCATTTTCTCTGCTCCAGAAAGTTGCACGATCAAGCGATCATCCAATGGAGTTACGAAATTGCTGAGATCCAAATTTTTCGTTGGGGCTTTTTCTTTGACCAAGTGAGAAGCTTTCGGCGCAGAAGCGACTTTCGCAGGAGCTTTAGCCGTTTTCTTAACAGCAGAAGGTTTCGCTGCTTTTTTGGGAGCGGCCTTCTTAGGGGCTGCCTTTTTCACTACGGCCTTTTTTGCCGGAGCTTTTTTCGCCGCCGTTTTTTTTGCGGGGGCCTTCTTAGCCGGAGCAGATTTTTTAGTTACTTTTTTAGGAGTTTTTTTAGAAGCGGTCTTTTTAACGACCTTTTTAACATTGGCTTTTTTAGCAGAAGCTTTCTTCTTAGCCACAACCAATCCTTTCGTTCAAACAAGCTTAGGAAAATTTAAATTTCGCTCATTTGCTTCAGAGAGAGTTTTGCACTACTCTTAACATATATGTTGCGACCACGATTAAAGACCATTTTAATTGCTTTTACAATCCTTGTGACGCTTGTAATCATCTCTGGCCTTGGCGTTGGCGTCTATGCCTACGTCACACTGGAAAAAGAACTGACGGAAAAGTTGGAGTCGAAAAAGTTCATCGTTCCGACAGAGTTCTATGCAGCTCCACCAACTTTTTACGCTCACAGCTTGATACAGATTTCCGAAGTTGAAAAACAGCTTTTGCGCCAGAATTATCGCCGTCGCGACTATGATCAACGCATTCTTCCCGGAGATTATTTCATAGCCAATCGAGAGCAGTGTGCGGCCCGTTTGCAAGTGGGTTTGAATGAAAATCAAGAGGCCTGCATCGGTTGGGTGACATTGGATACGGCTACCGCTGACGTGGACAGCTCTTTACAAATTCTGGTCGTACAAAAAGATCGTTTGATCTCGCAAATTTTTAAAGGGGCTCCGTTTGTCGAGATGACCGAAGCCCACGCCGAAGCTCCATTACTTGCTCAATACATTGGCAATGAACCTTTGATGCAAAAGACAGTGACATTAGGAGAAGTTCCTCCGATGTGTCTGAATGCGATCATGGCCATTGAAGATGCTCAATTTTTGGAGCATGGCGGAGTCAGCATTAAAGGTATCTTCCGTGCGCTGGTAAAAAATATTGCGGCGGGACGAAGAGCTCAAGGTGGTAGCACCATCACTCAACAACTTGTAAAGAACTACTTTTTAACAAGTGAAAGAACTCTGAAAAGAAAATTTCAAGAGTTCGTGATGTCCATCCTGTTAGAATCGCGTTTTTCAAAAGATCAGATCCTTGAAACCTATCTGAACGTCATTTACATGGGACAAAATGGAGCGTTTCAAGTTCGCGGGTACGGTTCAGCAGCCCGTTACTATTTCGGAAAAGAAATCGCGGATCTGAATTTAAGCGAATGCTCACTGATGGCCGCCATCGTGAACAGTCCCGGCTTGTACAACCCTTTCCGAAAACCTGAAAACGCAGAACGCCGTCGCCATTTGGTTCTGGAAAAAATGCAAGGTCTTCAGTTCATCTCCAAAGATGAAGCCGACGCCGCAGACCGCTTGCCACTTCCGGGCGAACCCAGAACTCAAGCCTCTGAAACCGCACCTTACTATCTAGATGCCGTTCGCAAGCAGCTTCTTTCACAAAATATCAATCCCGAGGGTTTAAAGATTTACACCGCTTTGGATTTGGAAGCGCAAGAAGTGGCGCAAGTGTCTTTGCGCGGCCACTTAGACAATCTTGAGAAAAATAACAAATACATCAAAGGTCTTCGCGAAAAAGGCAACAGCCTTGAAGGCAGTGTCCTAGTAGCAAACAATGTGACCGGCCTTGTGAGTGTCGTCGTAGGCGGCCGTAACTATCGCATGACTCAATTCAATCGCGCTATTGATGGGCACCGCCAAATTGGTTCGATCATGAAGCCCTTTGTATACCTGACGGCGCTTTTAAATCAAACCTCTGAAGGACAACCGTATACTCCAATCACGTTACTGAACGATGAAAAATTCAATTACAAATACGAAGGCCAATCTTGGTCTCCGGTAAATTACGGAAAACAGTATTTCGGACAAGTTCCGATGTTTTATGCGTTAAAGAACTCTTTGAATGCTGCGACAGCGGCTCTAGGTATCGCCGTCGGATTAGGAAACGTGATTGATGTCACCCACACCATGGGCGTCACATCAGAACTGAAATCCTTCCCGGCGATGACTTTGGGAGCTTTCGAAATGTATCCGAAAGAAGTTCTGCAAAGTTACATGACCCTTGCGAACATGGGCCAAAAACAAAAAATCTCGTTTGTTCGCCGCGCTCTGAATTCTGATGGCGTAGAAATCTTCGCTCATCAAATAAATCCCGAGCCCACAGTCGATCCTGCAGCCGTCGCAAGTCTTGTCGGGATGATGAAGCAAACTGTTCTGTCAGGAACTGCTCGTTCGATCACGCTCAGTGGATTTCAGAATCCCGCTGCTGGAAAAACAGGAACGACAAGCGATAACAAAGATGCTTGGTTTGCCGGGTTTACTCCCTATCTGACGACGGTGGTTTGGGTTGGTTACGACAACAACCTTCCGCACCGATTAACGGGTTCTAGTGGAGCAGTACCAGTGTGGACGCAATTCATGAAAAAAATCGGGACGCGCTTCCCGGCCGATGATTTTCCTTGGCCGGAAAACACGAAGAAAGTGCTCTTAGATCAAAGCACTTTGGAATCTTTAAATGCGTTTAAAGAAAATGATCCGACTGAAGTTGAATTGATTTTCGACGCCGAAAAAGCACCGAACTGATTTAAAGTTTAATCTCTAAGCCTTCGTAGGCAAAGTCCCATGGGATCGGCGGAAGTTTTTCGCCGTTTCTAGTCGCGAATCTTTCGCGTGATTCATAGTACTCACGCGTTTGTCTTTTAAGTTCTAAAACATGCTCAATACGAGCGCCAGGATCATGATGGGCAAATAAAATGCGTTTGATTCCCTCGCGAAGGGCGATATCCAAGCCCACTTGAGCCGCACTATGTCCCCAATTGGCTTTTTCTGCCAACTCCGGAAGAGTGTACTGCGCATCGAAATACATAAGGTCAACGTTTTGATACAAAGGCAAATCCTCCGCAAGCTCTTCGCGGGTCACACGAGTGCCTTCGGTATCCACGCAATGAGCGTAGGCTTTACCTTCACTTTCCACTTTCAAGCCCCAACATGGATCGGGATGATCCAACTGGTAAGGCGTGATGGTCATGTCTTCTAATTGAAAAGGCTTGCGAGGTTCTAAAGTATGAAAAACCACTTTCGCCTTTAAAGATTCAAACGGAACCGGGAAATAAGGACGACTGAAAATTCCACGAATCAAAGATTCAAGCTCGGGCTGAACCGCATAGTAGTGAACTTCACAGCCAGGAATAAAGTGAGGGGTAAAGAACGGCAATCCAATCACATGATCCCAATGAAAGTGAGTCATGAAGATGTGAAACGCGCCCTTAGACCGACCCGTGGTGCCACTCATGATTCGTTCACTTAAATTGCGAATCCCACTGCCACCATCAATGATCAATTGAGCTTTATTACTTTGAACCTCAACACAAGTTGTCGCTGCTCCATAACCGCCGATGCTAGGAACTTCTGCCGTCTGAATGTATTTAGAAATTTGTGAAGGATCACGATAGCCCATAGAGAAGAAGTTACGAAGTACTCCTTCAATATGATAAGTCCAGTCCGTTGGAGGAGGTGCCGATGGAATTGAGCCCCGAACTCCCCAAAATTTTATCGTGAGCGACATATGATTCAGGATAACTATTTATAAACACGAATCAAATAACATATTAGGGGCTGGACTTCTTATCGTAGTTCACCACCACGTACTCGGACCATGGTACTGCCTGGCAAGTACGGATAATTTGAGTTCCTTCCACATCCGCGCTGGTTTTTCCCTCTTCAACGGCCGCCCCGCAAGTACCGCAAGTCCCCTCCATACAAGAATATGGAGGATTGATTTGAGCGATGAGTGCCAGGTCCAAAAGTGTTCGTCCCTCTTCAGCAATGACCTCGGTGGCCTTACCCTCGATGATAAATTTTACCTTCATACCCATCATCAGAGCATTTCGGTAAATTCCGCACAATCAGTTTATGGTATCTAGCGACATTTACCGGTAATTCGTTCTGATTTTTTATTTTTGCTTTTGCCTTCTAAGGATTCCTTGGTAAGCCTTCGTGTCGCCCTGAACGGACGTTCTGGTATCTGAAGCTTGGAAGCTTCTTAAGAAGGGAAAAGGATTATGATCAGAAAGCAAGTACTCGCGCTTTTGTTAGCGTCAGGCCTATTGGGAACCGTGGCACCAGCTCAAGCTGGTTGGGAAGTTTTAAAACCTGCAAACATTTGGGAAAAGATCCAAAAAGAAGTTGCTAAGCAGGATATTGGAGCCAGCGTTAATCTTGTAAACGCTGAAATCTTAGAAGGGATCTCCACTTCACTTCGTTATCGTATCGAATCTGAACCATCTTACGTTGATGGCTTTTATACTCGCATCGACAAATATTCTTTAAAGTTCGATCTGAACCCAGGCGACTTTATCGACGACCTAGACACGCCCGTTGGCATGAACATCGAAAAAGATTCTGAAATCGTTTTCGCTCGTCAGTTCAAAAGCCAAAAAGACTCTTTATTGGCTTTGCCGTACACTCCAAGAAACTTGCCTTTCACAGCTAAGAAAGCTTTGGAACGTTTGGAGCCAGGAGATTTCGTGGCTTTCGAAGGCCGTTTGGCATTCGTTGTTTCTTTAAGTCACGACGTTCTTAAAGGTGAATTCACTGCGGGAGCTTCAACACACGCCTTCATTTCAGGCGAATTCATGGTTCATATCTTCCGCATGGCTGACGACAAGGTCCGCGTGAAGTTGATCGCAGTTCGCGGCAAAGGCGTTGGCGCTAATGCCGGTATTGATCTTGATGATGATCTTGAAATTTTGGGTGTGCACATCATCGACGACCGTATTCAAAAATGGTTGAGCATCACGCCGCTTGATTTGAGTTCTGGTATCAGCAAGAACGACGTCGTTATGCTGGACTATGTTTTTGACTTGAAGAATTCAGATGCTGCCAGAGCTTACGACAGCTTGATGCTGCATAAAGTTCAATTGAAAGACGTCAAAATTGCGAACCCTTTGGTAACTCGCAAAGATCTGACTCAAGAGCTTTTGACGGATCTAACTGACATTGAAAACATCGCTTTGGAAGACGGCCTATTGCCGCCTGAGCAACGTCGTATCGACCGCGTGTTCAAAGGCTCTTCTGAAGGATTCAATAAAGACGCCCGTGTTAAGTTTGGATTAAGCTTGTGGAAGTTCGAAGCTGGTAAAGCTTATGGCGAAAACAAAGTCCTTAGTTATGACAAACAAGATAACGAGCAGTACTTCCTTCTAGACACATTATCTCGCTATAAAAAAACGAAAATCCTTTTTGGATTGTTCGGTGAAGAGACTTTGATGACTTCAAACTTGCTATTCACTGCGGATTCCAACTGGGTTCCACAGCGTTTCGTAACTTTGACTTCTAGTGCAGAAATGAAAATGCGCGATGTTTCTAAAAGAGACTTCGAAGAAATCCAACGCCTGGTTAAAGACACTATCGGCGAAAAGGAATTTAACAAAGTTCCTTGGCACAATTGGAACAGCGACAACGCAAAAAAACACGTGAACGGCTACTTCAAACAAGAAGTGTTCTTCAACCCTGAAGCGTTGAACGTCATTCCTTACATGACTGAAAAAGCTCTAGCGGCGCGCTTCAAACAATACATTGAAGAGAAGGGTCGTCCTCGCTCTCGTCCATTCGTGGGTGGCAACAGCCCTATCGATTACATCACAAACTGGGTGGCCGCATTCACCGGCGATATCAACCGCGTGGCAGCTCGTCTTAAGATCGTGATTGATCCTAAGAAAACAGTCCAAGAGCGCTTTGATGCGTTCGAAGACTTGCAACAAATGCCAATCTGGAAAGAGCGTGGCATTGGCTTCTTAATGTCTTTCATCTCGGAGGCGGACCGTCCTAAGCTTCTTCGCTATGAATTGATTCTATCAGCGAAAGGCACGAACTCGGTTCAATACAGCTTCGGCAACTTCAATGAAGAAAAGCTTTACCGTTCGTTGATGTACATCCAAAACATCATCAACAACCGCTCTTTCGATTTGCGTCTGTACACAGATGGTAACGGTGAGTTCCGCACAACAGCGACTTCATCAAATCCGTAATCGAAATTTGATCAATTAGAGAAAAGACCCGCCGGATAAGCGGGTCTTTTTTTATGTCTTCGCCCTAGCAATTTGAATCGAGTCAAAGAAAGAGCGCCTTACCAGCAAAGCGCCTTTTTTGTTCGCAAGCTCCTGAATATCCGCACTTTCGACTAATGACGTACACAAGACAGCCTTGTACAAATGCTTTTGCGGAAGCGAGTCTAAAAGATCAAAGCCCGTTTCTTCTTCTCCAGGAAAAAGCAAGTCCGCTATCAGAGTCAGATTTTTCTCGGGGTTTGCTATAAGAAATTCTTTTGCTTTAGAGAGTGTCGAGAAAGAAGAAACCTTGATTCCTACGTCCTCAAAACGTTTCCGTAGACTTGCAGAGTCTTCTGCAGTCACGATGACAGCGCTTTCACTGACACCGAAGCGAACCGCTTCAAGAGCCATTGGTACCACAATTTTAAAACACGCTCCTTGCGCTGAAGGAATGTAAGACACGACTCCCCCAGTGAGTTCTAAGTCCTTTTTGACCTGATAAAGTCCCAAACCTGTTCCACCTTTTTTATTAAAGGTCGATCCCTCTTTAAAAAGCGATTTGACGTGCTCCGTAGGAATTCCTGGGCCGTTGTCTTTGAGGTAAATCACGATAATCCCCGCCTGCTTTTCTGCACTAATTTCAATCAAGGGATCAATGCCTTTGGCGTAACAAGCTTCCAACGAGTTATTCAGTAGATTTGAAAAGGATCGCTGAATAGCATAAAGCGGCCAATACGCGATTACGTCACTAGGAACTTGATTCAAGAACCGCGCTTTCTCATGCACTTTTTCATAGGAAGAAATCAGTTCCGAAAGCGCCGCCTTCAGCGAAGTATCCCCTTGCACTAAATCAGAACCCTTCGTCTTATATCTTTGAAAAAGATCTTCAGAAATATTTCGAATTCTTTGTGTGGCATTTTCGATAAGATCCCGCAGGTCCCCCGACACTTGCCCTTTCAGAAGTGAACTCGCCACCTGCAACGCCATCAACGGACTGCGAATATCGTGCGACACCTGCCCCACCATGCGCAACGTCGCTTCGGTGGTCGCGGCTTTGACCATGATTCGAGCTTGAAGCTTTTCCCGCTCACTTTTTTTACTTTCTTCAAAAAGCTTTCTGTCTGCAGAGCGAAGTGAAACAATGAATAGAATTGGAATTCCAAGATACTGAATTATTAATCCACCGACCAAAATCCGACTGAAATCCAAGTTCAGCGAGTAGAATCTAAAAACGGCTAGCGAAAGCAAAAATGCTAGAGTAGGAACAATAAAAGACCACGCCACAAACAAGGCGGGACGATGATAAAACTTTCTCAACAAAAATAGCTCTAAGGAAATAACAAAAAAGATCCAAAAAAAGTTGGCACTTGCTTTCGCTTCTTTGATCCAATCGGTATTTTTAATATTATTAACTATAGTAATTAAGTATTTTCCCTCAGAAAAATATCCCTCATTTGTCGCGTCTTCCGAAAAGGAGAATCTTGCAAACTGGTGCGTCGAAATTGCACCTGAATGATGATCTTCTGAGCTAATAATGACGATTTTATCTCGAACTTGAACCAAATTTTCAGTATCTAAAGAAAAGGTTCCTAATTTGTCAGCGGAATAGAATTTTATATAAACCTGCTTCGTCCCTAGGACATCGATGACACCTTGAGCTTTATCAAGATCGATGTTTGGAAGCTCAAATACCTTCAAGAAATCTTTTAGATCGCTATCAAGACCAATTCCGTCCATACTGAAAACGAGTTTTCGAGTTCTCTGGTCAGACACATTTAAGTGAAATTTATGAATTAGGTGTCGAGAGAATTCATCGAAGTGCCTTGAAGTTGCGAAAACTCTTCCTTCACCGGCGCCCCATCTTGAATATAAATACAGATTCGATAACTTTTCTAAGCGCTTTTCAAACCGATCAAGTTCCTCTTCGGACGCTAGGATCTCGCCAGGAGAAATTGCCAAAATAATCTTTTTGGCTTTTTGCATTTCAATTTTTTCAACGAGCTGCTGTAGTTTGTTAATGGGAATAGTAGGATTTTTTTCTTTCAAAGAACTGATGGAGATTTCAACAACATCACTGTCATGAATCGGAAATCGTGAAAGAAAACCTCTTAGATCTAAAAATAATGCATCTAAGTAAGACATCCTAAAACTTAGGGACGCAAACGCGAACAATCCGCCAAAGATGAACGGGAAAATCCACGAGATTTTTCTGAAAGTTTTGGTGGTTATAGACACCTTGTCTTATCGGAAAATTAAATACGAAGTTGATTATTCACCACCTGTTGAATCATTATCACTTCGTGTATTAGTTACCTTTTGATCCTAGGTCGCCTGACAAGGAGCCAAAAATACACCGCCACATCCATTGTAAGTTATTGATTATACTAGATATTATAATGAAAGCCGGATGTCTCATTTTGGAACGCTTATTGCAGCTCCTTAATGCGCATGGAACAAAGACGTTACAAAGACATTGTGGCATTTAAATGGGGACAAAGCGCTCCCCTAGCGTTCCATGCCCGAAATCTTGAAGTCGCAGAGATTTCTGAAGAGACTTGGTCGACAATGCAAGCCACTGACGATGTCAATGAAGCGTTGGCCGAACTTTCAGCTTGGGAACAAGATAGCAACCCCGACGTTAAATCTGGAAAGCTCGAACCAGGTATTCGCAGTCTTACGATTAACGTTACTCAAATTTGCAATTTGAAATGCACATACTGCGCGGCCGGTGGCGACGGAACTTACGGTGCTGCGCAAACAAAGATCAATGTCGAAAAAACTTTGCCACAGTTGAAATTCTTTTTGGAAAGACTCCCCGACAATAGCAATTTCAAAATTACTTTTCTTGGAGGCGAACCCCTCCTTTATCCTGAAGGGATCCAAGAAATTGGCAACTATGTGCGACTTATGGCTGCCGGTCGGAATATCCATCCACGTTTTTCCATCGTAACGAATGGAACATTGATTAATGAAAAAACCTTGAATGTACTTAAAAGTATTCAAGCCAATATCACTATCAGCGTCGATGGACCTGCAAGCATTAACGACAAGTCTCGCCCAACGAAAACAGGCGCTAGCAGCACGGAAATGGTCGTTGACGGACTCAACCAAATTTCTGCTGTTCGCGACTCTTTAGGGCTCATCACGCTGCACGGAGTTTTTAACGCTGATAATCTGGATTTAATAAAAGCCTATGAGTTCTACCGTCAATTCGACGTGGATAAATACGAGTTCACGTATTCAGTGTCTGACAACGATGATGTAAGCAATAGAGAATTCGTTTCGCAAATGAACCTGATCGCAAAAACAGCGTATGCAAAAGGCGGCGAGAGAGAACTTCGTAAAATCGGCGTCTTTGACCAATACTTCCATGCACTTGATAGTCAGCAACAAACAGAGAATCATTGCGGCGCTGGAAAATCCTTCCTGATGGTAGATGCCAAGAACAATCTTTATACTTGCCCGTGGGAAGTGGGAAATAAAAATGAACAGGTTGGCCACGGTGACAACCTTGATTTAGAGAGTCTGAATGAATACCAGGCTCCCTTGATCGAAAAGAACAACTGTCAAAGCTGCTGGGCACGTTATCTATGCGGTGGCGGCTGTATGTTCATCCATAAGCAAAGTACTGGAAGCAAACATAAGAAAGATGGCCAATTTTGCTTTCGCACACGCAGCTTGATTAGCACCGCCTTACTATATTATAAAATCAGCAGGGAATCCTGCTAAGAGGAATATATGACAAAGAAAACACATATCAAAAAAGTGAAGCCTCTGAAGCCCGCACTACCAAATCCAGGAATTAAAGGCGGGCCAGGTACAGGTAATGGCGAAGGCTGCATCCCCGTTCGCTAACTTTTAAAAAATAAAATATAGGACTTATGACTCTTCCTCCCTCCCCTGAAGAGAAATCAGTTCCCTCTAAAAAGGGCAACTACCAAGCACTTGCGCTGCGAATCTTATTCGCAGTAGGGATTTCTATTCTTTTGGCGCAAACAAATTTGGAGTATATCGAGTCCTATCTATACGACCTGCGAAGTCGCACAAAATTAATCAACTCTACGTCCGGAAATATTGAGCTTATCTACATAACGCCTAAGACAATTCAAAGCTTTCAAGGTTTCCCCTCAGCTTCCGAACAAAACAAGCTTTTAGAAAAGATTAAGAGCCAGAATCCAAAGGCCGTAGTTTATGACTTTGACCTTAATGAAACACCAGGCACCATCGAGGCAAAAAATAAATGGGAAGCTAGTATCGTAGCGGATGAGAACATCTATGTCGCTGGACGTTCCACTCCTTTAAAAGGGGAAGAGAATCAATTGGTTTTAAGTCAGCCCTTTGAGCAAATCTCTTTATTCCCTTCTCCAAAAACGACGGACTTAGTTAATTTTGCTAAAGACGGCGTAACTCGAAGAATGATTTTAACCTATCAAGATCGTCCTCTATTATCGACGCACCTAGCGGCATTGGTTAACCCTAGTGTCGCAAACGTAGAAAGCGTTCGCGGCGTTTTTGATTTTTACGGGACCGACCAGGCTTACATTAATTTTCATCCAGCTAAGTCTTTTCCTTCAACTTCATTCGAAGATCTCATCGACGGTGTCGTCAGCACAGACAGATTCAAAGATAAAATTGTAATTATTGGTACCGATTTGGGATTGAATGAAGCCGAGTATATTCAAAGCCCTTATAATAGAGATGTTATGGCAATGACACGTATCGAACTGCAGGCAAACGCGATCGATACCCTCATTACGAACTCAGCACCTGTCAGGGCTAGCAAATACGTTAGCTGGTTACTCATTCTCCTCGCTTCGTTATTAACGACTCATGTTGTCCTTACTATGAAACCCACTCAAGGTTTGATGGTTCTTGCGGCCACGTTGGTCGGCTTTATTGGTGTCAGCTCTGCCGCTTTCTGGATCGGAGGATTCTGGCTTCCGATGGCGGCGCCACTTTTAACCATCTTCCTCTGCTACTACTTCTTCATCCCGTACCGCTTGATCGTGGAAAATCGTCGCAGTTGGGAATACTATCAAAAGAATAAACTTCTAAGTCAGGTCGAAGAGCTTAAGACGAATTTCATTTCTATGATGTCTCACGACTTAAAAACGCCGATTGCGCGCATTCAAGGGATGACGGATATGATTCTTGCCGATCCGGTGACCTTGAGTCCTCAGCAGCGCGAGGCTGTGGATACGATTCGTCATTCTTCTGATGACCTTTTGAAGTTCATCAATGCGATTTTGAATTATGGTAAAATTGAAAGCCAAGGGGTTCAGCTGAACCTGCAAAGCAAGGACATCAACAATCTTCTTCAAGAAGTCATCCGTAAGCACGAGTTCCTTGCAAAAGTGAAACGTATCCAGATCGTCTCTGAACTGGAGCCTATGTTCCCCGTTCCTGTGGACGCTGATTTAATGAAGCAGGTGTTCTCAAACCTTGTAGAAAACGCCATTAAATACAGCCCTGAAGACACGAAGATTATGATCTCTAGCGAAGAGTCCTCCACGAAGGTGGTCGTTCAAGTCGCCGATCAGGGGCCGGGTATTCCTGCTGACGAATTGCCTAATATTTTCATGAAGTTTTTTAGATCCAAGAACGCCAAAAGCTCGCCAATTAAGGGGTCAGGATTGGGGCTTTATTTGGCTAAATACTTTACCGAACTTCACCATGGACGCCTTTTTGTAGAATCTTCCCATGGTAATGGCTCCACATTTACGGTAGAACTACCAATCGAGCAAGGGGGTACACATGCTTAAGGTTTTGGTTGTAGACGACGATCAGGGCTTAAGACTTTCCGTTAAATCCGCACTCGCAGTCACTCAAAGATTTGAAGTCGACGAGGCTTTCGATGGCGTTAACGCTATGGAAAAGATCAAAGGCGGCGACAAGAAATACGATCTAGTGATTCTTGATGTGGACATGCCCCGCATGAACGGGCTCGAAGCTCTTCGTCAAATCAAAGAATTCGACCCAGGTATCATTGCTATCATCATGACCGCGCACGCGACGTTGAACGACGCGATTCAAGCCGTTAAAGACGGCGCTTACAATTACCTTCCAAAACCTGTTGGCAGCGATCAGTTACTTCAATTGATCGATAAAGCCGTAAATGCCCATAACTTGATTTCAAATATCGCAGCTTCGGCACCCGTCATGCACGAAGCCGGTCGTAAAATCATCGGTCACACTTCGCAAATGCAAAAGGTGTTTAACATCATTCACCGTCTTGCTAAGGTCGATACCCCGGTTTTGATTCGTGGTGCTTCCGGAACGGGTAAAGAACTTGTTGCTAAAGCGATTCACTACAACTCCGCTCGCAAAGATGAAAAATTCGTTGCTATCAACTGCTCTGCAATCCCAGAGAATCTTTTTGAATCCGAGTTATTCGGTCACGAAAAGGGTTCTTTCACAGGTGCGGATCAACGCAAGATCGGGAAATTCCAATTCGCTGAAGGCGGGACGCTATTCCTAGATGAAGTTGGCGACATGCCACAATTGATGCAAGTAAAGATCTTGCGCGTACTTCAAGAAAAGCTTTTCACTCCCGTTGGCTCGAATCGCGAATTCCCGACGAATGTTAGAATTATCGCGGCAACAAACAGACCTCTTGAAGACATGATCAAAGCGGGCACTTTCCGCGAAGACTTGTTCTATCGTTTGAACGTTGTACCTATCTTCTTGCCGGCACTAGCTGAGCGCAAAGACGATATGGATCACATGGTGAATATCTTTATTAAGAAATTCAACCAAGCGCACGGCAAACGCATCAACGGAATTGCTCCAGATGCGATGGCGGTCCTTAAAAAACACACGTGGCCGGGCAACATTCGTGAGCTTGAAAACGTGATCGAGCACGCTTTTGTTCTAGAGATGTCTAACATCATCACGATTGCATCTTTGCCTGAATCCTTGTTGATTGCTACAGGTACAAATTTGATCGATGTTCCACCAGTGATGGAAACCGCTCAAAACGTAGCTTCGGCGGGTTTGGCATCGGCTTCTCAAGCCCATGCGACTTTGGGTGATGACGATGATGCGGACGTGGGTACGGACTCTGAAGAGTTGGATGGCGAAGAAATCGTTCCTTACAACGGTTCCGAAAACCTAGATTTCAATGCGCAGAAAGAAGCTTTCGAAAAAGAGTTTATTATCAAAGCTCTTAAAACTTTCCGTGGTCGTATCAATCAAACAGCGTTGCACGCCAATATTCCGAAGAAGACACTTCTTAGAAAAATTGAGAAGTACGGAATCGTTGCGAAAGACTACGCCAACTAAGAAAATCCTAAAAAAACGACGAAACCCACAAGCTAAAAACTTGTGGGTTTTTCTTTTATTAACTGGGCCATTCCTAAAACCTGAAAGAAAAATCAAGAAAAACTCTTTTCCTTTTTTTCGTTTTTCGCAATGCCTCTAGTTTTGTAATTGAATAAAACCCCTGCATCTAGAGATGCATAATTTTTGAGCAGATAATTCTTGGGATTTTGTGGTTACTCTACATTGACTCGACGTAATGGAGTCTGTAGTTTCAGTCCCTCACCTTCCGGAGAAAATTAATCAATGACCATGAATCCGTTGCCACCACAGGCATACACGAAAGAGACTTTGCTGAAAGCCTATCAGTGGCTGACAGTTCAGAACTCTTCGATCAAGGAAATGGCAACGACTCCGGATATCTTGGTGAGTTTGTATCTCAAAGCCACTCGCGATGGCGACCATGCGTTGGAAAGACCGAGCATCCAAAACTTCAAAAATGAACTAAGAAGCCTGGCTGGTATGATGGGTGAACTTGACGGCCCCGCTCGTCCAGTGATGGCACAGCCTCAACCGACGCCAGCGACTGTAGCACCTCCCGTGCAACAGGTTCAGCAAATGCAACAAGTTCAGCAAGTTCACGTAGTGCCGGCGGCGACAACCGCGACACAAACTCAGGTTTCCTATACTGAAAAAACTGTAACAGCGACAACTCGTCAGCCTGATTTAATGGAGATGCTAGATTCCTGCTCCAAAGGCATGATTCAGGAAGTCAAAGAAGAGTTCAACTTGAGCTCAGACCTTGAAGCCCTTCGCATGCTTATCAAAATCGGCTACAGCCGTTCAAAAACCCTACTTAAGTAGTCTTTGCGTGGCCCGCGGTAATTGGGCTATACTCCCCAGCATGAAACGTAAATATATCTGGCTTGTGCTTATCTCTGCTTTCCTTGTGGCTTTAGACCAAGTGATTAAGGTCTATGTTCACACGCACTTTCACCTGGGCGAGTCCATCTCTGTCATTCCTAATTTCTTTAACATCACTTATGTAAGAAACTTCGGTGCGGCGTTTGGATTCTTGGCAGAAAGCCATCCCGATTTCCGTGAGATCTTCTTCTTGGCGATGCCACCCATTGCGTTGATCATTATTTTAGGTATTTTACGTGGCGTGAAAGACGACGACACAAAACAAATTATCGCTCTTTCAAGCATCTTCGGTGGCGCTATTGGAAACTACATCGACCGCGTGCGCTTTCGTTACGTGATCGACTTCCTGGATTTCCATATCTACAATCGTTGGAGCTGGCCCGCTTTCAATATCGCCGATATGGCGATTGTCGGCGGAGTAGGACTTCTTCTGCTTCTGATGTTCCTTGAGAATAAAAAGAAAGAAAAAGAGAAAACAGAAGGCGCTGCTTAAGCGCCTTTTTTATTTGTTCGGAATATTCTTACGAAGTTTTCTTTGCAGACTTTGGCGGTGCAGACCTAACTTCTTAGCGGCCTGAGTTATATTGCCGTCGGAACTTTGCAGAACGTAATCGATGTATTCTCGCTCCATACGTGCCAAAGAAATTTCCTGATCAGGCACTTCCTCACCCACATTTTGGTCAGTAAAAGCCTTGATAATCATATCCGGGGTTACCGGCTTACTGATAAAGCTGTGGGCCCCCAACTGCATAGCCTTCACCGCAGAAGCAACACTGCCAAAACCACTCATCATGACAACTTTGACTTGGGGAAATTTGTCTTTGAGATCCTTTAAAAACTGCAGGCCGTTTTCAGAACCTACACGTAAATCAAGCAAGGCCCACTCAGCTTCAGTGATTTGCGCCAAAGAAGGAGTTTGTTCAAAACTTGTGACCACCATGCCACGATCTTGAAGTTCTTCCGTTAATACTTCGCGAAGGTTGCGATCGTCCTCCACCAATAAAAGCTTTTTACCTTTGATATCCATTTAAGCCTCCTCGATGGGAAGACGAATTTGCGCCGTCGCGCCTCTTCCCGAGGTGTTATTAAAGATTTTAAACTCGCCACCCGCAGCTTGTGCCATCATCATCGCAGAATAAATTCCCAGGCCGTTGCCATCCACCTTTGTAGTGACGAAGGGTTCGCCCAGACGAGATAAAGTTTCTTCAGAGAGTCCTTCTCCAAGATCTGTGACCTCTAGAAGAATCCAAGAGTCCTTTTTAAACAAGCGCACGTAAATTTTAGACCCAGCCGGAGAGGCTTCCAAAGCGTTGTTTAACAAATCAAAGAAGGTGTTTGAAAACGCCAGCACCTGCAAACGGCACGAAAGAGGTTCTGTCATAAAATGCTTTTCGATGACGACTCCTTCGTTTTCTTTTTCCCAGACTTTTAAAAGATCCTCAGTAAGTTTTTGAATTTCCACGGTGTGCAATTCAGCCTGCGAAGAGCGGGAAAAAACCGAAGCCATGTGTTGAAACACTTGCACGCATTCATCCAAAGATGTTTTGGCTTTCTCTAACTCTTCGCGCGCGGTTGTTTCCTCGCTGGATAATTTTCTTAAGCCACGTTCCATGCGAAGTTTTAATGAATTCATCGGAGTCGCTAATTGATGAGAGAACCCCGCCGTCAATGCACCTAAAGATTTCAAACGATCCGCTTGATGCTGACGATCCTGCAAAAGACGAATGCGCATTTCGTTTTTTTGCAAAAGACCTGAGAAGTAATGGCTAACAAACCAAGAGGCGGTGATCAAAAGCCATTGCGAAAGAAATCCTAAGCCTAAATCAGACACGTCAGAGCCCACGGTGACCCTGGCGTCAAAATAAGTTTCTAACTGCAAAAGACCTAATAAAAGAAGAACTGAAGCTCCAAAAAGATAAGAAGCTCTTTGACGTAAAAGCATGCCCCCTAAGAACGAATGAATGCAAAGAATGCTGACAAAAGGGTTATTTGCGGAACCACTCACAAAAAGAAGACCGGCCGCCGCTAAAAGGTCCACCCAAAGATGCACCAGGGTGTGCTTTTGACGAGCGTGATCTTCGCGGGGCCACAAACCTTGCGACAGAACATTGAAGGTCGCCAGCAATGCAAGGACAGCAATAAAATAGAAGATGTCCCTTTTTTGCAGAAGGTTCCAATGAATAAGGGGAATAATCCCCAAAGTTAGACAGAATATCGCAATCCAGCGAAATCGAATCAGCCCAGGCATGACCCCTTGATAGCGGACCCGGGGTGGTGCCGCAACAAGTCTCTGTGTTACGCAACCATTCGTTGCATTTTTTAAATGCAAATTACTTGCATCTAAAAAATCAGGATGCTAGAACGCTTTAAATCGAAGGAGACGTTATGAAGACCTTTCTTATTTCCCTGATTTTCGCATTCACACCGGCCACTTTTGCTCATGATCACACAACGGATCTCAGTATCTTGAAGCGTTCTAAAGTGAGCGCGGCGACCGTCGAAGCCTTAGAAATGTTTGAGACTTCAGGAGCGGGTCTTCTTTGGAGCTTCCAAACCGAGACGTTTGATGACGAGGCTGCATCTAAAATTTACTTCGTTGCAGAAAATGCGGTGAAGTCGGCATCTTATGACTGCCACTTCCATTCTCAGGATGGCGAACACCATGCCCACTGCCATGAGGGTGCAGAATTGAACAATACTCCTTCGACGGTTCCGGCTTTGAGTTTCAATGTCGATGCGTATCTTGAAGGCTTAGCTTCTTCCATGGATGTTTTTGAAAGAAAAATTTCTTCTTTGGACAACTTAGCGAGCATTAAGATGTGGCAAAACGCGACGGAGATGTTTGTAACTCTTTCCTCTTTAGTTAATGGTGTTGAAACGAAAGCCCATTTCATGTGCCACATTCATTCAGGCACTGAAATTGATTGTCATCGCAGTCGCAATGCAGGCCCCGGCGAGCCTTCGTTCTAGGAGTGATCATGAAGCATTCATTTCTGTTTGCACTGACGGCTTTATTCGTGACGGCTTGCGGAGGCGGATACAATCCTGACAAGGACGCCCTTCAACAAGCTCAAAAAATCGGAGATCAAGCTTACTTCGAAATTTCTCCCGGCGTAGGGCTTATGGCTGACACGGTTTCTTCAGTGTCTTCGGGAGCCAACTTTGAAGTGAGTTTTACTTTGGAAGAGGGAGGACGCTTCCGTGTGTCTACTTTCGCAGACTCCCAGCTTAAAAACGGCATTGATTTTGTTTTCACTCGTCAAGGCACCAAACTTTTTGTTTTCAGCTCAGCACAGGGTCAAACTCAAGAATGGTCCTCCCTGTTTAATTCTGTAGATGCGACGGGTGTTTTGACATTCACTATTGATGTGCATAACAACGAACATCCTAGTCATATTCTATTGTGGAAAGGATCCAAGAATGCCTCGATGGATCATCGCAACACTCTTTATAATTCTGCAGAAGACAGCTTGGATCTAAACTATGATAATAGCCCGGGTAATGGCTTCGGCCGTAATTGGGGTTTTAAACTTGAAAAAGCACAGCTTCTTAAAGCTGTCTTATCTGCACCACAGGAATCACACTAATGAAACGTTTTACGGTCATTCTTTTTATTCTGCTTTCTGGCGTTCGCGCTTCTGCACAGAATCTATTGCAAAACATTCAAACCGCCGCTGCGATCGATTTCGTGGCCCCTTTTGATTTCGAAGGCTCAGAAGAAAATAAGCTGGACATTCGATCTGCCGAGCTTTCTTTTTTTGGTCCTCTTGATCCTACATTCGACGCGAACCTAAACGCGGCAGCTCACAATGAAGATGGTGAGTTTGTTTTTGAAGTGCATGAGGCTTTCGTTTCATCCAACAAACTGATCCCCTCTTCTCGGTTCAAAATCGGGAAATTCTTTTTAGGCGTAGGTCGATTAAACCAATTCCACCAGCACGATTGGGCCTTTATTTCTGCGCCTCGTGTGCAGACAGAGTTCTTTGACGAAGAAGGTATCGCCGATACGGGAGCCGAGTTTTCAACTCTTCTTCCCACGGACTCTTATTGGGACATTACCGCCGGTGTGACAAATGGATATACCTATGGACACGCCCACGATGCGGGCGAAAAACCGCGCGTTCCTACTCACTATATTCACCCGGTCAACTTCATTGATTTTGGTGACGCCGGAGCCTTGCAATGGGGAATGAATTATTTAGGCCGCACTGATGCTGAAGGCATTCAAACTCAGCTTTATGGGTTTGATTTTGTATTTAAAAAGACGGAAGGCAAAGTTCTTCGTTTTCTTTTGCAATCAGAAATCTGGTATCGCAACTTAAAAGCTCCCGAAGCAGACCGCCAAGAGGACATCGGTGCATACATCTATCCGCAAATGTCCTTGAGTGAACGTCTGTTTCTAGGACTGCGTGTGGATTTGTTCTCGGAGCTTTCCCGCACGTTTCAATCAGATGGTTCTAAACAAGACAATTTAGATTATGGCTTTGTTCCGACCCTGACCTATAAGCACAGTGAGTTCACATGGTTCCGCGTCGCGTACACTTACGATGTGCAAACTTATAAGGGCGAATCGGATGACTTGAGCCAGAAAATTGAGTTGCAGTTGGTGTCTATCTTGGGCGCGCACCCTGCGCATTCATTCTAGGAGGATTTCGTGAAGAGTTTTGTATTTGCGACATGTTTATTCTGTGCTTCGACGGCTTTTTCGAAAATCAAAGTAGTCACGACACTTCCCGATATTGCAGAAATTGTTCAGGCTATCGGCGGAAACGAAGTGGAAGTTCAAAGCTTGCTGAAAGGAAGTGAAGATCCTCACTATGCCGAAGCCCGCCCCGATTATATTTTAAAAGTAAATCGAGCCGACGTGCTTTGCTCTGTTGGTTTAGAACTTGAAGTCGGTTGGCTTCCAAAGGTTCTAGAAAAAGCCGGAAATGCAAATGTCTCCCCTGGTGGTAAGGGTTCTTGCATCCTAGGAAAGTCGGTAAAGCCTGTCGACGTTCCCGTGGGCGTTATCAACAGATCCTTAGGAGATGTTCATCCTCAAGGAAATCCGCATTTTGCATTGTCGCCAGAAAAGCTCGTTGAAGGCGCGAACGAAGTTGTGCGCGTTTTATCAGAAGTAAACCCAGACAAAGCCTCTGAGTTTTCGAAGAATTATGATGCATTCAAAAAGAAAATGACGGACCTGCAGACGACACTTTCTAAGAGCGTAAAAAAAGTGAAGGTCATGGAGTATCACAAAGAATTTACCTACTTCTTTAATGCCTATGGGCTTGAATCCGTCGGATCGTTAGAGGAAAAGCCAGGCATGCCACCCTCGGCGGCGCGCTTAGCTCAGGTGGCGAAGCTCGCAAAGGACAACAAAGTGGCTGTGCTCTTCGCGACACCCTCAGCACCTCATAAAGCTTTAGAAAGATTCACAGAGCTTTCCGGCATTCCAGTTGTCACTGTGCCTTCCTATGTGCAAACTTCTGGTAATTCCGATGCAAAGACGATTGAAGGCTTGCAAAAATTATTGGTAAAATCCATTCCATGAGTTCTATTCTTGAAGTTCGAAATCTAAAAGCCCGCAGCCGTGAAGGACTGGATCTTTCACCTGCGGTCGACTTTGATCTTCAAGAAGGTGAAGTGCTGTTTCTGCGTGGAGAAAATGGTTCAGGAAAGAGCACCTTATTGAAAATTCTTTTGGGTCTTCATAAATACTATGAAGGCTCTTTTCAGTTGCGCATTTCGAAGGTCGAAATGCAGTATGTTCCTCAGTTAGGAAACTTGAATTTCCATCTTCCCTTGACCCTACAGGATATGGTCCCTCCCACGGCACGAGACCTTCCCTTGCTGCGGGGGCTTGATCTTAATAAGAAATGGAACACCGCCAGTGGCGGTGAAAGACAAAAAGTTCTTTTAGCGGCTGTTCTGGCGAAACGCCCCAAATTATTGGTTTTGGATGAGCCTTTTAATCACGTGGATAAGGACTCAGTTCAAGTGCTGGAAGACGCGTTAGCACAGTTTCTTAAAATGAATCCACAAAGTTCTTTGATTTTGGTGTCTCATCGCGCGCTTGTACAAAACTGGGCTTCAGTTAAATTTTTGGAGATTCGATGAGTTCCTTCTTGGACTTGCTAAAAATTTATCAGTGGGCTTTGCCGGCCAGTGTGGTTATGGCTGCGGTGCTTGCGTTGATAGGTGGCCAGTGGACCGCTCGGGCTAAAAGTGCGCAAATTTTTGTGTTAGGCCAAGGCTCTTCTTTAGGAATTGTATTGGGATTTGTTTTAAACCTTATCTTGGGAACCGACTTTCACGGTTTGAATCTGGTTTTAGGTTTGAGTTTAGGTTGGTTGACACTCTTACTTTCTGATTTTTGGATTGAATCCCGCTCGGACAGAAACCACGTTTATTTGACTCTTTTTGTATTCTTTCTTTCGCTTACGTATTTGATCACCTCCATCACGCCTTCTTTAGAGTCTCATATGGCAGCGGCGTATTTTGGTGATATTGCGGTGATGAGCAATTTGGGTGCGCAGATGAGTCTGGCAGCAGGCTTGGCATTTGGGGCATTCTTATTGTGGAGCTGGAAAGAGCTTTCGATGATTTCTTTTCAGCTATTAAATCAAAGCTCCATTCATCGCAGCGGCAAAAATCTGGTTTTCGACGTAGGAACCTTGCTATTGACGACAATGGCAATTCAAAGCATGGGCTATCTTTACACCATGGGATCACTTTTCATTGCGACAAGCTTTGCTTCATCCCGCAGTCGAAATTTGAATTCTTATACGGCGAAAATACTGTTAATCGCTTCCTTAGGAAGTCTACTGGGATTTAGCATTTCATTATTTTCCACAGAGCTTCCCACCGTCCCCTGCATCCTTATTGGACAGATGTTGGTGGGTTTCTTGAGTTATACGAAGAAGTAGTGGAACGAAGGCTGAGCTTCGCGCTTTTGTCCGTCGACGTTGAAAAGACAAATCACTTCGGTGCGAACACCCTTTTTAACATTAAATACAGTTAAGTCCGCGTTCTCGATAATCTGGTGCAGACCGCGACCGGCACCGCCCTTTTCAGCATTCATGCTGCCAGCTTGGCCATTATAACAGCTTAAAAGATAATCAATGATGATGTTTTTCGTAAGGGAACCAAATGGATCTTTCACCGCTACTGCAAGCAACACACCATCACTAGCATACGTCAGCTGCGATTGTTGATGAGTATCCAGTTTGATTTCTTCTTTACGAGAAATGTGATTGAAGATGGACTTTCCTTGAGCATCCACCGGAGCATCGTATATCGCATTCATCAGCATTTCTTCAACGACAGTATTAACGCGATCTAAAACCGTGCTGCGAATCCCCATCTTTTTGAAGTAAGTGTAAATATCTTCGCGAAGTCCTTCGCGCTGACTAGAGTGAGTCACGGCTCGAGTTTGCACCTCTACTCCCCAAGTCAGATACTTTTCGATGCCAAAAAGATCTTTGTTCAAAAGCTTACTCAAAGCAGTTAATACATAGCGAATGGTGGCATTTCTATCTTCGGCATCCCGAGAAATGATGTGATCGACGAAGCGGTTTTTTTCCAGAACATTCAAGTTTCCTTGGACATCTTTGTTTGTAAGTAGGACGGCATAGGGAGAGGATTTTTTGTCTTGAACATCTTTTAAGACGTCCACACAAGCTTCTTCACACAAAACAATGTCATACTTATTTTCAGCCAAGAAAGTGTGTCCCATGGCCGAATCACTGGCGATATCCAATTGAACGCCGGTTCCACCAAGGGCCATACGAATCGGCAGTTGTTGCTTTTTATCTGGTTCGACTAACAGAACCTTGCCACCGCCACTTTTTTCGATCGCGCTTTGAGCTTCGTGCAGTTCACGATTGAGAATTTCAAACAAACGAGCTTTTTCGTTTGTGCGCATCAAGCGCTCCGTCAAGATAAAGCAGTAGATCTGGAATAAGAGTGCTTGAAAGCGATCTTTGTCTTTGGGATGAACATGTCCGAAATCTTCTGAGCGGATAACAAAGCACTCCACTGCCGTCAGAGCTTTGACCGTGGTCGACGTCAGATTGGATGTGATGACACTCATTTCTCCGAACACTTCACCCGGCGTATTTAATGTCGCAATCACTTCGCCAGCTAATGAAACTTCGACACTGCCCGATCTTAGAAAAAACAAAGAAGTGTTCTTTTTTCCCTCTTGAAGAATCAAACTTCCTGCTGACACGGATTCGGTATGAATCATTGCTGATGCTTGTAAAAGCAAGTCGTCACTGAATGACTTGAAGAAAGAGAAACTTTTAATTTCCTTAGCAATTTCGGCAGGGTGCAACTTCATATATTTGTAATTATGTATTTAGTTAGCGGGGCTTGACCAGAATCGAGTTGAATATTTTGGGGAATAAAAGAAAATTAAGTCTATCGTCGGTATACTTGGAGGTAGTTTGTACCCGATCCTTCCGCTTTCACCTACATTCGGTGTTCCCACTTATTATCTGATCCTCAGTGGCACTGTGTGCATTTGCCTATGGTGGCTGGTGAGGCGTTCGGAGCAGTTGCAACTTTCGCGTAAAACGACGCTCGACCTTAGTCTAATCATCATGGTGGCGGGATTTTTGGGCGGTCGCTTATTCCACGTTTTCTATGAAGACTTTCCTTATTATCGCGAAGAACCCGTCCGTATACTGCAAGTTTGGAACGGCGGCTTCGTTTTTTACGGTGGCGCTTTGTTCGCCGCGCTTCTGGCTTTTATTTATCTTATTAGAAAGAACAAAAGCACCTTCGAAGAATATCTGGACATGTTTGCTCCCGTTCTTTCTTTTTCTTATGTCATGGGTCGTATCGCCTGCCTTTTAGCGGGATGTTGTTTCGGAAAATACTGCGAACTGCCATGGGCTTTCGGAGGACGACACCCCACCCAAGCTTATGCCGCCTTATGGGAACTGGGTGTGCTTTTTATTTTACTGGGAATTGAAAAAGCTCCGAGAAAAAAAAGAGGAGCCGTTTTTTATTCGTGGATGATCTTGCATGCAATCGGCCGCTTGATCATGGAATACTTTCGGGATGACTTTCGCGGACCGACATTGGGAGTCTCAATTTCAAGCTGGATCAGTCTGCTCTTGATTTTGTTAGGGACATATCTGCTTTTAAGGAAGCCAACACACCGGAGCTCGACACGTTCCTAGTTGGCACAAACTGCCTTGCACAAAACTGTCTAAGCGACATTGATCCGAAGGATAAGTATTGCGAACAAGTTCGTTTGTCGCTGCTGCGGGAGTATTGATATTCACCGGCACATAGTCACGATACGAATATTGCTGCACGAAACGAATCATCTCAAGCCCTGCCTGCATGGATCTTTCACAAAGAGTATTCTGATCACAAGCCTTTCTGACATCGTCTTCTATCACGGGAACAAGTTCTGGATACGCGGTGAGAAGCTCAGGTAAACAATTTGAGGCCGCGTAGAAATCAGATTGTCCTTCGGTTGAAGCCCAATCCGAACCGGGAATTGTTTGCCGAGGCTCACCGCCAATAATATGCCCCAACTCATGACAAAGAATAGCTGCCAGAGCAGCTTTCGTGGCACCTGGTGCTCGCGCCATTCCACCCCAGAGGGAAATCTGCATAGAGTCTTCCTTCTGCTGAGCGAAGGCCGCGAAGTAAGGACTTTGCCATTCATACGGAATAACCAAATTCTTGCCCGTAGCGGTCTGAACTTTTGCAAAATTTTTCACTAGGAATTGCCCAATCAACGTGGCGTAGTCCACCTCGGTCAAATTTGAAACGTTCTTCGATCCGACGGGAAGATAGAAGTAATTCGACTTCGATTCCTGCACCTGAACTTGTCGTTCACTGGTTCTGCTTTTCAATAAAACGCGAGGAGTTTGCGCCATTGCAAGCAGTGCCACCAGAAGAAAAACTCCAAGAATGTACGGGATGTATTTGCGATCGATCATAGCGCTAGCACCCTATCATAAATTCCCATTTTACTCGACCGAAAAGATTCCAATTTGTGAGACGAAAAAAGGCTGTTTTCAGAGGGAAAAATAGAGTGTCTCATTTTTAGACACTCGCAAGAGTGACGCAAATTGACCGTGCTCTCCAGACTTTAAACAGTCTTTCAGCTGCCAATCGCAAAATAACCACAATTCACCCATAGATAGAAATGGCATGAGTTCTGTATTGCAGATTAGATGTAGAAGTTTAATTAGAAAGAGGTTTGTTATGAAAAAGCTTTTAACGTCCTTTGTTGCGATGATGTCTTTCGCGGCATTGATGGTGGGCTGTAGCGATGGCAGTGGTGGTGGTACAACCACAGTCACTTGTCCTGCGGGATATTCGTACAACGGCGTAAACTGTGTGTGGGTGAACGGTGGTACACCGGGGACTCCAGGTACAGTGACAGGCCCCGTACAATATTATGACTTCAACCGTTCGTATGTACAAAGTTGGGGTGGCGTCGGCACCGTGAATGGTGACATGACGATCGTCAACTCTGGCGCTTACAAACAATTCTTAAAAGAAGCCATGGCGGTTTGTGACAGAAATATCTGGGGTTGGAGCAGCGGTCTTTCCGACTGTAACAACTGGGTTTCTGGTTCATTCAAAATTGCGTTCTCTATTGATTCATCTATGAAACCAGCGGTGCGCTTCGAAGCTTACCCGGCTCCAAGTTTCTTCCAATGGAACTTTAGCTTGGGTTGGGATGCTGGCGGCGTTGCGTTCAACCCACTTATCTTGAACTCCAACAACACGTTTAGCTTGATCAATAACAGCCAAGGTTTCGAGATCCGTGCTCAAGGTTCCTACTGGAATGGTGGCGGCTTGCGCTTGATCCAAATTCAGGTTCTAAAAGGAACTCTGCAAGACGGTTACTTCACATATGATCTTTACTACCCGTACAACAACGTAGCTACGAAGTTCGCAACGGGTAAATTTAAAAAGTACTAAGCTCTGCGTCTTGCACTCGTGGCAAGACTCAGCAAAGATTCAGGTATGACAGAACCTCAAAAACCAAGACAAGTTAAATGCCCGCAGTGCGGGCGTTTAGCGTTGTACTCACCAGAAAATCCTTTCCGTCCTTTCTGTTCAGAAAGATGTCGCATCATCGATCTTGGCGCATGGGCCAGCGAAGAATACAAAATTCCCGTCAAAGATTCTTCAAGTGATGCTTTAAGTATGGACGACGAAGACTCTTCTGAAGATATGCACTGATGCCGCTGAAACGCGCACTCAGAGTCGTTTTCACATTTTGCTATTGACGAATTTCCGATTTTGCATTTTCATGACCATGTCATTGGATGACGAAGAGTTATCATCACGATTTTTATTTACAACGACGGACACACAAAAGTGTCTTAAAGAGGAGTTCAAATGAACAAAGCTCAACTTATCGAAAAAATCGCTACTGAAACAAAAGTTTCTAAAGCTCAAGCTGAAATGATCCTTGATTGCGCAGTAGAGAACATCAAGAAATCAGTTAAAAAAGGCGACGACGTTAAACTTGTTGGCTTCGGTACTTTCACTAAAGCTAAACGCAAAGCTCGCACAGGTCGCAACCCACAAACTGGTAAAGCAATCAAAATCCCAGCTTCTTGGGCTCCAAAATTCCGCGCTGGCGCAGAATTCAAATCAATGGTTAAGTAATCGTCTAACAACGATGAACTAATCAAAAGGCGTTCCCCACGGGAACGCCTTTTTTTATTTCCCTTCATCACCTCGGGTGCCGGAGAGAGAGGAAGGGTTAAACTCTGCTTCCTTTTCGCTCGGACAGTCCTCGCGCTTCTCGTCTTTTGCTGGCATTCTTGCTTTTCGTGTCTTTCTTTTCTGTACTACCGCCATAGCTTTCGTGCGCTGCGGAACTCGCTTCAAGGAAGCAGAGTTTAACCCTTCCTCTCTCCGAACCAGTTTTGGGGGAAATAAAAAAAGACATTGTATCGTTCCTCTGTGGTTTTCTGGTCAGCTGCGCTGACGTTTGGTCTTCTGAAAGAACATCGAGATGTAATTTTGGGTAGAGCCTAGGGTTCCTGCTCTGAGCCTTGTAGCGAGTTCCGCAGCGCCCAAAAACATCTGCACCACAACGGGAAAAACTAAAAACCCCAAAACAAGATTGCCAGCAGAAGACTAAACGCGCGAGGACTGTCCGAGCGAAAAGGCCCAGAGCAGGAACCCTAGGCTCTACCCAAAATTGCGCCTTCGGCGCTTTACGGCAAGAACTAACTCAACATGCAGCTTGGCTTTTTTACGATGGATCGGTAGCCTGTTTCTATGGCTCAGTTCAGTAAGAAAATTCAGAAGATTGGTGTTTATACTAGCGGTGGTGATGCTCCCGGAATGAATGCGGCGATTCGTGCCGTGGTTCGTGTGGGTATTGCGCAAAATCTTGAAGTCTACGGTATCCAAAACGGATACGTTGGCATGATGGATAACAAAATCTCGCAACTTCATTTGCGTGACATGGCGAACATCATTCAACGTGGAGGCACTGTCTTAAAAACAGGTCGCTCTACTGAGTTCATGAAACCGGAAGGTCGCGCAAAGGCGGCTCAACACTTAAGAGCTGCCGGCATTGATGCGATGGTTTGTATCGGAGGCGACGGATCTTTCCGTGGGGCTCATGCTCTTTGGGAGGAACACCAAATTCCAATCGTCGGCGTGCCCGGCACGATTGATAATGATATCTACGGCAGCGATAAAACGATTGGCTTTGATACGGCGGTGAATACTGCTTTAGAAGCGATTGATAGAATTCGCGATACCGCCGCTTCTCATGATCGTCTTTTTATCGTTGAAGTGATGGGTCGAAATTCTGGCTTTATTGCATCGCATGTTGGACTAGCTGGTGGAGCCGAAGAGATCTTCACTCCTGAAGGAAATACCACTGTTGAAAAAGCACTGGATCGTATTAAAGAAGCCATCGGTCGCGGCAAAACCAGCAGTATTCTTATTACAGCCGAAGGCCAAAAACCGGGTCGTGCTTACGACCTTGCTGATGCTATTCGTAAAAAATCGGGAATGGATGCGAAAGTCTGCATTCTAGGCCACCAACAGCGCGGGGGCTCACCGACGGCAGCTGATCGCATACTGGCCAGCCGGATGGGGGCCGCTGCCGTAGACTCTTTACTGAAGGGCTATTGCGATATCATGATCGGTACCGAAGGCGAGCGCTTAGTGCAAGTGCCGCTGGATCTTGTTACGAAGAATGAAAAGAAGAACCAATTAGATCTTCTTTCTTTAGCGAACGTACTAGCTACATAGGGCTTCATTCGAAGCCCTTTCTTCTGCCTTTTTATCTTGACCAGAGTTTTGGGAACTTGAATTCTAGTGTGTATCTATTTGCACTCTTAGAAATGAGGTCCTGATGAAACGCCTGCTTTTAACTTTGGTATTGGTGCTTCCGCTTTTTGCGGGTTGTACAAAAAAAGAGAATGAAATCGTGATTGGTGAGTATGATTCCTTAACTGGAAGTGATGCTACTTTTGGTTTGAGTTCAAATAAAGGCGTTCGTTTGGCCCTGGATGAAGTGAATGCCGCAGGTGGAATCAAAGGAAAGAAAATTTCTTTGGTGACTCTGGATGACCAAGGTAAAAACGAAGAGGCTGCGGCGGCCGTCACTCGCCTTATCAATCAAAATAAAGTCGTCGCTATTATCGGTGGTGTCGCCAGCGGCCGCTCGAAAGCATCAGCTCCGATTGCTCAGAATGCAAAAGTCCCTTTTCTTTCTCACGCTTCGACAAATCCGGATGTAACTAAAATTGGTGATTATGTGTTCCGCATTTGTTTCATCGACCCTTTCCAAGGCTTCGTCATGGCTAAGTTTGCGAATGAGAATTTGAAACTTAAAAAAGTGGCGATTCTTCGTGACGTGAAAAACGATTACAGCGTGGGTCTTGCAGACGTTTTTTCAGAAGAGTTTAAAAAACGCGGTGGCGAAATCACAAACGACCTCAGCTATCAAGCCGGAGACATCGATTTTAAAGCGCAACTGACTCAGATCCGCTCAAAAAATCCAGATGGTATCTATGTTCCAGGTTACTACACAGAAGTGGGCTTGATCTCTCAACAAGCACGTCAACTTGGTATCAAAGTGCCACTGATGGGTGGCGACGGCTGGGACAGCGACAAACTTTCAGAGATTGGCAAAGAAGCTGTGAACGGCAATTATTATTCGAATCACTACACGACAGAGTCTACAGACCCTTTAGTGACTGAGTTTATCAAAAAATTCAAAGCAAAATACAATGAAACGCCGGATGCCTTGGCGGCCTTGGGCTACGACGCCGGAAAAATCTTAGCGGCAGCCATTGAGCGCGCTCCCGACTTGTCAGGAAAGTCTATTCGTGATGAACTAGCTAAAACGAAAGATTTTGCAGGCGTGACAGGCAAAATCACTTTGAATGAAAATCGCGACGCTGTGAAAAGTGCCGTGATCATCCAAGTAGACGGTACCAACCGCAAATATATTACGACGATCACGCCATAAGGACGGTGCATGCAGGATTTCATACAACACATTATCAACGGTATCAGTCTTGGCTCTATTTACGCACTGATCGCCCTTGGTTACACGATGGTGTATGGAATCCTGAAAATGATCAACTTCGCCCACTCGGATGTTTACATGGTGGGCGCTTTTGCCGCTTACTACTTCGCTCGTTGGATCGGCATTGAAAACAACCCGGGCATTTCTTCCCTGATCACTCTTCTTATTGTTTCAATGATCTGTTGTAGTATTTTAGGTTTGATCATTGAGCGCCTGGCCTATCGCCCCCTTCGAAACGCACCGAAGTTAAATATTCTTATCACGGCGATTGGTGTGAGTTTATTCTTAGAGTATTCCGGCCAAGTTGTTTTCGGTGCGGACCCTAAAGTCTTCCCCTCTGTGATGAACGACTTTGTTTTATTCAATATCGGTAACGTTGAATTAAAGTCTTTCGATATCACGGTTCTTGTCGTCAGCATCCTTGCGATGCTTGCTTTGAATTTTCTTATTTTTAAAACAAAAATCGGTCGTGCTATGCGCGCTGTAAGCAGCAATGCTTCTGTCGCTAGCCTTCTTGGTGTGAATCCTGATCGAATCATCGCGTTTACTTTCGTTGTCGGTTCTTCATTGGCCGGAGTAGGCAGCGTACTTGTCGGAATGAAATATCCTAAAATCGATCCGTTGATGGGAATGATGATTGGCATGAAGGCCTTCGTCGCGGCCGTCTTGGGTGGCATCGGCAACTTAGGCGGTGCGGTTCTAGGTGCCTTGATCATGGGTCTTTCTGAAGAAATGGTCGTCGCTTATCTTTCCAGTACGTACCGCGACGCTTTGGCTTTTGGTATTTTGATTGTGATCTTGATCTTTAAGCCTGCGGGCCTTTTGGGCAAATACTCGGTGGAGAAAGTTTAATGATTAAATCACTAAAATCTCCCCTGCTCGTATTTTTATTTCTTTGTGTTCTGGGTTTCATTCTTGATTTTGGAATAAACGCTTACTTCCAGCTCATCTTGCTTTTTGCCCTCGTGAACTGTTTGCTTTCCATGAGCCTCAATCTTGTGAATGGCTACACGGGACAGTTTTCTTTGGGCCACGCGGGATTCATGGCCATCGGCGCTTACTTTTCGGCTTACGCCAATACTCACTGGGATTTGATTCCTCCGTCATTTCAGGCCATAGAATATTTTATTTATGCTTTGGGCGGCGGTTTGTTGGCCGCTATCGCAGGATTCTTAGTTGGCCTTCCTTCATTGAGACTTAAAGGGGATTACCTTGCGATTGTGACTTTGGGCTTTGGCGAAATCATCCGTGTGGCTTTGCTAAACATGGATTTCTTAGGTGGCCCTCGTGGATATTCGGGAATTCCTGGTTTTGGTTCTTTCTTGTTCTCTTTTATTTTTGCCTCAATTTGGCTTGTCATCTGCTTCTTTACTATTTGGCGCGTGATGCACTCTACTTACGGTCGCGGTTTTTTAAGTGTGCGTGAAGATGAAATTGCGGCAGAGGCCATGGGTATTAACACGACCCGCATGAAAGTACGCTCCTTCGTGCTGTCCAGCTTCTTTGCTGGTGTCGCAGGTTCCTTGTTTGCGCACTTCACTAACTTCATCAACCCTTCTTCCTTTACTTTTCTTTTAAGCGTGAATGCCGTGATCATGGTGGTCCTAGGGGGCATGGGCTCGATGACAGGTTCTATTGTTGCCGCAGTAGTTCTGACGATTCTTCCAGAAGCTTTGCGTCCTTTACAGGAGTTCACCGGTGTCGACCTCCGCATGGTCATCTATTCTTTGCTTTTAATCTTGGTTATGATTCTTCGCCCGAAGGGACTTTTCGGCGAAAAAGAAATCACCGATGTTTGGAGAAAATATGTCCGACGTTCTGCTTGAGGCGCGTAAGATCACCATGCAGTTCGGCGGTCTGAAGGCTGTCGACTCTTTGGAATTTAAAATTCGCAAGGGTCAGCTTGCAGGACTGATCGGTCCTAATGGAGCTGGCAAAACGACGGTCTTCAACATGCTTACCGGTGTGTATCAGCCCACTCATGGCGATGTTGCTCTGGAAGGTAAATCTTTAAAAGGCCTGAAACCTTATGAGATCTCTCATCATGGAGTCACGCGCACATTTCAAAACATCCGTCTTTTTAAAGGCCTTACAGTTTTAGATAACGTTTTGATTGCCGGTCATCAACACATGCACTACGGGCTTTTCGACACCCTTTTGCAAACATCTCGCTTCCGTAAGGCCGAACAAGCTTTGCAGGAAAAAGCGATGAGTTTGCTCAAGATCTTTCATCTCGATGGAAAAGCTCATAAGCCCGCAAACTCTTTGCCTTACGGGGAACAGCGAAAGCTTGAGATCGTTCGCGCCCTTGCAACGGATCCCAAAATTATTCTATTAGATGAACCCGCGGCGGGCATGAACCATTCTGAAACCCATCATTTGATGGAGACCATTGCTAAAATTCGCGAAGAGTTTAAACTGACCGTTCTTTTGATCGAACATGACATGAAGCTGGTTATGGGCATTTGCGAAAACATCATCGTTTTGGACCACGGAGTGAAGATCGAAGAAGGTGATCCTCAAAAGGTTCAAGGTTCACAAAAAGTGATCGAAGCCTACCTTGGCGTGGAGGAAAAAGAATGAGTTCTCCGCTTTTGACCGTCGAAAATTTAGAAGTTTTTTATGGATCCATTCAGGCTTTAAAAGGAGTCAGCTTTTACGTCAACGAGGGCGAAGTCGTGTCTTTGATCGGCGCCAATGGAGCAGGCAAAACGACAACCTTAAGAGCAATTTCTGGACTCGTTCCAGTACAGGGCCAGATCTCATTTGCAAATCAGAATCTGACTAAAGTTCCTACTCATAAACGCGTGAACTTAGGCATTGCGCAGTCTCCTGAGGGCCGCGGCGTATTCCCTCAGATGAGCGTATACGAAAACCTAGAAATGGGAGCCTATGCCCGTTCTGACAAAGCTCAGGTGAAAGCCGACTTAGAAATGTGCTTCGATCTTTTTCCACGCTTGAAAGAGCGTGTCGCGCAAATGGCCGGGACATTGTCAGGCGGTGAACAACAGATGCTCGCCATCAGCCGCGCTTTAATGTGTAAGCCTAAGCTGCTTCTTTTGGATGAGCCTTCTTTAGGATTGGCTCCACTGATCGTTGCGCAGATTTTTGAAATTGTGAAAAAACTGAATAAAGAAGGAATGACGATTCTTTTAGTAGAGCAAAACGCGCGCATGGCTTTGAAAATTTCCCACCGCGCTTATGTTTTGGAAACGGGTCGCGTCGTCATGCAGGATTCAGCTCAGAATCTTCTTAACAACGACGAGGTCCGTAAGTCTTACTTGGGCGTTTAAGCTCGGTTCTTTTCAACCACGGCGCCCGTAATCATCATAAATGCCAACAACCGGAAGACGAAGACATAGGTATGAACTTCGTTTTCACTTTGAATAAACACAAAGATGAATCGTTCAATAGCCAATAAAAAGAAGGCTAAAGAAAATAAGAGAAAAAAACGATCGGTAGTCTTCCTCCAAAATTTGAGAAAGAAAATGCCCGCAGCAATCGACGCCATCATCACGGCGCCGTAGAGAAACTGATTAAATTCTTGATTGTCCATATTACACCGTATCCCAAATCAAACCGTAAATAAACGAAGCCATCGCTACGAATATAATAACCGCGCGGATCGTAGACAGGTCATAACTGGGTCCCAATTGAAAATCGACCGAAAGTAAAATGTTGTTTAAAGCGATTCCGACAAAACAGGCGCTGCTCCAGAAAAGAAGTCGTGTGCGGTTGCTAAGGTAAGCGCGCATCAGCATAAAGGCACAGAAGGTACTCATAATCGAACAAAGAAGATAGACGACGAATGCCATAACTAGTCTTTCTTGATTTTAAAAGCATTCGCGAAGTCACGGATGCTATCAATAGGTTGTGAGTAAATGAATCCGATAACGGATGAACGACGATTGGCATAGAGCTCTTCCAATCGGTTCAGAATATCCATTTGTTTTGAATGGGCAGGGAATTCATAGCCCTCGCCATTATTTACAATTAATTTTGCCGCCGCCAACTCTGCAAGCTGTGATGAGGCGTAGGATACGTTCGTTCGCATTTCAGAACTAATGTCTTCCGCGCGCCACGCTTTCGTAGAATCCCGCTTCATCAACAGTAAAACTTCTAACAGAGAAACCGAGCTGATATACCGTCGAATAAATTCACGGATATCATCAGGTATCTCACCGGACATGAGCATCCCCTTCCTTAGGTTTATTAGGATTGAACTTCGAAAGATGCTCAATCAGAACGTTGAATTCGACCGGCTTAGCAAGATGTTCCGTGCAACCGGCACTGATACTTTTTTCTCTTTCTTCACGCAGAGCATGGGCCGAAAGAGCAATGATGGGAGCTTTAAAATTTTGAGCTCTTAAAAGACGTGTCGCCTCGTAGCCGTCCATCAATGGCATTTGAATATCCATTAAAACCGCATCGTATTTGCCCTTCAGGGCCTTTGCGATGCCTTCTTGTCCATTGTTGGCGACATCCACCTGGGCGCCAGCGATATTTAGAAAGTGAACCATTAATGCTTGGTTATCTAGAACATCTTCTACCAAAAGAACTTTCATGCCTTTCAAACGACCATCGCTGATCTCAGAGATGCTTTTTCTTTTTCTTTGAATACCGAATTCTAAGTTCGAGATCAGGCTCTTTCTATTCACCGGTTCCGCATGAATCGTTACGAGGAATTTACTGCCCTTGCCCTGCTTGCTTTCTTCCAATTTCACATCACCACCCATGGCGCGCGCAAGTTGACGAGACAATGCAAGACCCAAACCAGTTCCACCAAATTTGCGTGTCGTAGAACCGTCCTCTTGAACAAAGGGTTGGAATAATTTAGAAGCATGTTCAGGAGCGATACCTACCCCCGAATCAGAAATCAAAAATCTCATTTCATCATTTTGCCACTGCACATCTAGGTGAACAAATCCGTGACTGGTGAACTTCAAAGCGTTTCCGACAAGATTTAAAAGAATTTGTCTTAAACGAGTCGGATCTGAATAAATGGCCTGCGGAATCGAGTTCATCAAATTAATTTCAAAATTCAAACCCTTATCGGCGGCCTGAAGATTCAATAGATTCTTTAAATCTTCCAGCAATGCAGACATATTGACTTCGACATGTTCAATCGTCATGTGTCCAGATTCAACTTTCGAAATATCTAAAATCTCGTCAATGATTTTAAGAAGCTGGCTGGCATTTCTTTGCACGGTATGAATGCAATCAATGCGATCTTCCGACGTTTGATTGGGTTCCAACATCAACTCTGTAAAGCCCAGGATAGCGTTCATAGGTGTGCGAATTTCATGACTCATATTAGCAAGGAAACTGGTTTTAGAAAGATTCGCCGCTTTGGCTTCCTTTTCAGCCTGAATCAGTCGGATCTCTGCCATCTTACGATCATGAATGTCAGTACAAGTGCCTAACCAATTCTGTGCTTGGCCAAATTGATTAAGTTCGGAAACTGTCTTTACCCAGAACCAACGTTGCTCGCCGTCGTGTTTGGTGATGCGGCATTCACATTCGAATGAACTTCCGTCTGCCATAGCCTGCATCCAGGTTTTTAGGAAGTTTGTCAGATCTTCACCGACAAACGCTGTTTGCCATCCACTTCCGAAACTTTTTTCTAAAGAAAGGCCGGTGTAATCACTCCAACCTTTATTGAAATAATCCAAAGTTCCGTCCCCACGCGCACGCCACACCATATGGGGAATGGCATCCGCAAGATTGCGGTATCGTTTCAGACTTTCATTTTCCAACTCGGTAAGACGCAGATAGCGCTCGCGACGTTCGCTTTCACGAATGGTTTCGGCTTGCGCTTGCAATTGACGATTTTTTTTGAAGAGCTCGATGAAGACGCTGACTTTCGAACGCAAAATCTGAGGTTCGAATGGCTTAAAAATATAATCCACTGCACCGGCTTCATAGCCGCGATAGATATAGCGCTCGTCTTTATTGATAGCAGTTACAAAAATGATCGGCGTCAGTTTGTATTTTTCGTGCTTGCGAATCAAAGCTGCTGTTTCAAAACCATCAAGCTCTGGCATCTGCACATCCAACAGAATCACGCCGAAATCATAAAGGTTTAAAAGATCCAAAGCCTCACGACCCGATTGGGCCTTGACCAAATTCACGCCGGGCATATCAAGGACGGCCTCCAGAGTGATGAGGCCGTCGATACGATCATCGACTATTAAAATGTCTACGAGGCTCTGATCTTTGCGCATAATTAGTTCATTTTTTCTTTATTCGGTAACCAAGAGTACATGACTGATAACAAATGTGCTTCGTCAACAGGCTTCGTGACGTAGTCTGAAGCTCCGGCTTCGAGACACTTCTCTCTGTCGCCCTTCATTGCTTTCGCCGTCAATGAAATGATTGGCAAATTTGCAAACTGAGGAAGCGCACGGATTTCGCGGGTGGCCTCCAATCCGTCCATTTCTGGCATCATCGTGTCCATCAATACCAAATCCGTATCCGGATTTTCAGTAAGAACCTTAATTCCTTGTTTGCCGTTTTCTGCAAAAACCACATTCATACCGCGCATTTTTAGCACACTTGAAAGGGCAAAAACGTTACGGACGTCATCATCGACAATCAGAACTTTACGACCGGTAAAGTCAGCTTCAACTGGGAGTGGCAGAGCTTGAGTGCTTTCGTCTGCCTGAATGCCTACATTCTGCGCTTCCGCACCCGTGTACTTCAATGGAAGAACCAGAGTAAAGCTACTGCCTACACCTGGCTGACTTTGCACTTCGATAACACCACCTAAGAGGCGAGCGATTTCTCGACTGATCGTCAGACCCAAACCTGTTCCACCATATTTACGACTTGTTGTGCCGTCAGCTTGTTGGAAGGCTTCGAAGATCAATTTCTGTTTTTCTAATGGAATACCGATACCGGTATCGGTTACTCGGAAGACCATCGCTCCTTTAGATTTGCTGCCTTCGCTGGAATATCCAGTGCGCGTTTTGTCCCAAACAACTTCCAGCTTCACTTGTCCTTTTTCAGTGAACTTAAAAGCATTCGACAAAAGGTTCTTCAAAATCTGTTGCAGACGGTTTTCATCCGTATACATGTTTTTCGGGAGGTCCGTGCTGGTTTCGATAACAAACTCCAGACCCTTGTGCTCTGCCACCGGACGGAACGTCTGCTCGATGTATTCTTGAACCTCTTTGAGTGGAACTGCCTTTGGCGTGACTGGCATTTTTCCAGCTTCCACTTTTGATAGATCTAGAATCTCGTTGATCAATGCTAACAAGTCTTGTCCGGCTGAATGGACCGTGCTTGCAAATTTCACCTGTTCCGCACTTAAGTTCTTATCCTTATTATCCGCCAATGTTTTTGACAGGATTAACAAGCTATTAAGCGGCGTGCGAAGTTCGTGGGACATGTTCGCCAAGAATTCGGACTTGTACTTCGAAATAAGTGACAGTTGTTCTGCTTTTTCTTCGAGTGAACGAGACGCCAGTTCGACCTCTTGGTTTTTGACTTCCAAAAGTTTCGCCTTTTCTTCGAGCTCTTTTGCTTGCGCTTCCAGTTCGGCATTGGAACGTTTCAACTCTTGCAGAAGTTCCTCTGTTCTCATACTTGAAGAGATCATGTTCAGGATAACGCCGACCGAATCCATTAACTGATCCAGGAAGTTGATATAGTTCTGAGTAAACGGAATGACGGAAGCCAATTCAATAACGGCTTTCAGCTCTCCCTCAAACAGAACTGGAAGAACAATCACATTGCGTGGCTTTTCTTCCACGATGCTGGAACTGATTTTTACATAGTCATCCGGTGGAGAGATCAGAAGAATGCGTTTTTTCTCGAACGCGCACTGACCCACCAGACCTTCTTTAAGTTTGTATTTGTTAGAAACATTTCTTCTTTCAGTGAAAGCGTAGCTCGCAATCAAATTCAAGACAGTTTCATTGCCTTCATTTTCTGCCATGAAGAATGTTCCATGACGAGCGTCCACCAATGGAGTCAGCTCGGACATGATCAACTGCGCGACTGAAGTCACGGAACGCTGCCCTTGCATCATTCCAGAGAACTTCGCGAGGTTCGTTTTCAACCAGTCTTGCTCTTGGTTTTTCTGAGTCGTGTCTTTCAGATTTGAGATCATCTGATTGATATTTTCAGAAAGGGCCGCAACCTCTCCTTGTGCTTCCACCGTGATTGAACGAGTCAAATCACCTTTTGTTACCGCTGTCGATACTTCCGCGATCGCACGAACTTGTGTTGTTAAGTTTCCGGCAAGCTGATTCACGTTGTCGGTCAAATCTTTCCAAGTACCCGAAGCGCCCGGAACTTTCGCCTGTCCGCCCAGTTTACCTTCGATACCCACCTCACGAGCAACTGTCGTTACCTGATCAGAGAATGTACGAAGAGTATCTGTCATTGAGTTGATCGTTTCAGCAAGAGCGGCCACTTCCCCTTTTGCTTCAAGAACGAATTTTTGATTTAAATCACCTTCGGCAACGGCAGTAACGACCTTCACGATACCGCGAACTTGTTTTGTTAAGTTCGAGGCCATGAAGTTTACGTTATCTGTTAAGTCTTTCCATGTACCGGCAACACCAGGTACGTGGGCTTGTGCTCCCAGTTTACCTTCGACACCCACTTCACGTGCGACCGTGGATACCTGATCCGCGAATGTACGTAGCGTGTCTGTCATTGAGTTGATCGTTTCCGCAAGAGCGGCCACTTCCCCTTTTGCTTCAAGAACGAATTTTTGATTTAAATCACCATTGGCAACAGCAGTTACGACTTTCACGATACCACGGACTTGCATGGTCAAGTTTGATGCCATGAAGTTCACGTTATCCGTTAAGTCTTTCCAAGTTCCAGACACCCCTTTAACATCGGCTTGTCCACCTAGTTTTCCTTCAGTACCAACCTCTTTCGCCACGCGAGTCACCTCGGCAGCGAATGAGTTCAACTGATCCACCATCACGTTGATTGTATTTTTCAGCTCTAGGATTTCACCCTTGGCATCAACGGTGATCTTCTGAGACAGGTCACCTTTTGCAACGGCTGTTGTTACTTTGGCGATGTTACGAACTTGAGCTGTTAGATTTCCTGCAAGACCATTTACGTTATCTGTAAGGTCTTTCCACGTACCCGAAACACCTTTTACTTCCGCTTGTCCGCCCAATTTACCTTCAGTACCAACCTCTTTCGCCACACGAGTCACCTCGGCAGCGAATGAGTTCAACTGATCCACCATCACGTTGATTGTATTTTTCAGCTCTAGGATTTCACCCTTGGCATCAACGGTGATCTTCTGAGACAGGTCACCTTTTGCAACGGCTGTTGTTACTTTCGCGATATTACGTACTTGCGCGGTTAGATTTCCGGCAAGGCTGTTGACGTTATCAGTTAAGTCTTTCCATGTACCAGAAACTCCGCGAACTTCCGCTTGTCCACCCAGTTTACCTTCAGTACCTACTTCTTTCGCCACACGAGTCACCTCGGCAGCGAATGAGTTCAATTGATCCACCATCGTATTGATTGTATTTTTTAATTCGAAGATCTCGCCTTTGGCATCAACCGTGATTTTCTGTGACAAGTCACCTTTTGCGACCGCCGTCGTAACTTTAGCGATGTTACGTACTTGCGCTGTTAAGTTTCCGGCTAGACCATTCACGTTATCAGTAAGGTCTTTCCAAGTACCGGAAACACCTTTAACTTCGGCTTGTCCGCCCAGTTTACCTTCAGTACCCACCTCTTTCGCGACACGAGTCACCTCGGCTGCGAATGAGTTCAACTGATCCACCATGACGTTGATTGTATTTTTAAGCTCAAAGATCTCGCCCTTAGCATCCACCGTAATTTTTTGTGACAAGTCGCCTTTAGCAACGGCGGTTGTTACTTTCGCGATGTTACGTACTTGGTCTGTTAAGTTACCCGCTAAGCTATTTACGTTGTCTGTGAGGTCTTTCCACGTACCAGAAACTCCGCGAACTTCGGCTTGTCCGCCCAGTTTACCTTCAGTACCAACCTCTTTCGCGACACGAGTCACCTCGGCAGCGAATGAGTTCAACTGATCCACCATCGTGTTGATTGTATTTTTTAATTCAAGGATTTCGCCTTTAGCATCGACCGTAATCTTTTGTGACAAGTCCCCTGTCGCCACCGCGGTGGTAACTTTAGCGATGTTACGCACTTGAGCTGTTAAGTTCCCGGCTAGTCCGTTCACATTGTCAGTTAAGTCTTTCCATGTACCAGAAACACCTTTTACGTCGGCCTGACCACCTAGTTTTCCTTCGGTACCAACTTCTTTCGCAACACGTGTTACCTCCGCTGCGAATGAGCGAAGCGTATCCACCATTGTGTTGATGGTGTCTTTCAGTTCAAGAATTTCACCTTTGGCGTCAACCGTGATCTTTTGTGACAAGTCACCATTTGCTACGGCTGTTGTTACTTTGGCGATGTTACGTACTTGCGCCGTTAAGTTATTCGCAAGACCATTCACATTATCTGTTAAGTCTTTCCAAGTACCAGACACACCTTTTACGTCGGCCTGACCACCCAGACGACCTTCAGTACCCACTTCCTTCGCGACACGAGTCACTTCGGCTGCGAACGAGTTCAACTGATCCACCATCACGTTGATGGTATTTTTAAGCTCTAAGATTTCACCGCGCGCATCGACCGTGATTTTTTGTGACAAGTCACCGTTGGCAACCGCCGTTGTTACTTTCGCGATGTTACGTACTTGCGCTGTTAGATTATTCGCAAGACCATTTACGTTGTCTGTTAAATCTTTCCAGGTACCAGACACACCTTTTACGTCGGCCTGACCACCCAGACGACCTTCCGTACCTACTTCCTTCGCAACACGCGTTACCTCGGCGGCGAATGATGAAAGCTGATCCACCATGACGTTGATAGTGTTTTTGAGCTCGAAGATCTCGCCCTTGGCATCAACCGTGATCTTTTGCGACAAGTCCCCTTTGGCTACGGCTGTTGTTACTTTGGCGATGTTACGAACCTGGTCCGTCAAGTTACCCGCAAGGCTGTTTACGTTATCTGTTAAGTCTCTCCAAATACCTGAAGCACCGCGAACGTCCGCTTGTCCGCCCAGTTTTCCTTCCGTACCCACCTCTTTCGCAACACGCGTAACCTCAGAGGCAAATGAATTTAACTGGTCCACCATGGCATTCACCGTGGTACCGATACGCAAGAACTCCCCTTTGACCGCGCGGGATTCAATTTCTAAGGACATCTTCTGTGACAAGTCGCCCTTTGCCACGGAGGTGATGACACGCGCGACCTCTTGTGTCGGCTGTACCAGATCCCCGATAAGAAGATTCACAGAGTCTACACTTGTCGCCCAGGCGCCGCGCACCGACCCCATCGACACACGTTCGTTCATCTTACCTTCAAGACCGACGGTGCTTCGAACTCTGACGAATTCGTTGGCCATATTTTCGTTAAGCTCGATGATATCGTTGAGGACTTCACCGATTTCAGCAATGATACCCTCTTGCCCCACCGGCATTCTCACCGCGAAGTCACCACGTCGCACGGCTTTTACCGTGAACAAAAGCTGGCGCAGTTGTTCTTTGGGGTTTGTGTCTGTTGGCATTTCAAAATTCAGAAAGGTTGACGGTGCGACATTTTTTTTGTCGACTGACGAAAACTCTTTCATCTTCATCGGCTTCACAGGTGTTTTAGAATTCTTTTTTCCGGAACGACTTTTTGCTTCTACATGAGTATCAAGCTTAGCCACAAGATCTCTCCTTAGTTCGAGACATCTTCGAATAAACATTATGGGAATTTAAACATGTAGACAAAACACAAATTCTTACGAGGATTTAATTCTGTGGGCTACACGGGGTCAATTACCAACGCGTAACTTGAAAGCTCCAAGAAGGGAAATCTTGGAGCGAGAGATCTATTTTAGAGGATCACAATACATCGTCCCAGAGGAAATCAGCTTCCAGCGACATTTCATTCCTCCTGCAGCAATCAACTCAGTCGTGAGTTTTGCAGAAGCTGTTTCGGACTGCAAAATAATTTCGCGTGGCTCATCCACAAAAAATTGTTCAGCCACTGTGTCTGCAGCAAAAGGAATAACTTGCGACGTGAGCAATTCTTCGCCACGCACCAATGAAATTTTAAGGGCGATGCTGCCTTGGAAATCATCGGGTTTTTGCCAATTCTTATCGTACTTATAATTCACCATACGGAACATAAGCAGATCCTCGGTACGTGACAATGAAATCAAAGAGCTCTGTGGCATCCCGACTTCTGCGCCTTCAACGATCAGCGAAAATTTAATTTGAGCATCACCAACAATTTCCTTTTTTATCGTCATGTCGTAGCCGTGATCTATGCCTGTCGTTGTGTGCGCGAAGTAGGGGAAATCTCTTTTAGAAGTGCAAGGCTCTAGACAGCTACGATTTCCTGACTCCTGCGCAAAGGCAGAGAGCGTAAAAAGAAGACAACCCAAAACTGTAACTACTGAACTTTTCATAAACCATCCTTTTATTTTGAGATTCAGGAAGGG
The DNA here is from genome assembly GCF_001592745.1 of Bdellovibrio bacteriovorus. Lineage (NCBI taxonomy): Bacteria > Pseudomonadati > Bdellovibrionota > Bdellovibrionia > Bdellovibrionales > Pseudobdellovibrionaceae > Bdellovibrio > Bdellovibrio bacteriovorus. Next base: position 929,340 of record NZ_LUKD01000001.1, read on the forward strand.
TTTAGCAGGTATTGTTCCAAGTGTTTCGATTACCAAATTTGTTAGGAAGTCAGGTTTGGTAACTTCGTATAAAGCGTCTGATCGACACACCTATTTGCCCATAAAGAGGCTAAATATGTTTAAGTTTTATAAGCATTGCCAAAAAATGCGCATTTTTTGGTTTTTATACTCTGAAACAAGCCTCCAGATCTTCTTAATATCTCGCAGCCGGGCACGGTGATTGCTCCTTCGTTGAAACACATTCAAACCTCTCAGAAACGGAGCTTGTTCCATGAAATTCTGTATTCCAGCCTTCATCACTGTTCTTTTCGTATCCTTGTTTGTTCAGGCTGGGACTACGTCAGGAAGCATTGGCGTATCCTTAACCATCGTCGACGCGGGAAAAACATCTTCAGGCGCGCCTACAAGCCCTACAGACTTACAAAGCGTGAAGTCTTTGAGTGTTCTCACAGATGCCGTAAATGGTGCTGTCATTGATGTTCTAATGAATGGACAAAAGATCGCGTCCGTCCTTTCACAAAACGGTGTTATCCATTTCGATGTGGACCTACGCGATGTCGACAGTATTCATTTCGCCTTTAAATCCAATGGCAAAAACGTCAATGTTTTACAAACTTACTATAGGCAAGGTAAGCATTCGATCTCACCGCAAATGAGCCAGAAAATATATCGCCAGCAAGTCCCAACAACAGACGCCCAGGGAAATCCATCGACCCGCACCGTGGACGTACAGGTCGTTGAAATCTCTTATTAGCGATGTTTCGAGTCTCGGGCCGAGCCCCCTTTGGATTTCCGACGAGACTCCATATAAAAGAAAAGTGATACAAAGAAAATCAGCGGGATAAATATAAATAGAAGATTTAAGAACTTTTCACCAAGCTCCATAGGGGCATCCTTTCTAGAAAGGATGGCGACCCTACCATCAAAAAACTTTTGCGAAACTCTTCCGCAAAACCCTTGGTATTCGAATTTAAACTAAGTTTACTACAAAGCAGATTGAGACGACAGAATAAAGCGCACCCAATGCGCTTTATTAAGACATCTTTTGCAAAAGAACTTCGAATTCTGTGCCCTTTCCATCCTTCACAGGACTTCGGACAGAGACCTTTCCGTCATGAGCTTCGACAACGGCTTTAACAAATGTCAGACCCAACCCCATACCATATTCAGAACGGCTCTTATCACTGCGATACAGTTTTTGGAAAATCGCGGCATGCTCTTCAGGCGCAATACCAGGTCCCGTGTCTGTCACACGCAATATGACGTTTTCAGTTTGATTGATAGTTTCAATCAACACCTCACCGCCAGAAGGCGTGTATTTATGGGCATTATCCAAAAGGTTGGCAATCACTCGACTAATCAGACGGGCATCAACCATGGCCCAATCGTGAGCATCCAGCTTTACGCTGATCTTGATGTCTTTTTCTTCAAAAGCCATCTCGTACAAACTCATGATTTCCTCAACCAACTGACTGATAAACTTCTTTTCAAGCTTCAGTTTTTTACTGCGGTTTTCTGCTTCAGTAATATCTGTAAGAACTTGCAGGAAGTTAAGAATCTTATCTGAGTTTTCAAAGCAGCTTTGTAAAGCTTCACGATAAGTTTCGATATCACCTTCAGCTTGCAATGCCAGTTCGGCACGACCCCGCAAGCGTGTCACCGGCGTACGAATATCGTGAGCTAGGTGATCAAAGGCCTCTTTCAATCCGTTCACCAGATTTTCGATCTTATCGAGCATCTTATTACAAAGAATTTTGAGCTCTTCTAATTCGTCGTCACTGCCACCAATCGGTACACGTGTCGATAAAGAGCCACCTTCAATTTTTTTCATTGAAGTCAAAAGCTCCCGGACAGGGCTGAGCGTTTTATTAGAAAGGAACAAGCCCCCTAAGAAACCCACCAAGGCCACAGGTAAAAGCAACCACCAGAAAATTTTTTGCAGATTGCGCAATTGAACGCCCAGTCCTTCAGTGCTTTTTGCGACGAAAAGGCGATTTCCATCTTTCAAAGTTCTGCCGAAAATCAACAAACTGTCGTTTCCTTTTGCTTCGGGCATGACGAAATCAAAATGGGGCGACTTCTGGTTAATAACCTCGGACTTCACATCCTCAAAATCCACATTCGAACCAGCAATAGGTTCATGAAGAAAAAGGACGTCGCCCCGCGGGTTTACTAAACTCACAAGCAAAGCGGCATTCTGATCGTAACCAGGAACATAAGAAAAATAGTCCGTCAGCTCTTTGAGCCCGCGCATTTCGATACGATTTCGGTATTCTTCGAGTTTAGCTTCCAATACCAGTCGTTCCTGATTTTGCAGGGCCTGACTTATTTGAAAGTAAAGGAAGCTAAATATGACGGTGGAACTAAGGATCAGCACTAAAGAGTACGCTAAGGTCAATTTAGTGCTGATTCGGAAAAGAGTCGGCTTAAGACGACTTAAGAACATATCCTACACCTCTGACCGTATAAATAAGTCGTGTAGGGAAATCCTTCTCTAACTTGTTTCTTAAACGGCATACCAATACGTCTACCACGTTTGTTTGTGGATCGAAATCATAATTCCAAACTTCCTTAAGGATCGTTTGTTTTCCGATGATTTTATTTGGATTGCTCATGAATAGATCTAGAAGAACGAATTCTCTTTCTTGTAGATCCAACTTGCGACCCGCACGCACCACTTCACGATTCAATCGGTTCAACTTCAAATCTTGGAAAACCAATTGAGTCACTTCAGAAGCTTTTTGCGCGCGCTTCAAAAGATTTTTAACGCGGATTTGCAACTCAGCCATTGCAAAAGGTTTTGTAAGGTAGTCGTCGCCACCCATGCTTAAACCTTTCAAACGGTCGTCTAATTCGCGCAAGGCGCTAAGGATTAAGATTGGCGTGTTCACTTCTTTTTCGCGCAAAGACTTTGCGAATGTGTAACCGTCCATCTCAGGAAGCATTAGATCAAGTACGATGATGTCGTAATGATTTGTCAAAGCTCTCTCGTAAGCGCGGCGGCCGTTAGCTTCAACTTCCACTTCGCCTTCAAGTTCCCCTAAGCCCTGTTTCACGATCGTTGCGATTTCGTTATCGTCTTCAACTACTAAGCATCTCATACAGAGTCACCTTTGTTACGTTCATGTTATTTCTGAGCCCAAGGATATAACAGGTTTGTCTCTAAACAAAAGTCGGAAATGTAATAAAACCCCGTAAACACAGCATTATTACATACATTTAACGGACGTCTCATTTTGGATTGCAAACTTAAAATCAAACTGTGCCGTAATCAGGATTGCATAAATGAGATTTCGCATTTACGGCGAGGCGCGAAAAATAAAAAAACGGGCTCCTGGTCAGAGAGCCCGTTCGACATGGTCATTAGGTTTTTAGATCAGATTATTATCTCTTAAGCTGGATAACCTCGTTCAAAAGTTCATCTGTCGTCGTGATTGTCTTCGCATTCGCTTGGAAACCACGTTGATTTTGAATCATGTTTACGAATTCAGTCGCCAAATCTACAGTAGATCTCTCAAGAGATTTTGCGAACAACTTACCGCGGCCTGCTGAACCCGGGCCACCCAAAGAAGCAGCACCAGAGTCTCTAGATTCTTTCAAACGATTGTTACCAACTTTGAATAGGGCTTCCGGATTTTCGAATTTCGCAAGAGCGATCTGAGCAAGGTCAGAAGCTTGTCCGTTCGAGTAAACCGCAGTCAAGATACCTTCATCATTGAATGACAAGCCAGTGATTGTTCCTGCCGCCGCTCCGTCTTGGTTCCAAGAGATCAAGTCCGAGTTTTTACCGTACTGCTTAGTACCTTCCAAACCTTTACCGCCATCTTTAATAGCGTCACCGAAGTTGATCTTAACTTGTTGACCCTGAAGAGCACCGCCCTTGAAGTTGAATGCAGAGTCAGTCACTTCTTGTGAATCCAATTTACCGTCAACTGTGAAAGTCAATTTACCAGCAACAACTTGAGACAATGCTCCGTCTTCGCCACCAGTCACTTCTTTACCGTCAACCAAACCTTTGAATTCCCACTCACGATCAGCCACTTTATTGAAGAAGAAGCTTACCAAGTGTTTGTTACCTTGAGAGTCATACATCTCTACACCTGTAGAGTAGTGAGAGGTAGAATATGGATCTTTGATATCAAATTTCTTAGTCGCTTCCATGCGCGAGTCTAAGTTCAAATCCAATTTCAATTCTTTTGTAGCTTTCGCTGGGATCAAAGCTCGAGGGAATTTGATATCTGTCATTTTGTTAACGATATTGCCCTTCTCGTCTGTCGAGAAACCTTGAACTCTTTGATTGTCGTTCGTTACCAAGTAACCTTCACGGTCAAAGTGGAAAGAACCGTCACGAGTGAAAGATTCACCATCGGAACCTTTTACTTTGAAGTAACCGTCACCAGAAATCGCCAAGTCAGTGACTTTTTCTGTAGCGTCGATGTTACCTTGAGTTAAGATTGGGTTTACTGCACCGATCTTCACACCGCGACCGATTTGGTTACCACCAAGAATACCTTTTAAGTTTTTAGAAATAATGTCTTGGAATTCTGCACGGCTTGCTTTGAAACCGATAGTGTTCGCGTTGGCGATGTTGTCCCCGATAACGCCCAAAGCCTCGCCTTGCGCAGTCATACCAGACACACCCGTGTAAAGAGATGAAAGAATACCCATGTGACCTCCATGTCGTTGGCGTCTTCAATCGGAATCCGCCGTTTGGAGGGCCTCCTCTACGAGGACCAGCCCTAAAATTATTTAATTTTTCAAACAAAAGCTAACTAAGCCCGTCCACTCTGTTAACTTCTTTGCGAACCAGTTCAGCCTTCGAGCTCCGCTCTTCGGCCTCTTCCGCGTCCGCGGGCGTTCTAGATAACTACTGTTGAGTCGATGTTCGTGAATACATTTTCTTTCAATGCATTCTTATCCATCACCGTCACAACGGTATTATTCTTCACGCTGACGATCAGTGCCGAGTCATTCATTAACACTAATGAATCCTTGGAACCTTTCGCCGCCGCTCTCGAGATCGCGTCTTGCAGCTTCGTGATGTCCTCAGGTGAATAACTAATCCCCCGAGTTCTCATGCGCTCAATCGCGTGATTCGAGAACTTCACTCCTTCAACAGCCTTGGCAAGGCCTTGAGGATTTACTTGTCCAACATTCTGAGGCGTTACGCCCGAGATGTTGTTCAAGGTGTCCTTGAAGGAAGGTCCCTTACCCAAGTCAGGTTGTTTTATCTTCCCTGGCTGGCTCGGAACAAGTTGATCGAATGTTTGTATCTTCTTTAAATCTACCATTACTTCGCTGTCTCCTTAGCGATCTTCTCCATCATGTCGCGGGACAAACCCACATTCTTCATGATATTCGATTTTGCCGTAGGAGCGCTAGCAGTGGAAGATGTTTGTTGAACAACATTCCCCTCTTTTTCAGTTTGTCCTAGGGCATCATCTTTCTTCAAGTCTAGGTTTGTAACATCATTTATTTTCTGGTCGTTACTCATAAGACGAGGGTCTGTGATCTTTTTCACGTCAGAGAAACGAATCGCCTGATTTCCCACGTGAAGAACAGGGCCTTCTGGTGAATAACTCACGCCTGTGATCATTCCTTCGAAGTCTGTTTTCAATCCCATTTTTTTGCCATCGCCTGTTTTTGCTTCTGCGATGAATTGATATTCTCCCGGAGGAGCTTTCATTGCTTTTTCATCCTCACCGTTCCAAGTCAGTTTGTTTTCACCTGGCTTCAAACCTTTGAGGTTGTATGAACGAACAATGTTTCCTTCGGCATCACGAACTTTCACACTCACTTCCGCCGCTTCCATTGGAAGATTGAATTTGAAATCGTGTTCTTTATCATTCACGCCACGAACAACTTTCGAAGAATCACCTGATACAGCTTTGCCGATCAAGTTCAACGCTTGGAAACTTTCTGTTGGTTTCTGTCCGTTTTTCAATTCTTCCAATGTTCTGTTCATGTTCTGCATTTGCTCTAGAGACGAGAAGTTTGCAAGCTGTGCCGCCATCTCGTGACTCTTCATTGGATTCGTCGGATCTTGGTTTTTCATTTGCGTCAGCATCAACTTGAAGAAAGCATCTTTATCCAAGTTGGGATTCCCCGTTGTACGGGCTTTCTTCGCTGGATCCGTCCAATTGGCATCAACGATTTTATTTAAAACTTCGCCGACGTTTTCGCCGCCAAGTTTATCTTTATCGAGAGCACTGATGTTAGAAGCACCCACGTTTTCGGCTTTCGTAGTTGTTGCGCCGAATGCGTTGACTCCTAGTTTGGTACTCATGACTGCCATTGAGGTCTCCTTCTAAAAAGTTTCTTGCTGCTTCAGCTTCCGCGCCTGACGGCGCTTCAGCTCTGCGTGCTACCGCCCAGCGGGCTCACGCCCTTAAGCTACAAGATTTAATCCGCTGCCTTTGCCTTCAACTTTGCGGGAACTTCGAGCGGTGCTGGAAGTTTCGATCGGTTGAAGTGGATCGCGATTGCGCATTCCATAACCTTTTAAGTTTGGCATTTCAGAGTAACCTTCGCGACGTCCTTGTGAACCGAAGTTTTCGTTGAACTGGTTCCAGAACTGGCGAGCTTGATCACGCTGCTGATTGCCGTTGTTATTGGTTTGGTTTTGCATCGCTGTATCCGCAGACGTTGAATTCACAACATCCACCTTTACATTTTCCATTGAGAGCTTGTGAGCAGCAAGACTGGTTTTCAGTTCAGCTAGACTAGACTCAATCGCCTTCTTAGCCTCTTGAGTATCTGCTGACATCTGCATGTTCACTTTACCGTCTTGAAGCATCACTTTCAGATGAATGGTTCCCATGCCTTCTGGAGTCATTTGAACTTTCATCTCCCCGCCACCTTTTTTAATAAGATATTGGGCTTGATTCATGAGCTGCTTCACTGCGGCTTCGTTCTCAGCTTGATTGACGGGCGTTGGCGCTGCAGCTGCGGCTACAGGTGTTGCTTGAGGCAGACCCAAAGCTTCGCCCTTGATAGGCTGAGCATGAACCGCTTCAAGACCGGAAAGGCTGGATTTGAAATCCGCACTTTTCGTCGTCAGTTTCGTCAATGCACTTTCTTTTTCAGAGGACATTCCCTGTTGCGCCAGATTCTGCGAATTCTGTTGCATCATTTGTCCCTGAGATTGGTTTTGGAAGAATTCCTGATTGGCCATCTTGGCATTCGCCTGCGGAACTTGTCCGGCAAGCAATGCTTGAGGCTTTTCAAGTTTAGGAGCTTGCGCTACCTGTTGGAACTCATTCATCAACTCAGGAGCTTGTTCCGCCGCTGGTTGCCCTTCAGCACCTTGAGCTTTCGCCGCCGCTTGTTTCGCCGCGAGTGCCGCCAACAAGGCCGGAGACATCGTCTCATTCATTTGGCCTTTTAAGTGCGGTGGCAATTCAGGCAATGGCTTTGCGTTGGCCGGAGCTTCAGGCATTTCCATCACCGGCGGCGCTTCCATTGGAACTTCCTGGTCTAACGCCGCTGACATAGACTCTTCATCTATGTTCAGATTTTGCGCTAAAGCCGCGTCCAAGGACGGCATTGCCGTGGGTGGAGTTTGCTGCTCTGGGGTCGTCCAAAACTTTTTATTCATGCGATCTACGGAAGCGGTCAAAGCATCTTGCTTGCCTTGAGCCGTCGCCACACGCATTTGCATGTTTTGTTGAGTCATACCAGCGCCACCCGTCACCATTTCTGGTGTCGGCTTGGGTTGTTGCTGTGTTGGCATCTGACTGAGTTGCACAAGCAAAGCGGCATACATGGCCTGCGCTTTTTCAGCGTCTGCTTCGCTTAAACCCAATTGATCAATCACAGCTTCCGCTGTTACCTCGGGAGATTGTGTAAGTTGCTTGTCGTCCAGCTGGGCCATCGCCTCCACAAGTCGTGTGGGAGGGATTTGGAATTCACTCTCGAATGAGTCCATGAACTCTTGAATTGCCTGCTGTCGAACTGCCTTCTTGGCTATCTTCCCTTCGGTTTTGTCGACCGGTTGTTCCTTCTTCGCTTCGGCCTTGGCTTGCTGAGGTTCTTTTTCCTCTTTCTGCCGAGTTTCCTTCTGCGGTGACTCTTTCACTTCCTTCGATTCTTTCGGGCTCTTTGCAGACATCTTGTCTTCGAGGGCCTTGCCGAATGAAGATTCGGAGCCGGAACCTTTGAAGTCTTTATCCACCGTTCTTTCCGGTTGAGACCTCAAATCGGTCGCACCCACCATTGGGGGTCCGACGATACTTTGTAACAAACCTTCCTCCTTCCTTGGAAAAAGTTTTATTTATTTTGCGTCGCTTGCGGGACGTCTTTTATAGCCAGCGAACATCTCAGACAGAACCTGAGCCTTCTCTGGTTTTAACAAATTCATAATATCAGCAGCGTTCTTCTTTTTCATACGACCAAGTATTTCAATTGCCAAATCCTCGTCCATTGTCTCAAAGACTTTGGCCGCTTGTGGCGCTTTCATATTGGTGTACATCTGTACCAAGGTATCGACCTTCTGGTCGTCAGCCTTGACCCGTTCTTCAAGGATGCCGGAAATTTTCGCGCGCATCTCTTCAAGATCTTTCAAACGCTTTTCCAGTTCCACTTTCTGTACTTGAAGTTCCCCCTCCATACGGTTGAGTTCTTCTTCACGTGCATCAAGTTCTTTTTTTCTTTCATTTAATTTTTGCAGGTGATCAATTTCAACGCTACTCATAGAAGCCGCCGCTGGAGCGCTTTCCACGGATTTTTCCACAGGCGCAGCTGCCGCCGCTTTCGGTGCTTCTTCAGCATAGGCCTGACCGGTCATTTGAAATTCCACGCGCTTGATAATTCTTTCGACTTCTTCGTGATTTTGGAATCCCCAGATTGCCATCATCAAACCCATAAAAGAAACGCCCACCATCTTCCAAGGAATCGTGGCTTTTTTCTTCCTTTTTGGTTGAGACATTTTCATACGGCGGCGCAGTTGTTGCTCAACGTCTTCCGATGCAAGATCCAAATGCAATTTTGTCGCTGCAGGTTTTTTATTGAACTTCATTCCACCTTGCTGTTGATCGGCGACTTTACGTGCATTTTGGAAAAATTGATCGTATCCGTTTTTCATTCTTTAGGATTCCTTCACCGCTTTAAAGCGCAGGATGCTTTGCTCATCCATGTCTTTTTGGTCTTGCGCAAGTCTACCAAGTCGATATTCCTCGAACTTGTTTTCACGCATCTTCTCCATAATTTTATATTCCTGAGCGGCTTGTCGCAAAATCTCTCTTTTGGCCTCGACCAATTTTTCGATTTCTTGAACTTTTTGCTTTTGGCGCTGGATGCGGATTTGCTGCCCTTTTAAGAATTCATGAATCTGAGACAGAGCTGGACCTTGGGCCCCGCCCTGATGCGCTAAAGCGCCGGCTTGCGCATGCGCTCCCGTCACTTGCTCATTCATCTGCTCAAGAAGCTCGTTTTCTTTGTTTAAAAGAAGCATGGCCCCCTGAAAGTCCTTCTGGGCCAGATTTTCCTTGATCTTACGATGTTCTAAGACTTTTTGGAGTGGAAATTTAAACTTCATGTTTGCTTACTCCAGCTTCGGGCCTCCGGCCCTTATACTTCACGCTTAAGCGTTCATAAGGATTTGCTGCATTTGACGGACGGTCTGGGTGAAATTTGTTGGGTCTTCGACTCTTTGTTTTAAGAAGTCATTCACCGCATCGATCACTTTCACCGCTTTATCGATCTTAGGATTTGATCCCGGCTTATAGGCACCGATATTGATCAAATCTTCGGCGTCTTTATAGACGGCTAAGGTTTCTCTGAGCTTCTGCGCGAGCTTAGCGTGTTCTGGCGAAGAAACCGCTCGCATCACCCGACTTGCACTTTGCATAACATCAATCGCTGGGAAATGACCTTTTTGCGCCAAAGCACGGCTTAAAACAATATGTCCATCGACGATGGAACGAACTGAATCCCCAATAGGATCATTCATATCGTCACCTTCAACGAGAGTCGTATAGAAACCTGTGATACTGCCTTCTCCTTCAAAAGAACCGGCACGCTCTAAAAGTTTTGGCAAAGTAGCAAACACACTCGGTGTATAACCTTTTTGTGAAGGCGGCTCTCCTGTGCTAAGACCGATTTCACGTTGAGCCATCGCAAAACGTGTGACGGAGTCCATCATTAAAAGAACATTTTTGCCCTGAGAACAGAAATACTCTGCCAAGGCTGTTGCCACATAGGCTCCACGCATACGAAGCAGCGGGCTTTGGTCACTGGTCACACAAACAACCACAGATCGAGCCATTCCCTGCGGCCCCAAATCGTGTTCGATGAACTCCCGAACCTCACGCCCACGTTCACCAATCATCGCGATCACATTCACGTCGGCATTGGTGTTTCGGGCCATCATCCCCAAAAGGACAGACTTACCAACACCAGAACCTGCCATAATAGCGACACGCTGGCCCAGGCCCGCGGTTAATGCGCCATTGATAGCACGAATGCCCAAGTCAATAGGTTCGCGAATAGGGCGACGATCCAAAGGATTTCGCACTTCACTGTAAAGAGGAATTTCACGGAAATTTTCGACTTCGCCCTTGTCATCCAAAGGACGACCTAAGCCATCCACCACACGGCCTAAAAGCTCATCACCCGCACGGACCGTGGCAATCTGGCGAGCCAGAATGATTTTAGAACCCAAAGCCACGCCACGCATGTCATTCAGGGCCATCATCAGAACATGTTTGTCTTTAAAACCAACAACCTCCGCCAGGAAGGACTTATCCATACCCGAGGGGATGATTTGCACGATACTTCCGACACTGGCACCTGGAAGATAGCCCTTAATCAGCATGCCATTTACTTCCGTCACTTTACCGCTATCGCGAGTCAAGTGGATGGAGCTGATGACATCAGAGTACTTCTCCAGATTCAGTTCAAGTTCGTTCATTAGCTAGCAACCTTGTCTTTAACTTTCGGCATGTTTTCAGAAAGAGCGGTCCACAGTTGTTCAATACGCTGTTCAATGCGCGCATCGACTTCACCGTAGTTGGTTTCAACAATACAACCGCCGTCGGCGACTTCAGAACTTGGCTCAAAACGGATTTTCTTTACGAATTCCAACTCGCGGCCCGATTCTTTTTTCAGCTCCTCGAGGAATTCAAACTGTCCCGGAGAAACGCGCACCGTGATATTTTCTTCGTCTTGAGAAAGACTGACGGCATCTTTGAGGATTTGGATCATCACTTCATTATTATTCTGAAGCTCCGTCTTCGCCAGACGAGCCGCCATGTGGAAAGCCAACTTGACCAAATGAGACTCATTGAATGCGGCCATCTCTGTTTTCATTTCTTTGATGCCGTTCAAAAGAACATCCATGGTTTCCATGCGCGAAGCGATTTCCGCAGAAACTTTTTCAAAAGCCTCTTTGCGGCCTTCTTCCAACCCTAGGCGATAAGCCTCTTCATAAGCGCCCTCTTGAATCTCTTTTAGTTTTTCAAGAGCCGCTTCTTCGACCTTTTCTTCTTCACTGACTTGCTCGACATCATCAATACCCGTTTGCATACGGACGGCATCGTTCATTCGGAAGTCAGAACCCTTTTTCTTTTCGGCAAGATAGTTTAAAGCCTGCTCGGGAGTACCCAGATCGAAACGAACGGGTACAAACTCAAGCACGGTCTTTTCAGCCACTTCCTTAGGAAGAACTGACTTCGTCTTAGCATTAAGAGAGGCGTTAGAGCTCCCGGAGCCCGAACTAAGCTTGGAATTAGACCATTGCATCTTCTGAACCACCTCTTGCGATCAAGATCTTTCCTTCCGCCTCTAAGCGGCGAGCCACGTTGACGATCTCTTGTTGTGCAGACTCGACGTCTGACAAACGAGAAGGTCCCATGTTCGACAAATCTTCGCGCAACATATCTGCCGCACGTTGAGAAAGATTCTTGAGGATTTTTCCACGAATCTCTTCGCTGGCTGTCTTGAGTGCCAGAAGAAGTTTTTCGTTCGGCACTTCTTTGAGAAGCGCTTGAATACCACGGTCGTCGATTTTGACAACGTCGTCGAAAACGAACATGAGCTTGCGGATCTCTTCGGCAAGAAGAGGATCTTTTTCTTCCAAGCGGGACATGATCGCCGTCTCGGTATTCTTGTCCATAACGTTGAGCATTTCCGCCACCGGCTGAACACCCCCCAAAGCGGCTTGTTCGACCGTTGCCGTATTGGACAATTGGTTTTTCAAAACTTTGTCGATTTCAGAAATCAATTCCGGATCTACGTGTTCCAAGTTCGCCATACGCAGTACCACTTCGGCTTGAAGGGCTTCTGGAAGACGTTTTAGAACCTCACCTTTTTTCTCAGGCTCTAGGTGCGCCAAGATCACAGCGACTGTCTGAGGATGTTCGTTCACTAAGAACGTCGCCAAAGATTTCGCATCGACCATTTCAAGAGACTCCAAAGAGCGCGATCCACCGGATGTGATATTCAAACCACCCAGGATACCACGGGCTCTTTCCTCTCCCAAGGCATCGACGATCGTGTCTTTGGCAGAGATGCTTTCAGAGAAGATGTAATCTTCTGTTTCAGAGATCATTTCATAGAACTCTTCCAACACACGCTTTGTCACGTGAACAGGAACGACACGCAATTTACTCATCTGATTGATAAGTTTGCGAATGTCAGCATCATCCATGCGGCGAAGAAGGACTTTGACAGCGTCTTTACCCAGATAGTTGATAAGGATTGCGGCCTTATCAAAACCTTTGAGCTGTTCATACTCGATATTATCGGCCTTATGTAATTTCATTAGCCATCCTTCCTAACAAGCCACATACCAAAGGCATTGGCTGCTTTCTCTTCGTCTCGTGACATAGTCGCCATGATACGATCTTTGAGAAGTTCGCTTTCCGCTTTTTCTGGATCGATTGATTCCTGCAGGACAGGAAGAGCCGCCGACATACCAGGAAGCGTGTTATCCACGGATTGTAATTCTTCAAGTTCTTCAATTGTACGAGGCAACATTTCCTCCACAGAGTCTTGGAAGCTGTCTGTAATCCACTGCATGAATGGACGAACCACGATGAAGAAGAACAGAGCCAAGCTGAATCCCAACAACGCCCATTTAAACAAGGCATGGATCAACTTCTTGCGTTCCAATGTCGTTAAGATCTTCTCTGCTTCAGAGAAGTCTTCTGGTTGGAACTGCATGCTTTCAATTTTAACACTGTCACCACGAGCTGTATTGAAACCGATCGCGTTTTTAACCAGGTCTTCGTACTTTTTAAGATCTTCCGCGCTGCGAGGTTGGTAAGTCGTCTCTGTTGTGCCGTCTTCTTTTGTTTTAGTAACGGCAATACCATCAACCACAACCGCGACACTCACGCGCTCTAAGTTCCCAGCGGCCTCACGAATGTTGCGCACTGTTTTTGGAACTTCATAGTTCGTCGTTTTGATTTCTTTTTTAACGTCTTGCTTGAAGCCTACAGTTCCTTGATCTTCCGCACCTGGAAGATTCGAACGAGACCCCGGAACGCCGGCTGGATTCACACGCGAACCATCTAAAGATTCTTCCTCAGATTGTTGTGAACGAATCGCCGTTTTATCTGGATCAACCAATTCTTCAACCGAAGAGATCACACGGTGATTCAAAGTCGCATCCACTTTCGCAACGACTTTAGCGTGACCTACTACTTTAGAAAGGATGTCTTCGATACGATTCTCAAGATCGCCTTCGATTTTTGCCTTTAGATCCAAAAGATCGTTAGAACCTGTCGTCGCGCCATTTTCCTGACGAGTCAGAACTTTACCACGTTCATCAAGAACGGTGACTTTATCAGCATCCATACCTTCAACTGCATTCGCAACTAGGTAGCGGATACCACGAACTTGTTCCGGAGCAAGTTCTTTACCTTGATGAAGTTCAACCACAACCGAAGCTGATGCCTGGCCGCCTTCTTCAAGGAATGTTTTTTTATTTGGCAAAGCCAAGATTACTTTGGACTGTTTTACGGCCGTCAAAGTGTTGATCGCTCTCATCAATTCACCTTGAAGGGCTCTTTGGTAATTGATTTTCTGAGCGTAAGAGTTCATCCCAAAATCTTGCTTATCGAAAATTTCAAGACCGATGGAACCCATTTTTGGAGAGCCGATTTCAGACATCAACGTCATTTGCGTTGAATGAAGAAGCTCTTTCGGAATAGCAACAGTTTTACCTTCGTCACGAAGTTGGAAGGGGATGTTCTTTTCATTCAGTTTTGCAACGATGGTAGAAACTTGTTCTGTCGGAATATTGGTGAAAAGCGGTACATAGTCTTTACCGGATGCCATGAAAAGCATCGTCAATAAAGCCACAACAGCTATGACTGTAACCGCAATGACTGAAAGTCTTTTGGTTGGCCCTAAATTCTTGAAGAACTCTCTAAACTGGACAACCAATCCGCCAAATATTTTGTTCAAGGTAACCCCTCCGACCTAAAACCGAAATCTCAAATAAATTAAATCAAACCTGCATTTTCATGACTTCTTGGTACGCATCAATAATCTTGTTACGTACTTGCACCATCACTTTGAGGGCGATGTCTGCTTTTTCAGCGGCGATCATGACTTCTGCGACGTTGTCTGTTTTTCCAGTGGCCAAGTTTTGCATA